>JAYWEM010000158.1:0-7335 GCA_043779265.1 bacterium | reverse complement strand
TCGGTGTTCACCGTGACGCGAAGGCCCTGGCGGAAGTACTCGCCGAGCGGATGCTCCTTGGCGGTGCGCGCGACACGCGTCTGCACATTGGAGGACAGGCACATCTCGAGAGGGATGCGATGGTCACGCACGTAGCGCATGAGGTCGGCATCCTCGCCCAGCCGCGTGCCATGGCCGATGCGGTGGGCGCCGCAGTGGTGGAGCGCCTGGCCGATGCTCGCAGGCCCGAACGCCTCGCCGGCGTGGACCGTCGAGTTGATGTTGTGCTTGAGCACGACCTGGAACGCCTCGCGATGCGCTTTGGCCGGGTAGTCCTTCTCCTGACCGGCCAGATCGAACGCCAGCACGCCGCGCCCCTTGTAGGCGACCGCCAGCTCGGCCAGTGCCACCGACACCTGGGGCGAGGTCGAGCGGATGCCGCAGATGATGACGCCGGTCGACATGTCGTGCTTGATGCCGGCATCGCGCAGTCCGGCGATGACCGGATCGACGATGTCCTCGTGCGAGAGCTTCTTCTTGCGATGCAGGATTGGCGAGTAGCGCACCTCGAGGTGACGGATGCGCTCGGCAGCGCAGTCCTCGACCAGCTCATAGGCGATCCGGTACAGCGCCTCCTTCTCCTGCATCACGCTCAGCGTGATGTCGAAGATCTTGAGGTAGTCCGCGAGATCCCGGGTGCGCTTACCGGCCTGCATCAACCGCGTGAGTTGCGTGAGATTCCGCGTCGGGAGCTTGACGCCCTGCTCCTCGGCGAGCGCCAACACGGTGGCGGGACGCACGCTGCCGTCCAAGTGGCAGTGCAACTCGGTCTTCGGAAGCCGGCGAAGCACATCGAGGTTCAGTCGCATGGGACTCCTCGGGGTGCTCTCATCGGCTCCCCGGTGTGGCCGACTCGCGCGAGTCGAGCGCCATGATCTTGCGGATGCGGCGCTCATGGCGCCCTCCCGCGAACGACGTGGTCAGGAAGAGGCGGGCCATGCGTGCGGCCGCACCGCGATTCACGATGCGCGAACCCAACGCCATGACGTTGGCGTCATTGTGTTCGCGCGCATTGAGCACGGTGGTGTCATCGTGACAGAGTGCGCATCGCACGCCCGCCACCTTGTTCGCGGCCATCGTCGAGCCGATTCCAGCAGAATCGATCACGATGCCGCGCGAGACACGACCGGAGGCCACTTCGCGCCCGACGGCAGCGGCGAAGTCGGGATAGTCGACGGCGTCAGTCGAATGGGTGCCGACATCCACGACTTCCCATCCCAGGTCCTCGCGGATGGCGCGAGCCAGCACCTGCTTGAGCTCGAAGCCACCGTGATCGGATCCGATCGCCACACTTCGAGGCGAGACGACGCGAGGCGTCTCCTTCGGCGCGGACGGCACGCCGGGCTCGGGGCCCAGGGATCGTTCGACGGCTTCGCGGACCAACCGCCTGACTTCGTCGGCATCGGGAGTGCGCATGGGCGAGGGAGTCTAGAGCCGGTGGCCGCGTGGCGCCAGCACGCGGAGATTCACAAGCCCCGGACCGGCTCCCTGCGTGCAAGTGGGCTAGACTCCTCCGTCGAATCCTGCTGGAACCATCCGCTGAATCTCTGACCGGAGGCCTTGTCACCATGCGGCGATCCGCTTCGATCCTGACGTTCCTGCTCGCGCTTGCCACTCCCGCGACGGCCCAGATGCTCCCCGACTCGACCTATGTGGAGGGCTGGACACTCTCCAACGGTCTCGAGGTGCGTCTGCGCCACGTCCCCGGAGCGGTGGGGGTCGCGGTGGCCGCTTCGTTCCGAGCCGGGCGGGCGATGGATGCGGTCGGAAGCGAGGGGCAGGCCGAGCTGATGGCGAACCTGTTCTACACGGCGCCGACGGCCGAGCATCCGGCACGAACCCTCGAGGACATGCCCCGCCTGCGTCCGCTGGGATGGGGGATCCAGATCAATCCGCGACTCGTCGTCCTGACCGAGATCGGCACGCACGAGCAGTTGCCCGGGATCCTCCACGAACTCGGGAGCCGCATGCGCGGCCTGACGATCGATGATGCGCGCGTGAAGGCGACCGCGGCCGCCCTCCGACGGCAACTGGGTGAGCGCTATCTCCAGCGCCCCGAGCTGACGCTGCACTACCGTCTTCGCGAGCTTGGCGAGGGCGTCACCGATGCGCAGATGCTGGCTCGTGCATCGGGAGCCTCGTTCGACAAGCTCACGTCGCGCGACCTGAAGAGCCAGATCAACCGCCTCTATGCCCCAGCCAACGCTGCACTCGTCCTGGTCGGGGATCTCGCGGACTTCGAGCTGCAGCGCATGATCGAGTCCGAGTTCGGACCCCTCCCGGCCGGCATCGCGCTCGCCGAACCGACCGATCGCCCGATGGTCGCCGCCTCGCGCGTGACCACACACCCCTCGGTGACCCGCTCAACGGGCGGGCTCGCGGTGTTCGCACCCGCACTCGAGGATTCGCTCCATCCGTCGTTCTTCCTCGGCATGCTCATGATGGGCGCCTGGTGCAACGATCATTGGGGCAAACCGGATGCGCCGCTGACGTCGAGGTTCCACTACTCGCTCTACGATGAGCCCGACCTCGTGCGCTTCTACCCCCCATTGGCTCCCGGCACGACCTCCGCCCAGTCGCTCGCGGACGAGTTCAACGTCCGCGCCGAAATTTTCTCGGGGACGTCCACGCCGATGTCCTCGCTCGATCAGTTCCGCGCCAGCCTCGGATGGATCCTCGGTGGCCCCCTGTCTCCCAGTATCCGTCGCCGAGCGGCGGTCGAGGGCGGCCCATTGGGGACGATCGCCACCACGACCGCGATGCGAACGCTCTGGAGAGGCGACGCCTTCTGGGGACAATACGCCCGCCGCTTCTTCACGACCGGCATCGTCCCGAGCACATTCCACTCGATGATCTGCGCCCCCGAGAACCAAGTCGTGTTGGTGCTCAACCCGACTGGATCAGGTCGCTAGCGCCTCCATCCGTCCCGCCAGATCGACGTCGCGCTGAGTGACTCCGCCTGCGTCGTGGGTCACCAGTCGGACCTCGACCGAGCCGTAGACGTTGGACCACTCCGGATGGTGGTCCATCTCCTGGATCCGCAGCGCGCAGGCGGTCATGAACGAGAACGCCCGCACGAAGTCCGGGAATCGGTAGCTACGGTGCAGGGCGCCACTCTCGAATCGCCACTCGGGCAGTCGCGAGAGCGCCTCGGTGATCTGGGCGTCGGTCAGTCGGTTGGCGGGCATCGCATCGTCCTCCTGGTTCGGGGATGTGCTTGCGGTTCGGAGACTCGGCGGGCTAGCGTGCGCTCGGAATGCCAAGGCGCATACTCATTGGAATCGCGGGCGGTTCGGGCTCGGGCAAGACCCTGGTGGCGCGCACCATCGTGCGCGACCTCGGGTCGTCTCAAGTCGTCATCGTGGACCAGGACAGCTATTACCGCGACCTGGAGCAGATCCCGTTCCGTGATCGCGAGGCCCGGAACTTCGATCACCCCGATGCTTTCGACACGGATCTGTTGAAGCAGCACCTGCGCGACCTGCTCGAGGGCCGCGCGATCCAGCAGCCGATCTACGACTACACCGAGCATCGGCGCTCGGGTGAGACGCGGGAGATCCGCGACCACGTCGTGATCGTGCTCGAGGGCATCTTGATCTTCGTCGACCCCGAACTGCGCGCGCTCATGGACATCAAGTTGTTCGTCGATGCCGATGCCGATGTGAGGCTGCTGCGTCGCCTGAAGCGCGACCTCGTCGAGCGCGGCCGCTCGGTGGACTCGATCCTGAGGCAATACGAGGAGAGCGTGCGGCCGATGCATCAGCAGTTCGTCGAGCCTAGTAAGCGCCACGCCGATGTGATCATCCCCGGCGGCGGCCACAACAAGGTGGCGATCGACCTGTTGCAGACCAAGATCCGCGAACTGCTGCGGGAGCGGGGCGTCACCGTTCCACCGGCGGTCGTGCCGGCGGGATGAACCGCCGCGAATGAAGACGCCGCGCCATCCGAGGATGGCGCGGCGTTTCTCGTTCCAGCCGGATCGACCGGCGACTACAGCCGCAGCAGCCGCTTGGTCGCGGTGAACTCGGGCGTGCTCAGACGATAGAAGTAGACGCCCGATCGCATCGCGCCGATGGGACGGCCATGCGCATCGCGGGCACTCGGACCGACGTCGACCGTGTGCCAGCCGGAAGCCTTCTCACCGTCCATCAACGTGGCCACGCGGTGCCCCTGCAGGTCGAAGAGTTCGAGCCGGACCGGAGTCGACACGGGCAGTGCGAACCGGATCCGTGTCAGACCGGTGAACGGGTTGGGCGAGTTCTGCGACAGCGCGAACGCCGTCGGTCGCTCGTTGCCGACGCTCACGGTCTGCTGCGCCGAAGCCTTCACGCGCAGCGTGTGCGGCCCATCCGGGTCATCGGTGGTCAGCGTGAGGGTCGCGCTGTCCGCTCCCACCGAGATCGGCGAGAACGTCACGCTCAGCGTGTCCATCCCCGCAGCGGCCACCTGGAAGGCGGTGCGGCTGGGGATGAATCGGGGATTGTCGCTCGTGACGTCGGTCACATCGAGGAACGCGGTGCCGACGTTGGTGAGATCGAACACGCCCGAGGACCCGGTCGTCACCTCGACGACGCCGAGATCGAGCGTCCCCGGTGCGCCGACGAACGCCGGCACGATGATCGAGAACGGCGCGGCGCTGATGTCCTCATGTGCGCCCGCAGTATTGCGAACCCGGGCGGCAGCGGTGGATGTCGGATCGTTCGGAATCACCCAGGTGACCGAACCCTGGGACGCCGGGACCGATGCAGCGATCGACTTCCACGTGCTGTCGGGCGAGTTGCGGTACTCGACGGCGACCGTGTTGATGCCGCTCGCGACCCACGAGATCTCATGCGTCGTGCCGTACTTCCACTGCTGCCCGCCATCGGGCGAGTCGAGCACGAGACTGCCCGGGACGATGATCGTGAAAACGCCGTCGCTGACATCGACGGGCGAAGTGTCCCACGCATTGCTCACGCGCACCTCGGCCGTGGTGGTGGCCACCGAGGGGACTGTCCAAGTATAGCTCCCGGCATAGCCCTCGTCATCCGCCACATTCTGCCATGCCGCGGCGCCATTCTCTCGCCACTCGATGCGCACCAGTGCCAATGACGTGGCATTCCACGTGACCTGACGGACGCTGCCCGCCTCCCAGATCTCGCCGCCATTGGGCGCCGTCACGGCGACCGACGCCGCCGGAGCGCCGGGGCTGTGGTTGTGCGTGAAACGCATCTTGTAGATGCCAGCGCCCTGCTCGGCGAGAATCGTGGCGCGGTCACGCAGCAGGAAGCTGTAGTTGGTTCCCGAGAGCGCGATGTGCTGGAAACTGGTTCCGCCATCGAGCGAGAGGCGACTCGACCCGCCCGAGTACTGCCCGATCATGACGACGTCCGGATCATCGCGCGAGATGTCCGTGCCCCAGGACGAGCTGTAGCTGAGGGCCGGCGGATTGAGCGGGGCGATCAGCGGCCAAGTCTGACCGTAGTCGCTGGTCCAACGCGCGCCGACCGAGCTCCAGGTCGTTGCGAACACGACGTTGTCGCGAAGGCGAGTGGCCGACATGCCGGGCACTTCGGAGCCCGAGACCAACTGGCGCATCACGAACGACGAGCCGCCATTCAAGGACTGCCAGAGTTCGCCGATCCCGCTGCCGGTGATGCCGTCGCCGACATAGACATGCGAGTCCGAACCCGGCAGAGCGACGATATCGCATGGGCTGCGGAACGAGGTCGAGCCGTGCAGCGGCCACGTCACACCGCCATCGACGGACCGACGCAACGGGCTCGAATCGCCACCGAACCACACGGTGTCGGGCTTATCCTGGCTGATCTCGAGCGGCAGGCCGTACTCGCCGAAGGCAGCGGTAAGGACAGTGTTCCACGTGCTGCCACCATCGACACTGCGGAGGATCTGGCGCGATCCGGACGACGGGACGATCGCCGCCAACATGATGTTGGTGTCCTTGGCCGAGACCACGAAGGAGTTGGCTCGGCTGACGCCGGCGACCGTCGCGCGGCTGATCCAGGTCTCGCCCGCATCCGGCGAGCGCCACAAGGTCGAGCCCATGAGCGCGTAGAGCACCTCGGGCTGCCAGGGATTGAACGTGATGGTGGAACCGCGGATCGACGAGCTCGTCGAACGCACCTGCGCCCACGAACGGCCGACGATCGCACCACTCGGAAGCGCCCAGGCGCCCGCTTCACGCAGCCCGGAGAGCGGCGTGCGCGCCGCGGTCATGACCGCGAAACCGCGGAGCCCGCCCAGCGCCAGGCCCGAGAGCGAAGCGTGCGCGGAGTGCTGGATGAACGTCCACGTCGCGCCACCATCATCACTGCGGCGGACGAACCCACCGCCGCCACCGATCCACACCTGGTTCGGCGAAGCCAGCGCCACGGCGCGAACGTCCGCGCGCGCATCGAGCTTGAGATTCACCGGGGTGAACGAGCTGCCACCATCGGTGCTCTGCAGCGCGACGGCCCGTTCTCCGACGATCCACACGCGGCTACCTTCCGCCGCCACGGCGAGGAGGCGGGCACTCACACCCACTGCGACCGACGACCAGTTGTCGCCGCCGTCCACGGTGCGGAGCACGGTGCCGTTCGCGCCGACCGCCCAGCCGTTCGAGGCGCTCGAGAAGGCGACGGCGTTCAGGTCCTCTGGGCTGCCGCTCACCTCGGGTCCCCACGTCTGCCCATCATCGGAGCTGCGGAAGATCGAGCCGCCATCGCCGACGACGATCGCGCCCGACGACGAGGGCATGGCAAGGCCACGGAGTCGCAAACCACCCGAGACGACGATGCTGGCGAACGTGCCGCCATTGTCCGAGCTGCGACGGACCACTCCGCCGTCGCCGGCGAGCAGGACGGTCAGGCCGCGGTGCGAGGCGGCGCGCAGGGAGTTCGTGCCGACGGCGGATGAGGCCCAGTTGCTCCCGCCATCGAGCGTGCGCAGGACACGACCACTGTCGCCGACAGCCCAGGCATCGGAGCCGTCCTTGCTGAACGTGGCGTTGAATCCCTGGGAGCGAGCTGCTGCGGAGACGAGCGAGAGAAGCGCGCAGAGAACGAGCGAGGGGAATGTCGAGCGTCGCATGAGGTCGGGGTCACTCCAGATCGATGCGGGCGATGGTCTCGATCTCCGCCAAAGCAGCGACCGTGCGGCCGCGGAAACGGCCGACGACCTGCAGAGGTCGGACTTCGATGGCGTCGATGCGAGTCGGAGGGAACTCCACCCGGAGCCCGCCAGGCGTCCACCCTCGAGTGACGGGGACACGCCTGACTTCCTTTCCTTGCAGGAACAGGACCAATTCCGAGCGGG
>JAYWEM010000157.1:0-7335 GCA_043779265.1 bacterium | reverse complement strand
GCGAAGACCAGCAGAAGCGGTGAGATCGGATACTCCGCCAGCATCAGGATCGGCGAGCCGAAGAATCCCCCGACCGCGGTCCAGACGCTCACCAGCAGTAGGCCCGAGCCGCCGAGGCCGACCATCTTCCCGACCATCAGGTCATCGGTGGACACGGTGCACAGCAGCGACTCGAGGATGCGCGACTCCTTCTCCTCGGAGACGCCCTGCAGCAGATACTGGCCGCCGGTGACGATGGCCGTGCTGAGGAGCATGGCCAGCGCCAGCGGCAGGATGACCGTGATCATCTCGCGGGTGTCGTCCTGCAAGATGAAGCGCTTCTCGTCCTCATCGTAGGTGTACTCGGTCATCGCCTTGCTCGGGCGAGCCGCGCGCTCGACGAGCGCGCTCTCGACGCGACCCGCCAGCAGGGCGCCGGTCATCCATCGCTGGATGAGTCGGTTCACGGTGCTGCCACCGATCAGGCTCGCCTCGCGCTTGATGATCCGCGCCCCGCCGCGCTCGAGATAGTCGGGGGGGATCACCAGGAGCTGCTGCACCTGATCGTCGAGCAGGGCCTTCTCGCCAGCGGCCTGCGTCTCGAATTGCACGACCTCGGCCGACATCTTCCGGCCCTCGCGCGGGGCCGCACCCGGCTTGGGTCGCTGCAGCATGTTGTTCTCGGCGGGCATCTCGAACTCGAGCCGTGTCGGGGCGCCGGCCATGAGGCCCGTCGAATCGACGACGCCGAGCGTCAAGCTCTTGCTCAACTGGCGGCGGACCTCCTTCTCACCGAGCGACGCGCTGAACGTCATGATGAACGCGAAGTAGGCCGGCATGGCGACCAATGTGAACAGGAACGCCTTGCGCTTGATCGTCACCAGGAACTCGCGCTTGGCGATGATCATGGCGCGATGCATCGAGAACTTCATCGCACACCTCCCAGCGCCCGCTCGGCGGACTCGGTCTCATCCACGTTCAGTCCGCCGCTTCGGCCCCTGTCGAGACCAGTGCCGCTGTTGGCCACGCGCACGAAGATCTGTTCGAGTGGAGGGTGGGCCATCTGGAATGAGTCGATCTCGGCGCCCGCCTGGACGAGCGTGCGCAGCGCGTCAGCCGGCAGGGTCATCGGCGCCAGCACGACGCGGAACTCCTCGCCCTGACGCTCGCTGCCGAGCGTGTCGGAGAGTCGCTCGATGCTCTCGATACCCGGAGCGCTGGCCGGCATGCGCCGCGCCGTCACGGAGGCGGCGTGAACGCCGTGCTGACGGCGGATCTCCTTGACGCTTCCGTACAGCACCATGAAGCCGTTGTTGATCATCAGACAGCGATCGCAGAGCTGTTCGACCTTGTTGATCTGATGCGTCGAGAGCAGCACCGTCGTGCCGCGCTGGCGGCGCTTGTCGAGCACCTCCTCGAGCAGCGCCACGTTGACCGGATCGAGCCCCGAAAATGGCTCGTCGAGGATCATCAGCTGCGGGTCGCCGATCAGCGACGTGCACAGCTGCAGCTTCTGCTGCATGCCCTTCGAGAGTTGCTCGACCTTCTTCTTGGCCCACGATGCCAGACCGAACTCCTCGAGCAGCGCCACGGCCTGGGCGCGCGACTCGCTGGCCGGCAGGTCCTTGAGTTCGCCGTAGTAGGCGAGCACGTCGAGCACCGGCTGCTTGCGATAGAGACCGCGCTCCTCGGGGAGGTAGGCGATCTGGGCGCTCGAGGCGCCGCGCAGCGACTTGCCGTTCATCAGGATCTCGCCCGAGTCGGGGCGCGTGATGTCGGTGATCATTCGGATCAGGGTCGTCTTGCCGGCGCCGTTCGGACCGAGCAGCGCGAAGATCTCGCCGCCCGGCACCTCGAACGACACGTCGTTCACGGCGACCTTGTCCTCGTAGGTCTTGCGGACCTTACGGACCTCGAGCATGGGGACCTCGGGGTGGGGGTGACCCTCGAGCCCGTTTGGCCGAGGGAATGGGGAGCGCCACACTACGGGCGAGGCCAGCCGACTCCCAACCGAATCCCGACCGACGGTCGCCAAGGCCGGATGAACGGCCCGAACGGGGGCTCGGGTGGCCCAGGAAAGGGCGGTGATGACACCGGCTGGCGCGGCCGATACCCTTGGGGTCCCGGGCTGTGCCCGTCCTCGAATCCAGGAAGCCTCCGACATGCGATCGATCCATAGCGGCCTCGGCCGCCTCGCCGTCATCGCGCTGGCCGCCTTCGGCCTGACCAGTTGCGGCAGCACGACCGCACCCATCGTGCTGCCCCCGCTCTCGGCCGTCATCCTCACGCCGGTCACCGACACGCTCGTCGTGGCGCAGGAACGCGTCTTCAGCGCGACGGCACTCGACACGCTCGGCGCACCCGTCTCGGGTGCCTCGTTCGACTGGGTGAGCAACGACCCCGGCGTTTTCACCGTCAACTCGCAGGGCCGCGTCACCGCGGTCGGCGAGGGCTCAGCGCTGCTGATCGTCTCCGCCGGCGGCCGTGCCGACACCGCCATCGTCTTCGTCTACGTGCAGAACGGCTGGTACGCGCAGCCGAGCGCGACCAGCAACGATCTGAACGGCGTCGCCGCGCACAGCGCCGGCCGCATCGTGGTGGCTGTCGGCGATGCCGGGACCATCGTGCGCTCTGCCGATGCCGGGGCGAGCTGGGCGACGCGCACGAGCAACACGTCGTTCGCGCTGCAGGATGTGTGGTGGGCCTCGGCGAGCATCGTGTACGCCGTCGGCAACAGCGGTACCGTGATGCGTTCGAGCGATGCCGGCCTCAGCTGGGCGCGACTCACCAACATCCCGACGTCACAGAACCTGTTCGGCACGTGGTGGATCGGCACGACGCACGGCTGGGCGGTGGGCTCGAACGGCGTCATCGTCCGCACCCGAGACGGCGGCGCGACGTGGGCGGCTCTCAACCCGACGTCGTCGCAGCTCAACAGCGTGAGCTTCGCCGACACGTCGCTCGGTTGGGCGGTGAGCGAGACCGGCGTCATCGTCGGCACCCGTGACGGCGGCCGCAGTTGGTACCTGGTTCAGCCCTCGGTCACCGGCCAGGCCCTGCGCGGCGTGTGGCGCGCCAGTGACACGGCGGCGTGGAGCGTGGGCCAGAACGGCACGCTCGCCTCTACCAGCGCGACGCCCGACTCGCTGCAGTGGAATCTGATGAACGTCGGCGCTGCCAACGACCTCGACGCGCTGCACGTGATCGCCCCGTCGACCGCCTACGCAGTGGGCACCAACGGCAACGGCCTCGTGCTGAAGAGCACCAACGGCGGCGTCACCTGGACGCCTCAGCCCGCCAACAGCGCTCAGGCGCTGAACGATGTCTGGTTCGTCGACGCCATGCGCGGCTGGGCCGTTGGCGCCGCGGGCCGCGTGATCCACACGTCCAGGGGCGGATTGTAGCCAGCTCGCTCGGACCGACGTACGAATCCACAGCGCCCGGGGCCGGTCGGCTCCGGGCGCTGGTGCGTTCTGCGGGCTCGCGTTTCAGCGCGAGACGTCCACACTCATCGGATCGCCACGCTCCGGAGGGCCCCTCACCGAACGAGCGTGATCTTCGCCAGCCGCTTCTCGCCACCCACCTGGAGGACCGCGAAGTCGAGACCGGGGCGCGCCGCCGATCCGCTCGGGTCCGTGCCAGCCCACTCGCGCGAGTGCGTGCCCTCGGCCAGTTCCACAGCTTCCTCGATCTCCGCCATCAGGCGCCCACTCGCGTCGAACACCGACAGGCGCACGGCGTCGGCACGGGACTGGGTCCACGAGCGTCGCACGCGCCCCTGGTTGGGAACCTGCTCCTGCTGCTCGCCATCGCGACCGTGCTCATCCGCGTCATCCAGGGGCGCAAGCCCATCGGCTGAAGCTGTGGCCGGGCGGCTTGGATCATGAGATTCCGCGAGAACCGGGGCCCGGGGCCGAACCGCCTCGGGCTCCGGCACACCGGCCGAACTCGCTGCAAACCGCCCGCGGCCGCTAGACTCCGGGTCAACCACCGGAGACCGTGCTCATGTCCGACCGCCTCGTCATCATCGACGGCTACAACCTCATCCATCGCTCGTCCCACTTGCGACCGGGCGCCGACCGCACGCTCAAGGAGTCGCGCGACAAGTTGGTCAATCTCCTGTCGTGGACGATGACCGGCGAACACACGCGGTTCATCGTGGTGTTCGATGGCGCCGAGATGGCGAGCCGCGATGAGTCCGCGGGCCGCGTCGAGGTGCGCTACTCGCGACCGCCCGACAAGGCGGACGACCTCATCCGCCGACTGGTCGAGGAGAAGATGGACCGCGGTGAGCACTTGACGGTGGTGACGGCCGATCTCGAAGTGGCACGTCATGCGCGGGCGATGGGCGCCGACATCTCGATCTCGGACCTCTTCCTCGCCAGCGCCCTGGGGCCGGTCAAGGACGAGATCCCCGGCGCCGAGAAGCCGGTCATGTTGAGCAAGGCCGAGCTGGAGCAGTGGGCGGAGGTGTTCAGTCGTCGCAAGCCGGTCCGCGACGACGACGACGACGAGCTTTGACACAGGCTCGACGTCCCACGCGTGTCGCCACTGGCGTAGTGGAGAGCGGAGGGACCATGGAACCCATGACTCGAATCATCGCTCGCGTGAGCTTCCTCGCTTCGCTGCTCGCATTCACGATCCCCAGCGCGCCGGCCATCGCCTCGCCTGCCGCCAAGACCGTTGCCAAGTCGCGGACCACCGCCACCGCCACGTTCGCGATGGGGTGCTTCTGGTGCGCCGAGACCGCGTACGAAGGTCAGCCCGGCGTGCTCACGGCCGTCTCGGGCTACACAGGCGGCGCCGAGAAGAACCCCACCTACGAGCAGGTCGCGAATCACGCGACGAATCACTACGAGGCGCTGCAGGTGACCTACGATCCTGCCAAGACGTCCTACGCCGCGATGTTGGAGCTGTTCTGGCACAACATCGATCCGACACAGGGCAACGGCCAGTTCTGCGATCACGGGGATCAGTACCGCGCGGCGATCTTCGTCGCCGATGAGGCCGAACGTCGTGCGGCGCTCGCCTCCAAGGCGGCGATCGAGAAGAGCGGCGTGATGAAGCAGCCGATCG
The DNA here is from genome assembly GCA_043779265.1 of bacterium. Lineage (GTDB taxonomy): Bacteria > Eisenbacteria > RBG-16-71-46 > RBG-16-71-46 > RBG-16-71-46 > CADEFY01. Next base: position 2,280 of record JAYWEM010000157.1, on the reverse strand, counting down.
TCACCGCGATCCTGCCAGCCGCCAGGTTCTGGCTCGCCGAGGACTACCACCAGGACTTCTACAAGAAGAGCCCGGTGCGCTATCGGAGCTACCGCCTCGGCTGTGGCCGTGACGCGAGGCTGAAAGCGCTGTGGGGCGACAAGGCGGGCAAGCCACTCGTCCACTGAGACAACGGACGGCCCGCCGTGAAGGCGAGCCGCCCGCTGTTCGTCACTCCCTGCTCGGGAGCTGCTGTCGTTACAGGACGGGATCGATCGTGCGATCGCCCGGCCGCACCGCGAACGGCAGGATCCACGAGTTCGAATCGTACGGCTCGGTGTCGTCGAACAACGTGCCGCGGCTCAGGGCGTTGACGCCGAAGTGACGCAGCCCGGCGAAGTCGCCGGTCATCCAGCGCAGGCTGTGCGTGCCGTCGCCGTTGTTCTGGAAGCGGGCGCGCATGTCGTGGCGGTAGAGGATCACGGTGTCATCCGCGCGGCCGGTGGTCACCGTCAGCTTGAGCGGCGTCATCGGGCTGACGTGGATCAGGCGGCGCAGGCGGTGCAGCTCGAGCGGGTCGGTGATCGTCGTGTCGACGTCGCCGGCCTGGAGGCGGATGCTCTGGATCTCGGTCGTGGCCTCGGCTGAGGTCACCTCGACGCCCGACGTGCCGACCAGGCGCCACACGAAGCGCGCGGTGTCGGAGCTCGCCAGATCGGCGGCAACGCGAACGCGATGCAATGCGACGCGGCGGACCCAGTGTTCGTCGATCGGCTTGGTGAGGCGCCCGCGCGTGGTGTCATCCTCGCTGATCTGCGCGTAGGCGATGTGCAGGTCGCCGAGGAAGCGCTTGTGCAGCGTCACGAGCGCGATGGTCGGGCGGCCATGGTCATCGGGCGCGCGCCACTCGATGTCGATGCGGCGCGAGACCTCGCTGATCGAGCGGGCCCAGTGCAGCGGGCGGATCGCGGCGAGAGCGCCGACCGGCGAGTCCTCCAGCGCCATGTCGAGATCATTCTGGTGGACATCCTCGCCCGAGTACTCGGGGCTGGCCGCGACGGCGGCGGCGACCTCGGCCTGGTCGACGGCGCTCGGGCCGGTGCTCGAGACAGGCGACATGGACTCGGATGACTTGCCGCAGCCGGTGAGCGAGCCGGCCGCCATCACGAGCATGGCGAGGATCAGCAGGGACTTCTTCATCAGAACCTCCATTGGAGCAGCCCGACAAGGGAGCGGGCCGCAGGGTCGACCAGGGCGAAGCATCGGGATCGCAACTCTGCAATGCACCCCATGTGCCACCGCCGCCGCCGCTGTAACCTGTTGTGGCCCAATGCAAAACAGGCTGCTTCCAGCCACATGGTGTACGCCCCGGGCCAATCGGGGAGTGGCCACGGTGTACGCCGGGGTACGCTTGTGGGGCTCGCGGGCCCGTGAATCCGGGCCCCGCCTGCCCCTTCCTTGTCAGGAGTCCACCCGTGCGCAGCCGCTGGAGCGTCCTTCTGCTCGTACTCGCATCGGCGCTGCCGAGCGCCGATCGGGTGCATGCGAGCGAGCGTCTCGATGCCTCGCGAGAGCAGTTGCGGCGCGGCGCCATCCGGCACGAGGCGCAGCGGCATCACGACCGGCGTCACCAGATGCGGCGTGCCGACATCCGCCGCGCCGCCCAGGACGCCCGACTCGAGCGTGCTCTCGCACGAGACGCGAAACGGCGCGAAGGGCTGGTGGCCCTCCGCGCCGTTCGGCGGATCCTGATGTCCGAGGACTAGAGCTTGATGTCGGTGTCCGAGTTGACGCGGAACGTCATCGCCGCGCCCTCTTTGACCGTGACCTGGTAGCCCTTCGAGGCCGCCGCGCCGGTGGCCGCTGCCGCGCCGCCGACCAGTCCGCCGATCAGCGCGCCCTTGCTACTGCCGCCGACCGCCTTGCCGATCAGTGCGCCAGCCGCCGCACCGCCAGCGACCGCGCCGACGTTACGCGCACGCGTCGAGCCGGCGATCAGGCTGTCGGTGCCGGCATTGATCGAGTGCGACCTGCCGTTGGCCTCGATCGAGCGGATCGCCAGAACGAGCACGGCGCGATCGCCCTTCTCGGCGCCCTTCACTCCCGTCACCACGCCATGCACGACGCTGCCAGCGGGAAACGGCGCGGCCGAGCCGATGACGACGGCCTCGGAGATCGTGCCCGACCAGCTGTCGCCGGCCTGAGCGGTCTCGGACGTGAGCGCGGTGTTGACCGTGATCTTCATCGACGTGCCGGCCGGCACCGTGACCCCGGCGGCCGCGGAAGGGGCGATGGGCTTGG
>JAYWEM010000156.1:0-7356 GCA_043779265.1 bacterium | reverse complement strand
CGAGCCGATCGAGAACGCGCACCATCGCGTCACCGCCGCACTCGAGATCAACCAGCCCGCCGACAATCAGCAATTGCTGAAAGCGGGCGGCGAGTGGGTGTGGGATCGCCGGTTCATGCTGCGCTCGGGCTACAACTTCACCGCCGAGGATCTGGCGTTCTCCGCGGGTGCGGGGTTCGCGCTCGACTTCGCCGGTACGCGCGGCCAACTCGACTACGCGTACACGGATGGCGGTTTCCTCGGCGCGATCCATCGCATGTCGCTGGGAGTGCGGTTCTGATGCGCGCTCGCCAGATGGCACTCGCATTGCTCGCGCTCGGCGGGTCGCTCGCCTCGGGTTGCGGCGTGGGCTACGAACTCCCCACGGAGCGCCCCGCGGGTCGCACCGTGCCGGGCGATCAGAGCTACCAGATGGTCGCGACGTGGACGGGCATGGATGGCGTCCGCGACATCCTGCTCACGCAGGGCGCAGCGACTCAGCTGTTCATCCTGTTCAGCAGCTCGAACCTCGAGGACACGTGCAGCGGCGGTGGCCCCGATGTGCCGCGCGGCGAGGTGCGCCTCTATCCGCTCAAGGCGGGCACCGGCATTCCGACGCCGATCGATGCCAGCTACTTCCGCCCGCTGCAGCGGTTGTTCGATCCCATCGCACTGACCTCCGCACAGAACCGCCTGTTCGTGCTGGACCAAGGGGACAGCTGTCTCGCGCGGCCGATTCAGACCGGTGTCGGCGCTGGAGTCATCCGGGATCTGCGCGCCACCTGGCGAGTGCGCGAGTACGATCTGACCGGCGGGGATACGCTCTCGACGTTCACCGACACCACGCTCGCCGCCGTCACCGGCATCGCCGCCGGAACCGATGGTGCGATCTACGTGTCGGGCACCGCGATCATCCTCGACACGCTTCAGACCGACACTCGAATCCGGACCCGGGTGTTCGCTTCGCGCGTGCGGCGCTACAAGCGCGGACCGCGCTACCCGGGCGTCGTTCCCAACGATGTCACGATGCCGGGAGCCAGTTGGCACCGTGATACGACGTGGGTGATCCGCAGTGGTTCCGGCAACGCCTCGGTCTCGGATCCTCGCGGGCTCTACTTCTCGCGACTCGGCACGGGATCGCTGTTCATCGCCGATCGCGGCAATGACCAGGTCAAGCAGGTGTCCGTCGCAGTGCCGGGTCTGGGCTTCGTGCAGGTCGACGGGCAGGAGACCGGTGCCAATTTCAATGCCCCGGTCGACGTGACCGCCGACCTCCAGAACTTCTTCTACGTGGTCGATCGCCAGAATCGCCGCGTGCTCCGCTACGATGGCGCCGGGCAGTTCGTCCAGCGCCTCGATGTCGAGCCGGATGCACAGGGGTTGTCGTTGCTCGATCCGGTTGCCGTGGCGGTGGATGACACGCTCGCGTACATCGCCGATCGCGGTCGCGCCAAGGTGATGCGCTATCGGAGGCGCCAGTGAGCCGTCTCCGCTCGGCGGCGCTCCTCGCGATCGCGCTCCACCTGCCCGCGCCCGCTGCTCAGGCCGTGGACCGCACACCCGTGCCGATGGTGCCGTCGCTGGCGCAGGCGGACTCGCTGTTCTTCGCGGCCCGCATCCTGTCGCAGAACCTGCACGGCATGACGATCACCAACTATGGTTTCATCGGCAACAACTTCACCTCCCGCGCGGCTTCGTGGGAGTACCCACTCGGCACTGGCTACGAGCACCTCGTGCGTGGCGGGCTGTGGATCGGCGCGCGGGCACTGGATGACCAGGGCTCGTTCATCGGCGTGACCACGGCCTCCGTGGACGGCGCACAGGGGAGTGCCGCGGCCGGTGCGACGGAATTCTCGCCGCAATCGCCGAACGTCGGCAGCCTCTCGACGCTGCCGCGCAGCGAGGTGTTCTCGCGCGACGCCGTGAGCGAGCTCGATTTCGTCTCGACGTTCAATGACAAGCTGCCCAAGCGCGCCTTCAACAATAACGAGGACCACCGCCCTCTGCGGGTGACGGTCAACCAGTACAACTACAACTGGTCGTTCTCGAACTACGCGCACTTCGTGGTGTTCCACTACGTGGTCCGCAATGACGGTCCGCCGCTGCGCGACCTGTGGCTGGCGCTCTACACCGAGATGCAGAGCGGGCCCAAGAACGCCTACAGCCAGTGGCCGCCTTCGAGCCAGTTCAGCACGGTGGGAAGTTGGTTCGCCAAGAAGGAGATCAGCTACATCGACTCGCTGCAGCTGATCAAGGAGCGCTACTGCGCCAGCCTCGCGCAGCCCAACGCCTGCAACTATCAGCTTGTACCGGTGCAAGTCGGGCTCAAGCTGCTCGGCGTCAAGCCGGGAGATCTGCGGGATACGCTCGACAAGCGCATCACGATGCAGGTGTGGAGCTACGCGCCCGGCAGTGCCCTGCGCGACGAGGACACCGAGCGCTATGCGATCCTCTCGTCGGGTCGGATCACGGCGCTCTCGCCCTTGCCCGACTCGCTCGCCCCCGGCTTCGGTGGCGATCCGGTCGCAGTGCTCGGCGTGGGACCGTTCACTCAGCTCGACACCGGTGACAGCATCTCGATCGACTTCGCATTCATCGGCGGCGTGACGGACGCGGACCTGATCCTGCGCGCGCAGGTCGCCCAGCGCGCCTACGACCTCGACTACGTCGTCCCCGTGCCGCCCCCGTCGCCTGCGATGCGCATCGTGCCGCGAGCGGGTGCGCTCGACATCTACTGGGATCGATCCCCCGAGGACTTCGAGGATCCGACCAGCCTGACGCCGCGTGACTTCGAGGGCTATCGCATCCACCTCGGTGAGAAACGCAACGACCTGAGATTGGTGGGGCAGTATGACCTCGCGGGTACTCCGAACGACACTACCGGATTCAACACCACGCTCGCGCCGATCCGGCTGGCGGCTCCCGAGGTGATCGAGGGCGTGACCTACCAATACCGCAACACGATCTCGAACCTGCGCGATGGCTTCAAGTACTTCGTCGCGGTCACCGCCTACGATCTCGGCAGCCCGGACATCGAATCGCTGGAGAGTGGTGCGACCCAGAATCTCGCGATGGCCATCCCGGCGCCTGCGCCCGGCGAGCGTGCGGGAGAGGGTGTGACCGTGTTCCCGAATCCCTACCGCGTCGAGGCGCAGTGGGACGCGGGAACGACCGTCCGGCGGCACTACCTGTGGTTCGCCAACCTGCCGGAGAAGGCGAAGATCAAGATCTACGCGCTGTCCGGCGACCTGGTGTACGACGCGGACTTCGATGGCCGCACCTACGACGGCCGCAACGCGCAGGGCATCTACAACCCGGCCACCGACCTGCCCGCGACACTTTCCGGGGGGCTCTTCGGTTGGGACATGATCACGCGCCGGGGTCAGGCAGCGGCCACCGGTCTCTACTTGTGGGCCGTCGAGGATGCTGCCACGGGCAAGCGTCAGACCGGCAAGTTCCTGGTGGTCAAATCCGATCGTGAGGGGCTTCGCTGATGCGCCAGGCACTGCTTTCGTTCGCTCTGTTCTCCGGCCTGATGGCGCTGGCCGCCGGCTGCGGTCTCAAGGGCACGCTGAAGCCCGATCTGCCGCCCGAGACCACACTCTTCGTCACCGGCCCGGTGGACACCGTGAATCACATCGTGCGACTGCACTGGTTCGGCACCGATGTGGACGGCGAGGTCGTGGGCTACGAACTGCGGTTCATGAACCCGGCGGCGCCGGCGGAGACCGCCTGGGTGTTCACCGATCGCACCGATTCGACGTTCACGATCTTCGCGCCATCGGGCTATACGCGACCGACGTTCGAAGTGCGCGCCATCGACAACAAGGGCCAGCGCGATCCCGCTCCCGCGAGCAACGACTTCCAGTTCTCCAATCAGGCGCCGGTCGTCCGGATCACCGCGGGGCCTGCGGTCAACGACACGACGTTCGCCTCGGTCACGATCACCTGGAGCGCCGGCGACCCCGACGGGGATGTCTCGAGACTCCGATTCCTCGTCTGGCTCGATGGCAATCAGGCGAACCCGGTGATGACCACGGCCCGGACCTTCACCGTGCCCACCGCCTCCTTCGAGGTGAGCGGCGCCATCGCGACCGGACGCCGCAAGCTCTTCGTCCGGGCGATCGACGATGGCGGGCGTGCGGGCGAGGCGGACAGTTCCAGCTGGGTGGTGCGGCGCGCGGTGACCGGCTCGATCGCCAAGCTGCTCATCATCGATGATGTCCCGACGACCAACGTGAGCAATGTGCGATTCGACACCATGTTCGCCAACTCACCCGCACGCGCGGGCGTGGCGAGCGACGAGTTCACGGTCCTCCGGCTCCAGAGCACACAGCCCTTCCGCTCGGCGGCCGATGTCGAGCAGACGTTCAAGCTGTTCCAGGCCGTCATCTGGTACCGGTCGAACGAGACCACGTTCCCGCTCGTCCTGCGCGACTACCAGGCGGGCATCGAGGCCTATGTGAATGCGGGGGGGCGTTTCTACGCCGAGGGCCTGTACCTGACCGAAGGGGTCAATGCCTCCGGCGCCTTCACCTCGGACTTCGTGAATCGGGTGCTCGACTGCAACGGTCAGATCGCGGCCTGGGTCAGCACGACCTCGTTCGTCGACTCGAGCAACGGGTTCGGCAACATCAACAACAGCCGGTTCCGCAGCACGACCCTGCAGGACTCGACCCGGCAGCAGACGCTGGCGCAGCGGGTCGGCGAAGCGGGAGGGATGCGCGCTTTCAAGATCCGTGCGCACTCCCAGGCCCTGCTGTGGGCGTTGCCGAATCAGCTCTCGCCGGCGAACGCGGACAGTCAGGTCGTCGCCGTTTCGACGCTTCGGCCCGGCGGCGGACGGATCATCGTCAACACCGCACCGTTCTCGACCGGGATCGGCTCCGGGAACACCGGGTCGCGCGTGATCCCCAAGATCATCCAGTTGCTGCTGTCGGGGTCCCTGCGCCCTCAGTTCTGATCGGGGTCTGCGGTCCGCCGGAGCCTATTCCCTGTCGGGGAAATGAGCCCGTATCCTGTTTGTCGGCAGGCGGATGCCCGTGCCTCGCCGCATTCGTGGTGCCCGATCTCGCGCCAAACAGCCACTTCCCACGATTTCCTCATTCTGGCGTGACCTGGGCTGGCGCGGCTTGATACACTCCTGACGCTTCGAGTCATACGGGGGGGCCTCCCGGCATCGTCCAGTCGGTGAGGCCGCTCGACCACGCAAGGAGGCATCGCCACCACCAGCGTTCGACCCCGACCGATTTCCTGTTCTTCACTCACCTAGGACCGCAACCAGGGGTGCCCATCATGATGAGATTCCGAACGCTTCTTGCCGCCGCCGCACTCACTCTCTGCGCAGGCGCGGCCCTTGCCGTCCAGTTCCCGCCGGGCACGCCGGGCGGTATCGCTCCGGGTCCGTACCCGGACACGCTCACGATCGCGCACATGCAGAATCCTGCCATGGTGCCCTTCCCGGCCGTCCCGGACACCATCCGGGGCATCGGCGGCATCGTGACCGGCTTCGACCCCAAGCCCACTGGATTCGCGTTCTACATCCAGAACTCGAGCGGCCTGCCGTGGACGGGTCTCGACATCTTCACCGGCGGCACGAACTATCAGTCGTTCTTCCCGCTGGCGCTCGGTGACTCGGTCGTCGTGTACGGCAAGCGCTCGGAGTTCGGCGGCGAGACCCAGCTCGAGGGCCTCGATGCCAGCTCGTCGACCAATGACGTCGTGGTCCGCAAGGTGTCGGTCGGCAACGCACTGCCGCCGTTCTTCGTCGGCACGACGACCCAGCTCCAGGAACTGCCCACCAACACGTTCGCTGAGCAGTGGGAGGGCATGCTCGTTCGCATCAACGGGCCGATGGTCGTGCGGCGCACTTCGCTCTCTGGCGGCAGCATCGGCGGTAGCAATGCGTTCCTGCTCGTTTCCGCTTCGGCTCCGAGTGACACCGTGTTCATCGATGGCAACACGCTCACCACGTTCGCGCCGCCGCCGATCGGCACGACGGTCGACATGGTGCAGGGCATCTACAACCAGCGCACGCGCGGCTATCGCATCCAGATCCGCGACGGCAATGATATTGTGCTGGCCACCCCGCCCAACGTGACGGATGCCTTCTCGCTGGCGGCGAATCAGGTGCGAGTCGAGTTCGATCGCAACGTGACGAACGCCACCGCCACCGACGTGAACAACTACTCGTTGGCGTCGTTCGGCTCGGTCGACGCAGCGGTCATGAGCGGTCAGTCGGCCGCCATCCTGACGATCACCAACGGGCTCTCGGCCGGTCAGACCGAGACGGTCACTGTGCTGGGTGTCGCCGGTCTCGCGAATGGCCTGATCATGACCAGCGGACAGTCGCGCACGTTCGCCAATGGCGTGCTGTCGTGTGTCGACCTGCAGACGGCCAACCCGGATTCGCTGCCGGTCAACTGCGTCGATAAGTCGCGCTTCGCCGGTACGGGCGGCCAGACGAGCCAGGGTGTCCCCGGCATCCGCATGTCGATGACGGGTGTCGCGACGGGCCAGTTCGGCAGCCTCTTCTACCTGTCGGATGAGGGTCAGCCGATCCGTGGCGGCATCTCGCTCTTCGCGCCGACGGTTCCGCTGGTGAGGGGCAACAAGTACCTCGTCGCCGGCCAGACGACGGAGTTCTTCGGTGAGACCGAGATCGTGAACGTGGTCTACATCCAGGATCTCGGGGCGGTCGGTCAGATCGTGCCGCGTGCCTCGACCGTTGCGGAAGTCGACCTCGATGTGTGTGATGCGACGAATGCGCAGATCGACGCCGAGGACCTCGAGTGCCTGTTGGTGAAGCTGTCGTATGTGAAGGTCGTGCAGCAGGTCGATCCGCTGCCGACCTCGGGTTTCCATGTCTCGGGACCCAACGGCGTACTGTCCGACACCGTGTTCGTCTCCAACCTGAACGGTGTGCTGAGCCCGCTCACGCACCCCGCGCTGGGCGGTGTCTACTCGATCACGGGTGTTGTCCATTACGCGAACGGCAGCTTCCGCGTCTGCCCGCGTGACTACAACGACATCGTGTTCCACGGCAACAACGTCAGCGTGCCGGGTGGCAACTCGAGCAAGGTTCGCTTCGCGGCGTTCCCGAACCCGGGCGTCAAGTCGCGCCTCGTGTTCAGCCTGCCGCAGGAGAGCGATGTGGAGCTGGGCGTCTATGACCTCTCGGGTCGCGAGATCGCCAAGCTGGCCAAGGGCCGCATGCCCGCCGGCGAGTACACGCGCAACTGGGACGGCAACGCCGGCTCGGGTGTGTACTTCTATCGCCTCGTGGTGAATGGCGAGACGTTCACGGCCCGCACGGTCCGTCTCGGCCAGTAGTCGTTCGCAGCACCGCAATGTCGGTCGGCCGGGTCCCGAGAGGGG
>JAYWEM010000155.1:0-34250 GCA_043779265.1 bacterium | reverse complement strand
CCCGGGCTCACGTCACCGCCGTCGGCGCGCTGCAGGGACGTCAGGAGGCCGTCGAGGTCGTACGTGTAGCGGGTCGCGGGGTCCGAGACGCCGGCGACCGCGGGCGGCGTGTAGGACTCCGCCAGATCGATCGGCGTGTGCGCGAACGCGTGCGCCGTACGGCCGGGCGGCGTCAGGCTCGTCAGGTTGCCGTTGGCGTCGTAGCCGTACCCCACCGTGCGGTTCCCCGGCAGCACCTGCGACGTGATGCGGTCGGCGTCGTCGTACCCGAACGTGGTCATGCGACCGAGCGTGTCGCGCACATGAGACGTGCGGCCGAGCGCGTCGTAGGCGAGCCGCAGGCCGCGACCGCCCTGCGCCACCAGCGTCGGACGGCCGTGCGTGTCGTACGTGATGGTGGTCGGCGCCAGCGTGCCGAGCGTGCTGCTGGTCGGGCGGCCCGCTGCGTCCAGCTGCGTCGTCGTCAATCGGCCGGCAGGCGTTCGCGCGTGGTGCCGCATCGCTGTCGTGTCGTACATGCTCAGCCAACGTCGCCCATTCATGGCGAAGCTCTCCTGCACGGTCGCGCCACTGCGGAGCCGCCTCGAGCCGACGTAGGCGGCCGGTCCGCTGGAGGTCAGCGAGAACACCACGTGCGTGTCGACCGGGGCGACCCAGCCGTAGCGCGGGTCCCTGCGCTGGAATCCGATCCGCTGCTCCCCGGCTGGCCCGCGCGAGACCGTGACTGGACCGCGAAGGGAGTCGATGGTCGCTGTCCCCGAGCCGGTTCCGACACTGTCCACCCAGCTCTGCGTCACGCCGCCGGGTGCATGGATGAAGTGTCGGCGGAACCCGTTTCGACGCTCGAGGAGCACATACTCGGTGCTACGGGCCCCGGCTGTGGTCTTGACGACCCGGCGCGAGGTGTCCCCCTGCGTCAGGGCGAACCTCTGCCATCCCCCTGCAGGGTCGTGGTCCTCGTACAGCCGGCCCTGCGCGGCGTCCCACACGTAGTCCCAGGTCCTCGAGCGCGGATTGGTGTACGTCTCCAGCAGCCCGCCATCGGTGTAGGTCATCGTGTGAGTGCGAGAGCCCGGCGCAGTCACCTGAGCGAGCACCCGAGCGGAGTCGGCGAGCGTCAGCGTCGTCACCTGTCCCCTCGGGGCGACGATCGTCAGCGCGACGCCGCTGCCGTCGCGTGTGATGCGCGTCGTGTCGCCGTCGGCATCCAGGATGCGCACGAGCCTGCCGCCGCTGTCGTACTCGAGGCGATGGGAGACGATCCCGGTCGTGACATCGACCGTTCGCAGGTGACGGCCGCTCAGCGTGAAATAGTGCACCTCGCTCGCATCGGTGCTCGGCACGGCGATCTCATCGGCACCCTGTCCGGGCATTTCCTGAGACATTCGCAGGATGCCGGAACCGCCATTGCACGTCTGTGCGATGAAGAGCTCGCCGGTCCGGCCGAACGTGAGCGAGGTGAGCCCGCGGAATCGGACTGCGGCGGCGAACGGACCGTCGGCGAGTGATGCGAAACTCGCGCAGTCCCCCGGCGCGATTCCGCCCGCGATCGCGGTCGCCGCCCCCGTGGGTTCGAGCCGATAGGCGCCCGTGACTGCATTGTCCTTCGCCCTCAGAAAGCAGATGGACCCGTCCGGGGCCTCCGTGACGGCGCTCGGAAAGGCCAAGTCGTCGACGTAGGCGGTGCTCAGTATCCCGTCCGGCGTGATACGCCGGATGCGCTCGAGCGCCTGCTCCGTGAAGTAGATCGCCCCGTTCCGGGCCACGACGATGTCGTCGATCCGGGGTGCGATCGCCAGCGAGTCCGCGCGTCCGCTCGTCTCGTTTCCGAAGTTGGGCGTGGCAGCGCCCGCCGAGCCGGCGAAGGTCCGGATCCGGCCATCCGTCCCGACGCGGACGATCCTGCCGCGACTCGGGTTCCCCGGCATCTCATCCGCGATGTACATGACGCCATCGGGTCCGACGGCCATGGAGTAGGGATTGTTCAGCCTCGCATGGATCGCGAGCGTGTCCTCCACCCACGGCCCCGTGGATCCGCCTGCGAAGCGGTAGATGCGGTTGTCTGCACGCACTTCGTAGACCGCGGCGAACTGCTGATCGAGCACGGCGAGGTTCCCGTTGGCCATGCGAGCGATCGACCGCGGCTTGTTGAGCGCGCAGGCGTTCGCCAGCGTCCCATCGCCGGCATAGGAGCCCGGCTCCAACGTCGAGTTGCCGATCACGCGATAGAACTTCCCGTCCGCGGCGATCCGTCCCACGGCCCCGAGCCCCACGTCCGAGAAGTAGAGGTCCCCGTTCGGCCACACGAGCAGGTCTCCCGGACTGATGTTCATGAGCTGGTTGTGCAGTGCGAGAGTCCCGTCCGGTGGCCGTTGTGGCTGGACCGAGATCAGCTGCCCGCTGCCCGCGAATGGTCGGATGGTCGCATAGTTCCGTGTCCCGTACTGGAACCCGCCATCACCTCGATAGAGCGCGCCGCGACCGTTGGAGTCGTACACGTGATGTGGGGAGATCGTCCACCCACCGAGTCCCGCCGCAGCCATGCTCGGCGCTCCCAAGGCGATGCGTTGCGTGCTCCACACGATGCGTCCCACCGCGCGATCCTGCGATGCGGAGAAGGCCCCTGTCGTCTTGATGCGCGAGCCGTCTCCGAACGCGCCACCTTGCCCCGGCCTCGCTGCGGAGAAGAACGCATCGAACTCGTAGCCGATGCGCACAGTCGCCTCGAGCGAGCGACGCACCTGCCGACCATACACATCGGTCCCGTCCCAGTCGTCGAACAGGAACACGTCGTTCGCCACGGGCGATGGGAACCGCCATGCGAACCGTCGACCCGCCACCTCGACTTCGAGCCGTACCGCTCGCAGCCCCGTGGGCAACGTCGTCGTGAGCGGGATGCGGATCGAACGCATCGCCTTGTCACCAGGCTGGCGGTTGCTGCGGTAGTGCAGGGCGTAGGGCGTGCCCTGCACCGGGATGGTCTCGCCCAGCACGCGATTCTCGTTCTCGATCACGCAGCCGCACGAGGCGCTCGGCAACTCGAACAACTGCCCGAACTGCCCCGCTCGCGCTGCGGCCGGGCTCGCGGCGAGTGTCAGCGCCGCCACGTTCAGGTTGAGGTCGCGCGGCGAGAAATGCTCCACCCGGACCCGCCACAGCTTGTCTCCGGCCGCGTACAGACTCGCCACCCGCGCCCGCTCCAGACTGTCGATACCGAGACTGTCGAACCTCGACTGCGAGTCGTGAATGCCGTCTCCATCCGTGTCGAGCAGTGCCAGGCCGCTCGAGCTGCCCAGCACCTTCACGATCCAGCCGTCCTCCGAAGCCACCCACACGCCACGCCGCTGATCGTACCAACCCGAAGGCATGCGCATGCCCACACTGAGCCCCAGGAACTCGCGCACGTAGGTCACCACCGGCTTGCTGAACCGCACGTCGGCGGGCGCATCCGAGGGTATGCCGGACTCCGCCTCGGCCACGGTCATGTCGACGCAGTAGGTGTAGGCGGAACTCGGCGGCAACGAACCCGGCATCGACTCGTCCCCTTCAGCGCCCACCGTGAACTCCTTCAAGCGCACCGAGAACGATGTGTACGTGCTGGTGCCGCCGCTCGTGGTCACCGAGCACACCGTCGCAGGCGCGAACAGCATCGTCATCTCGCGCTCGCCGTTGGCGTCCCCCTCGAACCGGCCGCGGATGGGGGCCGGCGTACCGCTCGTGTTCACGGCGTACAGCTTCGTGCTGCGGCCGATCATCGTCACATCGGAGCCGAGCGTGGCGAAGTCGTTCGCCGGGACCTCGAGCTGGCGCTGCACCTCGAGGAACTCCTGCCGCGTGAACCGCAGCACCACCGGACCCGAGCCGTTCACCACCAGGTCGAACCAGCCGTCGTTGCGGGTCTCGGTGGAACCGAGTGCGCTCTGCCCCATGGCGCTCACCCGCACGCCGCCGAGCGGGCCGAAGTCGCGTGAGCGCACGCGCCCACGGACGACGGCCTCGCGTGCCGGCAGCAGCGCCGTCGTGTCGATGCCGCTCTGGCCGGCGATCAGGAACCGGATCGATCCCCGGAACGCCGCCGCCTCGGTGGCGTGCAGCGCCGGGACGCCGCCCGCGAACGCGCTCGAGTCCGCTCCCGAGCCGCCCGGCGGCGCGCGGAACACATAACGCTTGAGTCGCGTGATGTTGCCCGCCGCGTCGTGGCCCATGACCAGGATCCCATTCGGCCCGTAGTCCAGCGGCACTTTGCTCGAGAACCCGAGTGGCGAGTGCAGCGCCCAGCCCGTCGCCACGGTATCTCCGTCCACGCGGATCGTCGTCCGGGTCGAGTCGCGCCACGTGCCGGAGATGGTGATGCTGTCCGTAGCCGAAGAGACGGTCGTGGACGCCTGGTTCGGCGAGTTGATCGTGATGCTCGGGGACAAGGTGTCCCGAATCGCCACGCGCGTCGCTGTCGCGCTCTGGCAGCCGCCGTTCGTGGCCTCGAACGTGAACTGACGCCAGCCGTCGGTCGCCAGCGCCGCACTCGTCGAGAATGCGCCGTCGACCAGCGCTACCGCCGCACCGTCCATCGTCAGGCGCTCGCCGGTCTCGGGTTCGGTCACGAAGCCGCCGATCGCGATCGTGGCATCACGTGTCACGAGCGTCTCGGGTGGCGCGGCGAACGCGATGGCAGGCCCCGAGGTGTCGGTGGCCGTGAAGTACAGGCTCACCTTGCGGCCCGAGGGGCTGTGGATCTTCGCCCGGACGGTGTTCTCGGACTCCAGTGTCACATCGTAGGTGAGGATCGCGCGGCCCTGCGTGATCTCACCCGTGAACACGACCGGGTTGCCGTTCAGCTCGATCTCGGTGTTCTGCGTGCGCAGCGAGGAGTCGGGGTTGCCGTTGACGATGGTCATCCGGTACGGCCCGGGCGGCGTGCCGTCGAGGAACCCGAACGTCTGCGACTGCCACTTGGGTGCGCCGCTGCCGCGCACGAACGTCCTGTTGAAGACCGCGTACATCGGCTCCGGCACGTGCGTGATGCGCAGGTCCACGCCGAATCCGACGCTGCCCGAGAGCGTCACGAGCAGCGTCGCGGTGGTCTCGGGTGCGATCACGCGGCTCACCAGCACGCCCCCGGCACCCAGGTCGTCGGTGCCCAGCACCTCGACGCCCTTGTAGACCACGCGCGCGTAGCTGCCGCTGGGCCCGCCGGTCGGCCGCAGCACCTCCACCAGATAGCGGCGACCCGCCACCACCGCCAACGTGCAGTTCTCGGTGAACGTCTGCGGCGAACTGCCGGTGATCGCATAGCGCTTGACCGCGCGCGCCACCACGGTATCGGCGCAGGCGCCCGCGGATTCACGCGGCAGGAGTGCCGCGGCCAGCAACAACAGGGCCGTGACCAGTCCGCGGCCGGCCGAGAGCCGGAGCCTAGGCCTCATCGTGTCAGCACCACACGCAGCCCGCGGCTCTCGCGGCCCTGCGTCAATCGCGCGAACCACACGCCCGAGCGCAATCGCACCGGCGTCGGCCACGATGCCTCCGAGTCCCCCGCGTGCTCCGCGCGAACCGCCTGGCGGAACACCCGCCGACCCTGAACGTCGAACACCTCGAGGCGCGCCTCCTCGCGGCTCGCGAGCGAGAACCATGCCTGCAGTCGCTCGCCCTGCATGCGGATGCGGTGCAGCGCCAGCGGCGCCGCACGGGGCACCAGAACCTCCACCTCCGGCATCGTCGCCTCGATCGACGGTGTCGAGAGGCGCAGGCGATAGATCACCCGGCCGCCGGGCTCGATGTCGCGATCCTCGACGGGCATGCGGCCCTCCGCGTCGGGCTCGAGTTCATGCAGGCGCACCCATTCACCCTGCTCCACCCGCCGTTCCACGCCGATCGCGTAGGGCACGGCTCCGGCGAGCGACCACTCGAGGCGCACCAGGTCCGGCCAGCTCGCAGTGGATAGCAGTGCGGGAAGCATCTCGCCCAGGCTGGCGCCGGATCGCAGGATGGTGCCGCCTGCCGTGCCCTCGCCTCTCGACCACGAGACGAGGACTCCCGCGTCGGCCGCGACCAGCTTCGGCGCATGCTCGTCCCCCGGCGCATCCGGCATCTCGAGTCCCACGCTCGGCCATCCCTCGACCACCACGCCGGATTCATCCAGCCGAGTCAGCGCCACCACTCCGTCGCCACGCTCGCCCGCTCGGGTCCAGGCCGCATAGACACCATCGCTCCCGTCGGCGAGCAGCACGGGATCGTCGCCGGTCGAGCCTCCCAGGATCGCGCCCGACTCCGGCCAACCGCTCGCGAGTCCACCACTGGCCATGCGACGCGCGACGCGCGCGACGACCGAGTCCTCCTGCCCACTCGACCAGGCCACATGCACCCCGTTCGAATCGGCGAGGATGGAACTCACTCGCGCCTCGTGGCGCGCGCCGCTCAAGGAGACCTCGTCCCAACCGTCGGCGCGCGCGCCCGAGGTGCCGACTCTGGTGAGATGCACGCTCTCACCTCCTACTCCCGCCTCACTCCAGGCCACGTACATCCCGCCAGTCGCATCGGCCGCGATCCGTGGTCGGAACTGGTCAGCGGCACCCCCCACCACCACCCGGCCCGAATCGGGCCAGTTCGCAGCGAGCGACCCACTCGGCTCGAATACCAGCGCGCGCAGGTCACGGGACCCCCGCACGTCCCTCTTGCCAAAGTAGCCACAGGCGCCCATCGGCGCTCGGCGCCAGCCGTGGCACAGCTTGCCCCGCGGTCGATGCGGTGGCCGCTCGACCACCCCCCGGCCAGTTGCCCGAAGGCGTCCCGTCCGACTCCAGGCGCATGACGCGTACGCTCGCGCGGGGAGAGCCGCGATGGTCGCTCCACGCGAGCCAGATGCCGCCCGAGCCATCGCGTGTCAGTGCCGGCTGACTCTGCGAGCCGCGCGAGTCGCAGACGATGCGGCCTCCCTGCGGCCAGCCTTCAACGATCGATCCCTGCGCGTCGACGCGCTGCAGGCGTAGGTCGTTGTCCTCACCCGCGGGCTCGACCCACGCGACCAGCGCTCCGCCAGCACCGTCCGAGCACACGACCGAGTGCACCGCGGCAAGCGCCCCCACGCAGAGTCTCGAGGCGGAAGAACTGGTCGAGTCGATCGCGCCAGACTCGCCCACGGTCAGGACCGCGGTCTGGAATGACGCACCTGTGCGAACGTCGATGCAATCGATGCAAGCAGGGGACACAGGGATCGAAGTCGAACGCACGGCAGAAGTCTTGACCGACCCGAAGCTCGGCGTCACGGCAGCCGAGAGAATCGCCGCGTGGAGCCATGGCATCGATCGCATCCGCCGGAAACCTCCCCAGGATATCCGCTACACAATGGCGCTCATGAGCCTTGAGCGATGCGCGGCATCTTGGACGGATGGTATTTCTGTTTCAAGGTTTTATTTTCACCTAGCTGGTTCGTTCGACGCCTGAGCACCCTCGGGAGCCCTGCATCCCCACGCTCCGAAATGCCCCCCCACGCAAGAAGGCCCCGGTCCACACGGACCGGGGCCTCTCGTCACGTCCAGTCGGCGCGCCCTTGGATCAGCGAACGCTGCCCGCCAGCAACTTCGCCTTGTCGGTCTTCTCCCACGCGAAGTCGGGGCGGCCGAAGTGGCCGTAGGCCGCGGTCTTGCGGTAGATGGGCCGACGCAGCTTGAGGTGGTCGATGATGCCCTTGGGCGTCAGGTCGAAGTGCTTGCGCACCAGGCTCGTCATCTTGTCATCGCTCACCTTGCCGGTGCCGAACGTGTCGACGGTGATGCTCACCGGCTGCGCGACGCCGATCGCGTAGGCCACCTGAAGTTCGACGCGATCGCACAGTCCCGAGGCCACCAGGTTCTTGGCCACGTAGCGCGCAGCGTAGCAGGCCGAGCGGTCCACCTTGCTCGGGTCCTTGCCGGAGAACGCGCCGCCGCCGTGACGGCCCATGCCGCCGTAGGTGTCGACGATGATCTTGCGCCCGGTCAGCCCGCAGTCGCCCATCGGGCCGCCCACGACGAAGTTTCCGGTCGGGTTGACGTGGAACTTGGGGGCCTTGCCCTTGAGCAGCCGCTTGGGCAGCAGCGGCATGATCACCTTCTCCAGCATGTCCTTACGGATCTTGGCCTGGGTGACGTTCTCGGAGTGCTGCGTCGAGAGCACCACGGTGTCGATGCGCACCGGGACCGTGCCCTCGTACTCCACCGTCACCTGCGTCTTGCCGTCCGGGCGCAGGTAGTCGACCACGCCCTTCTTGCGCACCTGCGACAGCTTCATGGCCAGCTTGTGCGCCAGCATGATCGGCAGCGGCATCAGCTCGGGCGTCTCGTTGCAGGCGAAGCCGAACATCAGGCCCTGGTCGCCGGCGCCACCGGTGTTGACGCCCATCGCGATGTCGGGCGACTGCTGGTCGATCGTGGTCACCACGGCGCACGTGTGCGAGTCGAACCCGTACGAGGCGTCGTTGTAGCCGATGTCATGGATCACGGCGCGCACGAGCTTGGGGATCTCGACGTACGCCTTGGTCGTGATCTCACCCGCCACCACGGCGAGTCCGGTCGTCACCATGGTCTCACAGGCCACGCGGCTCATCTTGTCCTGCGCCAGCATGGCGTCGAGGACGGCGTCGGAGATCTGATCCGCGATCTTGTCGGGGTGGCCTTCGGTGACCGATTCGGACGTGAACAGGTGGCGCGCAGCCATCGTGTGACTCCTCATGGAGCGACCAGGGTCGGCACAACCGACCCAGGTCGCGGGTTCATCAAGCGCGGCTCTCGGCGAGCCGGCGCTTGAGCAGCTCGATGCTGGTGATATCGGTGGGATCCACCTGGCCGAGCAGCGCAAGATGGAGGCTGACGAAGTCGGCGGTCTGCGCGAGCGAGGCCAGCCGCGCGATGCGACTCTCCCCCTCACTCTCGACCGTGTGAACCGTGGCGCCCTGCCGCGTCGCGTATTCCAACGTGACGTCGAGCCGGAGCCGGGTCTCGGCGCTGTCCTCGCGATCGCGCAACACCACGATCGCCAGCTCGCCTCGGCCCGGTTCGGCCCCCTGCCAGCCCACGATCTCGTTGTGGTCCAGCTCGGGCACCGCCGCTGAATGGGCGAGGACTTTAGCATTCTCGTTGAGCTGTTGTCTCCATCGCACGCCCATCGCGGCCATCATGCCGGGGCCCGTGTACACGTGGAGACGCTTGCCGTCGAGCGCATGGGCCAGCTGTTTGGCGGGGTTCGAGGCCGTCGGCACGGCCAGGGCCAGCCGGGCCAGACGATCGCGCAGGAGCGAACTGGCCTCGCGCCACGCGGGCACCGGGTCCGAGCACCAGCCGAGCACGTGCGGCACCAGCGTCACCGGTACCCACCCATGGAAGAGCGCGGCGCGAGGCGGCATCCCCGAGGGCATGCCGTGCAGCGGCAGCGAGAGCCGCCGGGCGTGCTCGGCCAGCGCACCGCCTGAGCACAGCGCCATCGCGGGCACGCGCCGATGCTCGGCCTGGCGCGCCAGTGCCATCGTCTCCTCGGTGTCACCGCTGTTGCTCGAGAGCACGGCCAGCGAGCGCGTCGTGACGCAGGCGGGCCACGCGTAGTCGCGCACCACGAGGAACGGCCGCGGCGCCTCATCGGCGATCATCGCGGCGGTCAGTTCTCCAGCGATGCCCGAACCGCCCATGCCGCCGTAGGCGAGCAGGTCGGGTTCACGATTCGGCGGCGTCCATGGTGACCTCACGGCCAACTCGAGCGCCTGGTCGATGTGGTCGGGCAGCGCCTCGATCAGGGCGGACATGCCGCGCGGATCGCGCTCGCCATACGGGGGCTCGAGACTCACTTGCGGGCTCGCCATCTCGGGGGAATCTCCACAGGGGTCAGGTCAGGCGTTCGTAGGCCAGGTAGCTGGGGAGCAGAGTGTCGATGCGGTCTCGCACCAATGCGCGCACAAGGACCGACGAGGAGAAGGTCAGCGCCTCGTCGGCGAGCGCCTTCGCGGCGTCGTAGCGGACCGAGCGGATCGCCGCCTTCACGCGCGGCAGATCGAACGCCGACATGCTCAGCTCATCAACGCCCAGTCCGACCAGCAGCACGGCGGTGTGCGGGTCGCCCGCCATCTCGCCGCACACGCCGACCCAGCGACCGGACGCCTTCGCGGCGCGGATGGTGTGCGCGATGCTGCGCAGGATGGCCGGGTCGAGCGGCTCGTAGAGGCCCGAGAGCCGCTCGTTGTCGCGGTCCATGGCGAGCGTGTACTGCGTCAGGTCGTTGGTTCCGACCGAGAAGAACGCCGACTTCTTGGCCAGCGCATCGGCCATCCACACCGCACTCGGGGTCTCGATCATGATGCCGGTCTCAACCGAATCGGCCTGCGCCAGCCCTTTGCGTTTGAGGTCGGCCACCGCCTCGTCGCGCAGCGCCAGCGCGCGATCCAGCTCATCGACACTCGAGACCATCGGGAACATGAGCCGCACGCGGCCATGCGCGCTGGCGCGGTGCAGCGCCAGCAGCTGGGTGCGGAACATGTCGGGGCTCGCGAGCGCCAAGCGGATGCCGCGCAACCCGAGGAACGGGTTGGTCTCGTGCGTCACACCCAGATAGCTCGCCACCTTGTCGCCGCCCAGGTCCATGGTGCGGAACAGCACGGGGCGACCCTGCATCGACTCGCAGACGCGCGCGTAGGCGCGGTACTGCTCATCCTCGCCCGGCAGGTCGATGCGGTTGAGATAGAAGAACTCGGTGCGGAACAGCCCGATGCTCTCGGCCCCGGCGGCCAGCGCCTCGGTCACATCCTCGGGCTGCTCCATGTTGACGCCCAGCTCGATGGCCTTGCCATCGAGAGTGACCGACGGCTCGCCCTGCATGGCGCGCGCGGCGGCGCGACGCAGTGTCTGCTTCTCGAAGCGCGCGGCGTAGACCGCCTGGCGCTCCTGATCGGGCTCCAACTCGAGCGTGCCGGCGAAGCCATCGACGGCCACGTCCATGCCGTTGCGCACGGCGTGCAGCGCGCCTCGCACGCTCACGATCGACGGGATGCCGCGGCCGCGCGCCACGATGGCGCCGTGCGACGTGCGCCCGCCGACCTCGGTCACGAACGCCAGCACCTTGTCGCGCGGCAGGCTCGCCACTTCGCTCGGGCCGAGGTCGTGCGCCACGACGATCACGGGCGCGGTCACCTGATCGATGAGGCGCGAGTCGGTGCCGAGCAGATGGCGCAGCACGCGGCGCTCGACATCGAGGATGTCGGCCCGGCGCTCACGCAGGTACTCGTCCTCGAGCTTCTCGAACGCGGCCGCAAAGGCGGCCATGGCGCTGCGGAACACCCAGGCGACGTTACGGAGCTGCACGCGCACGCCGTGCTCGACCGACTTCTTCAGTTCGGGATCATCGAGGATCATCAGATGCGCGTCGTAGATCGCGGCCTCGTCGGGGCCGAGTTCGGCGCCGATGCCGTCTCGGATACCGGCCAGCTCGCGGCGCGACTCCTCGATCGCGCGCTGGAAGCCCGCCATCTCCGCATCGACGGCCGCTGGCGCGATCTCGCGCTCATGGACCGTCAGCACCTCGGGTTCGAGCCGATGCACGGCCCCGAGGGCGAGACCGGGCGACGCTCCGATCCCCTGCAGGATCAAGGCTCGCCCCCGAACTTGCCCTCGACCAGCTCGCGGATCGCGACGAGCGCGTCCTGCTCGTCGGGGCCGTCCGCCTTCACGACGATGGTGGCGCCCTCCTCGGCGGCCAGCATCATCACGCCCATGATGCTCTTGCCATTCACCTCGAGGTCATCGCGCGCCACGAGGATGTCCGACTTGTATTTGGATGCGGCCTTGACGAACAGCGCGCAGGCGCGCGCATGAAGGCCCAACTGGTTCAAGATGACGAGCTGGATCTCCGACAAGCGGCCCTCCGTGTTCTCAACCGAGCCGCTGCCAGGCGGCATAGAGTCCCAACGCCCCGAGCGCCAGAGCCCACTGCGTGGGCGACGGCCGCGCTCGCTGGGCGGTCAGGAGCCCGAGCCCCAGCCCGCAGGCGAGCGCCGACTGTAGCGCGACCGGGCGCGGCTCGCCTCCCGGCGCCAGCGACCACGCCACGGCCACCCCGAGGATGATGCAGCCGGCGTAGGCCAGCAGCGTCACCGAGGCCTCCAGACGGCTGCGAAGCGCCCCTCCCAGCACCGCAGGGCCCTTGGCATAGCCCCAGCCCACCCCGAGCAGCCGGACGGCCTGATGCACGCTGGCGTAGACGCCGACCAGGATCACCGCCGGGGCGATCGAGTCGGGCCGCGCCAGGGCGACCAGCACGCCGAGCGCCGCGGCGAACGGCCGCAGCGAGAACCAGAACAGCCGGTCCCCCATCGCCGCCAGCGTCGAGCCGAGCACCGACTTGATGCGGCCGATGCCGGCGGCATCGGGGCCGTGGCCGGCGGCGCGATCGGCCTCGAGGCGCGCGACGGCGCCCAATGCGAGCGAGGCCAGCGTCGGCTGGGTGTTGAAGTAGGCGGTGTGCTCGGCCAGACGCTCGCGGCGCGTCTCGGCATCGGGGTAGAGCTTCTCGAGCGCAGGCTGCAGAGCGTAGGCCCAGCCCACTCCCTGCTGGCGCTCGAAGTTCCAGGTCGCCTGCAGCAATTGCGCGCGCATGCCCATCGCGAACAGCGTGGATCCCGGCAGGTGCGTCATCGCATCCACTCCATCACCAACACGAGCCAGGCGCCGATCAGCGAGGCGCCGAACACGGCGGCACGCGTCAGTCGGCGCTGGACGAACGCGTGCAGGAGTTGCGCGAAGCCGAAGCCGAGCCAGAGCGGCTGCAGCAACTCCCAGCCGCGCGCCAGTCGCATCGACTCGCTGACGACCGGACCCTTGGTGAGAAGTATCAGAAGCGCCATCGCGGCGGCGCAGTAGGCCGCACCGACGCCGAAGGCGAGCGCGACCGAGGCGAGATGCGCCCGCGACAGGGCGGCCTCGTCGCCGCTGCGAAGCGCCTGTTCGCACCAGCGGCTCAGTCCTTCGTTGCGGCGGCGCTGCCACTTGATCAGCGGCACACCGCCGACCGCCGTCAGCATGCCGGCGAACGCGCCGATCAGCATGGCGCTCTGCCGCCAGTACTCGTAGGGCGCGTTCGCCCCGAGCGCCAGCGCAACGCCAGTGCCGACGACGCCGCCGGTCGCGTAGTCCTCGGGGGTTCGAGAGCCCAGAGGCGACGTGCTCGCTGCGAGGATCTGCAGCACGACACCGACGCCGAGCGCGGTCGGCAGATCGCCCCACAGCAGGCCGAGCGCGGTCGCGGTGACGAGCGGCTGCGACAGCAGCGTCTGCGCGACGGGCGTCGCATCGAGCGCCGCGAATCCGCCCAGCATCACCGTGCCCACCAACTCGGGCTTCATGCCCGCATCCGGGGATCGAGTTCCGTGAGCGCCTGCGCCCGCGAGGCCGGCACGTCCTGCACTTCCAGCGCAACGCCGGCCGCTAACAACTCGCGCGCCGCGGCGCGATCGGCATCGTCCAAGTAGACGTACTCGTTCACCTTGAGCTTGCCGGGCGCGTAGTGCAGCCCGCCCAGATTGAACGCCTCGGGCCGCGCCCCGTCCGCCACGAGCCGCGAGGCGGTGGCGAGGTCCCGCACCAGCAGGAACGCGCCGCCCTTGGCCGAGGCCTCTTCGCTCCAAGCTGCGGCGGCCTCGGCGACGCTCAGCACGCGCACCTCGAACCCGGGCGCCGACTCCATGAACAACTGGCGCTCCCACTCGCTCGCGGCGACGGCATCATCGACCACCCACATGCGCGCGGGGTCCATGCGCTGCCCCCAGGCGACCAGCACCTGGCCATGGATGAGCCGATCGTCGATCCGGTGGAGCAGCCAGCTCATGCCGTCTGGCCGCGCTGGATCCGGATGCTGTCGCGGCCCTTCTGCTGCAGGCGCTCGACCAGTTCGCCGAGCGGCAGGCGGTCGCGATTGTGCAGGTAGTCGAGCAGCATCGGCAGATTGACGCCGGTCATGATCGCCACCTCGCCGTGCCGCCTCGCGGCGCTGGCACCGCACATGTGACACGAGCCGCCCCAGAAGTCGGTGAACAACACGCCGCCCGCCGTCCAGCCCTTCACCTCCTGCTCGATCTCGGCTTCCAGCTGCTCGCGCGACAGATCGCTGTTCGAGAGCACCTGCACGCCCTCGATCGGGCCGTACACCTTCTCGGCGGCACGCAACAGTGCGCCGGCGAGATCGGCGTGCATGACCATCAGACCCTGGATGCTGCCGCTCATTCGGTGTCCTCACGCACCCAGGCGCGCGCCGCGCTCTTGCGCTTCATCACCTCGAGCATGTGCTGGTTCAAACGCTCGGCCGGCGAATAGCCGCCATAGACCTTGACCAGGTAGTGCAGCGCGATCACCTCGGCGATGACCGTGATGTTCTTGCCCGGCGTGATCGGCACCTGCACGAGCGGGATCTCGACGCCCAGCACCGAGGTCTTGCGCTCGTCGATGCCGACGCGCTCGTAGTCCTCGTCGTCGGACCACTCGGCGAGACTCACCTCGACCTCGACCCGCTTCTGCACGCGGATCGAACGGATGCCGAAGATCGACTGCACGTCGATGATGCCGAGGCCGCGGATCTCCATGTGGTGCCGCAACAGCTGATTCCCGGTGCCGATCAGCACGTCGCCGTGCCGCTTGGTGATCGTGACGACGTCGTCGGCCACGAGGCGATGACCGCGCTCGACCAGATCGAGCGCGGTCTCCGACTTACCGATGGCGCTGCGCCCGGTGAACATCAGGCCGACGCCGTAGCAATCGACCAGCGAGCCGTGCACCGAGACCGACGGCGCGAACATGTGGTCCAAGTAGCTGGTGATCGAGTGGATGAACGGCGTCGTGCTCTGCGTGGTGCGGAGCACCGGCACCTGCTTCTCCGCCGCACACTTCAGCAGGTAGGGCGGCACCTCGAGTCCCTTGCACACGACGATCAGCGGCATCGTGAACTGGAACAGGCGGTCGATCGCGGCGCGGACGCCCTCCGGAGACAGCGTCGCGAGGTACGTCAGTTCCGTCTGCGCCATGATCTGGATGCGCTCGGGCAGGAAGTTCTCGACGAACCCCATGAGCGCCATGCCGGGTCGATGGATGTCACTGACGGAGATGTCACACGGCGAGGCCACGTTCTCGGTGAGCAACTCGAGCTGCAGGTCCTCTCGCTGATCCTCGTAGAGCCGTGCGACGCTCAGGGTCTTCACTCAGTCCTCGTCCTCGTCTCCAGCGGGAGTATCCGCGAGCTGGGCATTGAGGCCGCGGCCGCCCTCGTGCCGCTGGCGACCATCGATGCGCTTCTCCTTGAGGCGGCGGAGTTGCTCCTCGACGCGGTCGGCGGCCAGTTCGATCGCCGTCCGGACGTGCTCGTGCTTCTCGAAGATCACGATGTCGTGCTGGTGCACGCGCAGCGTGATCTCGGCGGAGTGGCCCTCACGCTCGGCACTCACGATGAGATGGATGGCCAGGATGTCGGAGTTGATGCGCTGCAGCTTCTCGAGCCGGTCCTCGGCGAACGCGCGAGCGGCGGCAGGGAGTTCCAGGTGACGCGCAGTGATCTGGATCTGCACGGCGATCCTCCTTCTCAGCGGAGAGGACAGCAGGTGCGGCGGGGTCAGGCGACGCGCCGGCGGAACCTCGCCGGCAGGATGCTCAGTTGCTCACGATACTTCGCCACGGTCCGTCGCGCGATGTGGAGGCCCTTCTCATGCAGCATTTCCGCGATGCGCTGGTCCGAGAGCGGGTCCTGCTTGCTCTCTTCGTCGATGAGCGTGCGGATGATGTCCTTGGCGGTGCGCGCCGAGACATCCTCGCCGTCGTCGGTCTCGAGACCGCTCGAGAAGAAGAACTTGAGTTCGAAGACTCCGCGCGGCGTCTGCACGTACTTGGCGCTGCAGACGCGCGACACGGTGGACTCATGCATGTCGATCTGCCTGGCCACGGCGGCCAGCGTCAGCGGCCGTAGGTAGGCGATGCCGCGATCGAAGAACTCGCGCTGCTCGCGGATGATGCACTCCATCACCCTGATCATCGTGCGGCGGCGCTGCTCGATCGTCTGGATGAGCCACTTGGCCGAGGCGAGCCGGTCCTTGATGTAGGTGCGCGTCTCCTTCTCGGTCGTCGTCGCCTCGGGCTTCTTCTTGCCCTTGATGACGCTCGCGTAGGCGCTCGAAATGCGCAGGCGTGGCACATGCCGGTCGTTCAGCATGACCACGTACTCGTCATCGACGCGCTCGACCAGCAGGTCGGGCGTGACGTAGCGCGTCTCCTCGTCGGCGATCGCGGTTCCCGGACGCGGATTCAGGCTGGCGATCGCGTCGGCGCCCGCCTGCACCTCCTCGGGCGTCACCTTGAGCAGGCGCGCGATCTCGGGGAAGCGGCGATTCACAAGGTGATCGAACTGATCGTGGATCAGCTTCCACGGGAGCGTGTCGCGATCACCGCGCGCATCGAGCTGGATGAGCAGGCACTCGCGCAGATCGCGCGCGCCGATACCCGTCGGTTCGAGCGCCTGCACCACGGCAAGCACCCGCTCGACGTTCTCGACCGTGGTGCCCATCATGCTGGCCACCTCCTCGATCGGGGTCACCAGCCAGCCGCGATCATCGATCGAGCCCACGAGGAACTCGGCGATCCGCATCGTCTCCTCGGAGAGGCTGAGGAAGTGGAGCTGCTCGAGCAGGCCCTCGGCCATCGATGACCGCGTGACCGGCACCTTCTCGAGGAACTCGATCCCCTGCTCACTCGACGGGACGTAGGTGCGATCGAGACCGTCCTGGAGGTACTCGGACCAATCGATCGGGTCGTCCTCCGCCGGGTCCTCCGCCTCCTTGTTGTTCTCCTCGTCGGCCGAACCCTCGCGCTCGATGTCCTCCTGGTCGAGGACGTCATCGACCTCTTCGAGCAGCGGATTCTGCAGCATCTCCTGCTTGAGGATCTGCTGGAGTTCGAGTGTCGGCACCTGGAGCAGCTTGAGCGCCTGCTGGAGTCGCGGCGTCATGATCAGCGACTGCTTCTGCTGCAAGTGGAGCGATGGTCTCATGTCCATGGCGGTGCCTTCCCTAGAGGGTGAAGCTGTCGCCGAGATAGTACTGGCGAGCCAATGCGTTCGAAGCCAGTTCGGCAGGCGAACCGGCGAGCTGGATGCGGCCATCGAACATGATGTAAGAGCGGTCCGTCGTGTTGAGCGTCACGCGGACATTGTGATCGGTGATGAGCACGCCGAGCCCGCGAGCGCGCAGCCGCGCGATGATCGCCTGGATCTCCTCGACCGCGATCGGATCGATCCCGACGAAGGGCTCATCGAGCAACATGAACGACGGCTGCCGCGCCAATGAGCGCGTGATCTCGACGCGGCGCCGCTCTCCACCCGAGAGCTTGTGCGCCTGCCGGTTCGCCAGATGCGTCAGATTCAGGTCGTCGAGCAGTTCGCCTAGGCGCTCCTCGCGGGCACTGCGCGACAGCGCCATGGTCTCGAGCACCGCGAGCACGTTCTCGCGCACCGTGAGACGGCGGAAGATGCTGGGCTCCTGCGCCAGATACCCGAGCCCCAGTCGCGCACGGCGATAGACCGGCTCGAGCGTGATGTCGCGGCCATCGAGCAGGATGCGACCCGAGTTGGGACGCAACAGCCCGACGATCATCTGGAAGGTCGTCGACTTGCCGGCGCCGTTGGGTCCGAGCAGCCCGACCACTTCACCTCGGCGCACGCTCACATCGACTCCAGTGACGACACGCCAGCGACCGTAGTAGCGCTCGAGCCCCTGCGCCACCAGCCCGTCGGTCGCGACGGCTCCGTCCACGATCGGCTCAGCGGCGGCCTGGGTCATCGCGGCGCCAGTCGTGATTCGAGTGCGGCACCGCTGTTGCGGACAGTGGCCCGGACCTTGGTGCGGAACTCGAAGTGCTTGAGCCCGGGGTCACTCTCGAAGCCGACGCCCTCGAGCACGTCGCCCTGCCGCTCGACGCGAACCAGGCGATCGGATGTGATCATGTTGGCGAGGTTCAGATACTGCAGTTCCTCGGTGGTCATTCGCGTGCCCTCATCGGTCGAGAGCACCACGCCGCCTCGCGCCGTCATGTCGCGGCGCTCCTGATGGATCTCGCCCTCGCGGGCGATCAACTCCGAGGAACGCTTGCCGTCCTCACCGAAGAAGTCCACTCGAACGCCGCGCACACGGATCACCTGCTGCGCCGTGAACGTCGAGGCGGAGCGCGCGTAGAGCGTCCACTGCGGGCGACCCTGATCGGTCTCGGTCAGCACGAAGTCGGAGACCTCCTGGTCGGGCAGTTCACCGGGTGGCACGGTGGCATGCCGCTTGGCCCCTTCCCCGCACCCGAACAGCGTCAGGGCAAGGGCGATGAGGGCGGCTGCGGACGATGCTCGGGACGTATGGCGTCGGGATTCGGTCATGGAGGGGTCGAGGATGCTCCGCTCCCTGCGGAGACCACCTCTGAGAGGCACGCTAACCCCCGCGGAGGATGCGTTCAAGCACGGCTTGTGCCAGCAACTATCCGCGAGCCTCCCTTTGAGTTATCGGGCGGGCAGGGGTCCGGCTTGACGCCTCATCGACGTCTGCGTCGGGACCGCGCACTCGGCTGGACGAACCCCGGGGATCAGGGCTTGGCGCGCCGGTAGACCCCGAGGAACGCCGTTGTCCACGTGGCCCCGTCGTCGCTCGAGGTCTCCCAATGCTGGTGCACCTCGTCCTTCGACTTGGGAGTCCAGGTGATGCGCTGCCGGACGCTCTTGCCGCCCGGCCCCGGTCGTACGCCCTGCATCACCATGCTGCTGTCGCGCAACCCGCCCTCGACTGTCAGCAGCGTGCCGCGGTCGTCCACCCACGTCTGATGCCACATCCGGCGCGTGGCGTCATAGGAGTTGAGGCTCTCGCCGCTCATCCCCTGCGAACCCTTCCAGCGCTCGCGCAGCGCGCAGTCGCCGAGGGCACGACTGATCTCATTGCTGCCCTGCACCTGTCCCTGCGGCGAGGCGACGTCCCAGCGACCGATCCAGAAGTCGAACTGCCGATACTCGGCGCTGCTGCAGGGCGGCGGGGCCTCCGCGGCGAATCCCGGCGTGGCGAGCGCGGCGAGTGACAGGCATACGATGACCCACGAGTTGCGGCGCATGGAAGGTCGGTCGTTTCGGGTTCTGGCGTCAGCTCGGGACCGACCGAGTCGGCTGGTGGCGAAGCGACCGACCGACGCCGCCTGAGGTGAGACGGACGCGGCCCCCACCCGGGCCCGACCCGGGCCCGACCATTCCGCGCGGTCACTTGAGGCCCTATGCTCGGCTCATGCGCCCACTCCTGCTGCTCTGCCTGCTCGCAGTCGCGGCCCCGGCCGCCGCCGCCGCACCCGCCACTTCCACGACCCAGAGCGGGGCATCGCCCCGCTTCGCCCTCCCCTTCATCGAGGACGACATCGGCCGCGCCATGGCCGAGGGACGCGAGAAGCAACTGCCGGTGTTCGTCGAGATGTGGGCACCGTGGTGCCACGCCTGCCGTTCCATGCGCGCGTTCGTGTTCACGGACTCGGCCCTCGTGCCGCAAGCGTCGCGCTACGTCTGGCTCTCGGTCGACATCGAGCAGGCGAAGAACGCCGCGTTCCGCAAACGCACCGGCGTCAGCGCCGTGCCCACCTACTTCGTCGTCGACCCCGATTCCGAGAGCGTCGCGATCCGCTGGGTCGGCGGTGCCTCGGTCGGCCAGTTGGAGAAGCTGCTGTCGGATGGGGAGGCCGCGGTCCGAGGCGGCCACGTCTCGACGCCCGCCTACCAGGCGTTGATCGAGGCCGATCGACTCTACGGCAAGGAGGACCACGCCGGCGCCGCCGACGCGTTCGAGCGCGCACTCGCCTCAGCCCCCGAGGACTGGCCGGACTACGCACGCGCCGTCGAGTCGCGCATGTTCGCCCTTTCGAGCGCCAAACGTCCCTTGGCCGCGGTGCAGCAGGCGATTGCGGCCTGGCCGAAGCTGTCGGCCACCTCCTCGGCCGCAACGCTGGCGGCCGGCGGCCTCGATGCCGCGCTCTCGCTGCCCGCCGAGCACGCACAGCGCAAGGCGTGGGTCGCACGATTCGAGTCGGCGTGCCGCGAGCTGGTGGGCGCGCGCGAGCGATTCCCCGCCGACGATCGAAGCGGCGTCTACTTCAGTCTCGAGTCAGCGCGCGAGGCTGCGGGCGACTCGACCGGCGCCCGAGCGCTCATGGTGGAGCATCTCTCGATGCTCGATCGCGAGGCCGATGCGGCTCGCACGCCGCACGAGCGCACGGTGTTCGACTCGCATCGCGTCTCACTCGCCATGGTACTCGGCACGTTCGAGCGCGTGGTGGCCTCGCTCGAGCAGAGCCAGCGCGAGTTCCCGGACGACTACAACCCGCCCGCTCGCCTCGCACTCGCGTTCAAGGCGATGAAGCGCTGGCCGGAGGCGAAGGTCGCGAGCGATCGCGCTCTTGCGCTCGTGTACGGGCCGCGACAGTTCGTCGTGCTCGATGCGCGCATCGCACTCCATCGCGACATGGCGGATGCCGCCGGTGTCCGGCACTGGGTGACCGAGTCGCTCAAGCGGGCCAAGGCGATGCCGGCCGATCAGCGCTCGGAGCGGACGATCGCGCGCTACGAGAAGCAGGCCGCTGAATTCGCGGCGCCGTAGCGCCGCGCTTCGTCAGCCGCGCAGGCAATCGTGCAGGTGCAGGATGCCGACCGGACGCCGCTCGGCATCGATCACGACGAGCGCGGTGATCGCTCCTCCCGGCCGCTCCTCCATCTGACGCACCGCACTCGCCACCAGTGCATCAGGAGCGATCGTGCTCGGCGTCCGGCTCATGATCTCGGCGGCGGTCAGCGGCCACGGATCATCCTGCTTGAGCAGCAGACGCTTGAAGTCGCCGTCGCTGATGACGCCGGCCAACTGCCCCTTGGCATCGACGACGGTGGTGATGCCGAGTCGCTTCTGCATGATCTCGAGCATGAGCTCGCGCAGCCCGGTGCCCAGCTCGACGCGCGGCATCGCATCACCCGCGTGCATGCGCTCTTCCACGCGCCTCGCGGCCGAGCGGCCGATCAGCCCGCCCGGATGCAGGAAGCGGAAGTCCTCGGGCGCGAAGCCGCGTCGCTCCATGAGCGAGATGGCGAGGCAGTCCCCCATCACCTGCGTCAGCGTGATGCTGGTGGTGGGCGTCAGGTCGTGCGGGCAGGACTCCGCGACCGGCCCGACCACAAGACTCACCTTGCTCTTCTGGCCCAGTGGCGAGCCCGGCTGACAGACGATCGAGACGAGCGGGATGCCGTGCCGCTCCAGGTAGGGCATCAGCGCCAGCAACTCCTCGCTCGCTCCGCTCTTCGAGAGGAACAGTGCGGCGTCCCCCTTGGCGAACAACCCGGCGTCGCCGTGCAGCGCCTCGGTCGGATGCATGAACACCGAGGGCGTGCCGGTACTGGTCAGCGTCGCCGCGATCTTCTGTCCGAGCAGCCCCGACTTGCCGACGCCCGAGACGATGGTCTTGCCCCGGGTTCCGGCGAGGGTCTCGACGGCGAGGTCGAACTCGGGCCCGATGTGCGCCTCGAGCGCCGCGACGGCGGCGGCCTGCTCTCGGATGATGCCGCGCGCGCGTTCCGCCCAGCGGCCGCTCATCTCGCCTCGTAGCGATCGAGCACCTGCTCGAATGTGCCGTTGTGCTTGAGCAGGTGCTCCACAGCCTCACGGACCGCACCGAAGCCGGCCTTCTCGCGCGTCACGCCGTGCACGAAGGGAAGCACGTGCGGACTGGCATCGGCGACGGCGATGGCCCAACCGACGCGGCGGAACAGCGGAACGTCCGGCAGGTCGTCTCCGATCATGGCGCAGGCGTTCCACGCGATGCCCTCGCGGGCCAGCACCGTTTCGGCGATCGCCACCTTGTCCTTGGCTCCCAGGTAGTGCTCGAGTCCCAGGTCATGCATGCGCGCAGTCACTGCGAGCGAGGCGCGGCCCGAGATGATCACCGGCAGCATGCCCGACTCGCGGGCCCACTCGAGCGACAGGCCATCGCGAACCCAGAAGTGACGCAGGTCTCCGTCTCTCAGGAAGCCGATGATGCCATCGGTCAACGTGCCGTCGACGTCGAGGAAGATCAGCTTCACAGGATGCGGGATCGGCGCCGGCGCGAGATCGAGGAACTTGGGGGACTCAGCCACGGGAGGCCTCATGCGCGCGGAGCGCGTGGTCGAGGAATCGTTCCGCCTCGGCGAGCGGCAACTGCGTCGCGGCATCGCTCTTGGCCTTGGAGGGATCGGGGTGGACCTCGAAGAACAGGCCATCGACGCCGCAGGCGAGTGCCGCACGCATGAGCGGGAACGCGAAGTGACGATCGCCGCCCGTCTGCGTCCCACCCGGACGCTGCAGGCTGTGCGTCGCGTCATAGAGCACCGGCCAGCCGAGATCGCGCATCACCACGAGACCTCGCATGTCGACCACGAGGTCGCCGTAGCCGAACATGCTGCCGCGCTCGGTCAGCAGGATGCGCTGGCCGCCGGCGGCGGAGATCTTGGCGATCGCATTCGCCATGTCGGCGGGCGGCAGGAACTGTCCCTTCTTCACATTCACGGTTCTGCCGGTGCGGGCCGCCGCTTCGAGCAGCGCGGTCTGGCGACAGAGGAACGCCGGGATCTGCAGCACGTTGGCGACCTCGGCCGCGGCGGAGCAGTCCCCCGTCTCGTGCACGTCGGTCAGCACCGGCACGCCGACGTCCTTGCGGACACGCGCCAACGCAGCCAGCGCGAGATCGTCACCGAGCCCCGCGAAGCTGAGCCCGCTCGAGCGATTCGCCTTCTTGTAGCTGGCCTTGAACACGAACGGCATGCCGCGCGCCGCACACAGCATGCGCAGATGGGTCGCGACCTCGAGACAGAGATCGGCACTCTCCACCACGCACGGGCCCGCGACCACGAGCAGGCTCGATCCTCCGACCTCGGCATCCCCGATCCGGAACGGCTTCATCCGTGAGCGCGCTCATGGAGCGAGTGCGGCGCTTCGACGAGGCTGTCATCCCCGGTGCGGGCGCGACGACGTTCGAGCGCGGCGCCGACGAAGCCGGTGAACAACGGGTGCGGCTCGAACGGACGGCTCTTGAGCTCGGGGTGGAACTGCACCGCGAGGAACCACGGATGATCCGGAAGCTCCACGATCTCGACCAGTTCGCGACCGACGCAGCGACCCGAGAGCACGAGCCCGCGCGACGTCAGCTGCTGTGCGAATCGGTTGTTGAGTTCGTAGCGATGGCGATGGCGCTCCTCGACCTCCGACTTGCCGTACGTGCGCGCGGCCAACGTGCCCTCGCGCAGCGTGCAGCGATAGGAACCCAGCCGCATCGTACCGCCCTTCTCGGTCACCCCCGCCTGATCGGGCAGCAGGTCGATCACCTTGTGCTCGCTCGTCGAGTCGAACTCGCTCGAGTGCGCGTCGGCCCAGCCCACGATGCTGCGGGCGAACTCGACGACCGCGACCTGCAGGCCGAGGCAGATGCCGAAGTACGGGATGCCGGTCTCGCGGGCATGCTTCGCCGTGGCGATCTTGCCCTCGATTCCGCGCTCGCCGAAGCCACCCGGCACCAGCACGCCATCGACATCGGCGAGACAGGCGGCGGCGCCACGCTGCTCGATATCGGTGCTCTCCACCCAGCGCAGCCGCACGTGCGCCTTGTGCGCGGCGCCGGCGTGGACGAAGGACTCGATGATGCTCTTGTAGGCATCGCGCACGTGCGTGTACTTGCCGACCACTGCGATCTCGCACTCGCGCTCCGGCCGCGTCACGCGACTGACGAAGTCCTCCCAGCGCGCCAGGTCCGGACCATCGCCCTCGGGCAGGCCGAGCATGTTCACCACGAGCGCATCGAGGCCGCCCTCGTGGAACACGCCGGGCACCTCGTAGATCGAACTGACGTCGGTGGCGGCGATGACGGCTTCGGTCGGCACGTTGCAGAACAGCGCGATCTTCTCGCGGACGTCGGAGCCGAGTGGCGTCTCGCTACGGCACAGCAGCACGTCGGCCTGGATGCCGATCTCGCGCAGTTCCTTGACCGAGTGCTGCGTCGGCTTGGTCTTCAGCTCGCCGGCGGCGCGGATGTAGGGCACCAGCGTCACGTGCACGAACAGAACGTCGCGGCGCTGCTCCAACTTCAGCTGACGCATCGCCTCGAGGAACGGCAGTGACTCGATGTCGCCCACCGTGCCGCCGATCTCGACGATGTGGACATCCGCCTCGGTGGTCAGCGACAGCGACTGGATGCGGCGTTTGATCTCGTCGGTGACATGCGGAATCACCTGCACCGTGCGACCCAGGTAGTCGCCGCGACGTTCGCGCGACAGGATCGAGTCGTAGATCTGGCCCGCGGTCACATTGTGGCTGCGCGTCACCGAGGACTGGATGAACCGCTCGTAGTGACCCAGATCGAGATCGGTCTCGGCGCCGTCATCGGTGACGAACACCTCGCCATGCTGGAACGGGCTCATCGTGCCCGGGTCGATGTTGAGATACGGATCGAGCTTCTGGATCGTCACTCTCAGGCCGCGGGCCTTGAGCAGCAGTCCGAGCGACGCTGCCGCGATCCCCTTGCCGAGCGATGAGACGACTCCACCTGTCACCACCACGAGCTTCGCCATTCGGTTGCTCCTCCCTTGGAGTCCCTTCCGAGGGTCGGTCAGGGGTGCGTCACACTGGGTGTTCGCGGGCCTCGGAGTTCGAGGGCCGCCATCTGCTCGGGCGTATCGACGCCCGCGAAAGGCCGCCGTCCGACCACGACTCGGATCCGGATCCCACGTTCGACAGCGCGCAACTGCTCGAGCCGCTCCGCCTGCTCCAACCGCCCGGGGGGCCACGTCGCGAACTCGAGCAACAGGTCGCGACTGAATGCGTAGACGCCTGCGTGCCGCAGCGCCGGCCCGCCCTGCGAGGCACCCGCGAGATCGGCGCGGCTGAAGTAGAGCGCGTCGCCCGCGCTGTCCACGACGACCTTCACAACATGCTCGCTCGCCATCGCGGCGAGATCCGGCTCATGATGCGCCACCGTGCCCATGCGAACCGCCGGATCGGCGAGTATGGCCGAGACCAGCAGCGTGACCGCCTCGGTCTCGAGTTCGGGCTCATCGCCCTGCAGGTTCAGCACGATCGCGGCCTCCGGTCGACGGCGCGCCACTTCGGCCACACGGTCGGTGCCGCTCGCGCAATCAGGCGAGGTGCGCTCGACCTCGGCGCCGAAGGCGCGTGCCGCCGCCTCGATGCGATCATCGTCGGTGGCGATCACCAGGGCATCCAGACCCTTCGCAGCACGAGCCCGTTCCCAGACATGCTGGAGCATGGGCTTTCCCCATAGCAACGCGAGTGGCTTGCCTGGAAAACGAGACGCGCCGTAGCGGGCGGGGATGACACCCAGGACGGCGCGGCGAGGTGATGCGGGTCCCGTGTACACGGGATTGCAAGCTAGCAGGCTCGCCCGCGAGTGTCGACCACGGACCCTGCCGGCGGAATCACGTCACTTCGGGGGCGACGAACGCCGGCGAACGATCCGCGCAGTGCAGCGTGATCCGTTCCGGATCGGGCCCGAGCGCGTCCAGGGCGAAGCGAATGCGCGCTTCGAGCGGAGCATTCGGCAACGCATCGCACAGTCCGGCCCCGCGCTGCGCCTGCGCCGTCGAGTATCCGAGCCCCCGCAGGAATGGGAAGACGAGATGGAAGCGGGTGCCGACCCTGAGCGCATTGCCCCCGAGTCGGAGCGCGCGCACGTCGGAATAGCCCCCTCGGGATCCGCGACCAGTATGGGATTCCAAGCCGACGCCAGTCCCGTGCTCGCATCGATCGCTGCCAGATCACGTTGCTCCTGTCCGCCCGTGTAGCTGGTGCTGCCATGCGCTGCCAGAACCGACACGCGGCCGTTCCGCCGCACCCACTCCGGACTGATACTGGCGAATCCGCTTCCAACGTGGATCGCGCTGTCAGTGAGCCATCATCTGGGCGGGGACTCGGGCGGCTGCCTGAGCCGCATGCGGCCTCAGCCGGTCACGCTCACGCGCCAGCGCAGCCAGTGCGAACTTCACGCGTTGCTCGAGAGAAGCGTCGGACAGGTGGTCGCACATGGCCGCGCCGTGCCGAGCCTCGTCCACGCGCATGCCCATCCTTCGGAGCCACGGGATCAATTCGGCGCGGCGCGAGTCGGGATCCGCCAGCCCCGGGGCAGGTGCGAAACTCGATTCGGGCTCAGCAAGTGCTTGGGCCTCGGTCCCGCAGCTCGTCGAAGCATGCTGAGCCGCTGCCTTCCGCTCTCGCCGCTGCGCAGCACGGCCACGCGCCGCCACGCGCTTGCCCGCCATGAACCCGGCGCCGAACGTGCGGTCGGCCGCGTACTGGTTGTGAGCGCGGCAGCAGAGCCGAAGGTTGGTCGCCGTGGACTCGCCGCCTTTGGCGACGGGAGTCACGTGGTCGAACTCGATGCGCGTGCGAGACGAGCAGCGCGTGCCCGTCTCGCTCGTGAACGTGCAACGGCCGCCCTCTCGCAGCCAGACGGCTCGGCGGATCTCGGCAGGCACACGTCGGTCGATCGAAGTGCCACGCCGAGGCCGCGTGCGGCAGTGGGCAGCGAAGATGCGCTTCTCCTCAGCCTGGACGAGCCCGGCCAGCGCACGCTTGAGCACCAGCGCGAGGTCGCCGGAGGGGATCGCATGTCCCAGAAGCGCCTTGGCGTACAGCAGCAGATCGTGCGCCTCCTGGTCGAGGGTGGCGCGAAGATCGAAGCGCCCGCGCAACGGGGCGGCGACGGGCTGGACAGCCGGAGACGAACCACTCTCGCTCGTCCCCGCGGTCAGCTCGAGAGCGTCGGCCGAGGCCAGCCCCGTCGATTTCTCAAGGAATTCAACGGGTTCCGGAACCCGTTGCGACGGCTCGTCCTTTCGCGAGCAGTGCCGGGCGATGACCAGCGCCAGCTCTGCCTTGGTCCGGTGGGTGGCCGCCGTGATCAGCTCGTCTGCCGACTCGACGGTCAGGTGAGGCGCGAGTTGGAGCACGGCGCTCAGGTGAAGCCGCCCCGCCGCGACGGCTTCGAGAATGGCGGGGAATCGGCGAGCCGCGCGCGCTGCCTGGATGCGCTTGAACGCCTCGCTATCGGAGAAGTGCAACTCGCCGACACAGTAGGCGTGCATCGAGGGATAGGCCGCGGGCAAGTGGAGGCGCCGCTCCTCGGCCTCGGCCAGGTGCGCCAGCAGCTCGGCGGTGGTGCCGCACTCTCGAACGACAAGCGACTTGAGATCGTGCAGCAGGACGTGATCGGCGAGGTGTGAGAGCGAGCGCATGGCTGGTATCCGCGGGGGCGAGTCGCGGGGCTTTGCCCAACCTAGCACGTGCGATCACGGCGCTCGTGGAGCACCGCCAGGCGATCATCGCGTGCGTTCACGGCAACTCGTCAGCGTGTCTCGCGCGCGAGCCAAGGCGTCGCCTGTGGGAGCGCACCATGGGGCTGCGAGCACACGACCAGCGAAGTGGATCGAGCCCACCCCCACAACTCGTCAAGCGGAATCATCGCCCGCCAACCCTCACGGCTTGACGGGATGTCCTCGGAACATGAAGTAGACCGCACCCACCATGCGGAGCCCCGCCCACACGAAGTCGAGCCTCGGCTTCTCCTTGAGGTACACGATCGCGAACGGCGCGAAGACCGCGAGCGTGATCACCTCCTGCAGGATCTTCAGCTGCGGCACGGTGAGCACGCGATGTCCGATGCGATTGGCCGGCACCTGCAGCAGGTACTCGAAGAGCGCGTCCCCCACGAGAAGAGCGCCGCGATCAGCCACGGCGATGTCCGGTGCGTCTTCAGCTGGCCGTACCAGGCGAACGTCATGAACACATTGCTCAGGATCAGCAGCCCGACTGCAGTCCAGGCCCCGCGCATCCCACTCCCCCTTACATGACAACGCCGCCCCGGCGCGATAGCCGGGGCGGCGTCGTGAATCCAGCTGCGCGAAGCCTCAGCCCTTCAGCTCGGCGATCATGTCGGCCACGTCCTGGGCGCTCTTGTGCAGAGCGGCCTTGTCCGCGGCATCCAGTTCGAGCTGCACGATCTTCTCGACGCCCTTGCCGCCCAGCATCACCGGCACGCCGCAGAACATGCCGTTCAGGCCGTACTCGCCCTCGAGCATCACCGAGCACGGCACCAGGCGCTTCTGATCGGTCAGGAGCGCTTCGACCATCTCGACCGCCGACATCGCCGGTGCGTAATAGGCCGAGCCGGTCTTCAGGAGCTTCACGATCTCGGCGCCGCCATCTCGCGTGCGCTGGATGATCGCGTCGAGCCGCTCGCGCGGCATCAGCTCGCTCACCGGGATGCCGCCCACCGTGGTGTAGCGTGGCAGCGGCACCATCGAGTCGCCGTGCCCGCCCAGCACCATCGTCTGCACGTCGGCCGCCGAGACTCCCAGCTCCATGCCGAGGAATGCGCGGAAGCGGGCCGAATCGAGAATGCCCGCCATGCCGAGCACGCGGTGCTTGGGGAATCCCGTGGTGTGCCAGAACAGCCACGCCATCACGTCGAGCGGATTGGTCACGACGACGACGTACGCGTTGGGCGCGTGGGTCTTCACCGCCTCGGCCGCCGGACGGATGATGTCGGCGTTGGCCTTGAGAAGATCGGTGCGCGACATGCCGGGCTTGCGCGGGAAACCCGCCGTCATCACCACGACGTCACAGCCCTTCACCGATGCGAGATCGGTGGAACCCTCGATGCGCCCGCCCTTGTGCCAGAGCGGCGCCGACTGCTGCATGTCGAGGGCCTTGCCCTGCGGCATGCCCTCCATCTCCTGGCGGTCGATCAGGACCACATCCGCGAGCCCGCGCTCGGCGATGTAGAGCGCGGTACTCGCGCCCACATTGCCAGCGCCGATGACGGCGACCTTATTCTTCATGTGTTCCTCCTGGATGGCAGCGGAAAAGCGAGACGCCGCCAAGCCGGTGGGCCGGTGGCGGCGTTCGTCACATCAGATCCGATCGGTTCAGTTGGCTGTGGCAGCCAACGGCACCACGTTGATCTTCTTGCGGTTGCGACCCTGACGGGCGAACTCCACGGTGCCGTCGATGAGCGCGAACAGCGTGTCATCGGAGCCCATGCCGACATTCGCGCCCGCGAACACCACGGTGCCACGCTGACGGATCAGGATGTGGCCGGCGCGCACGCGCTCGCCACCGAACTTCTTGACGCCGAGTCGCTGGGAATTGGAGTCGCGACCGTTGCGAGTGGAAGACTGGCCTTTTTTATGCGCCATGAGTCACGCTCCCCGTCAGCTGACGATGCCGGTCACGCGGATGCGCGTGAGCTCGTCGCGGTAACCGCGCCGACGACGATAGTCGCGACGGCGCTTGAACTTGAAGATGCGCAACTTCGGGCCGCGCAGATGTTCGATGATCTCGATGGAGACCGAAGCGCCCTTGACGCTCGGCTGGCCGACCGCGATGCGGTCGCCGTTGCCGACGAGCAGCACCTTGTCGAAGGTGAGCTTGGCGCCAGGATCACCGCTCATGAGAGGCACGGTAAGCACCTCTTCGGGCGTGACCTTGGTCTGAACGCCGTGGATATCGACGATGGCGTACATGGGTTCCGGTGACTCCTGTGAAGCCGACAAGGGTGACGTCCGCGCACTCTCGGCGCGCTGTGAGCGGCCGCGGCGGGACTCCCAGCGGCCTCGGATGGCCAATGGGTGCTCCCAGAAAGGGCCCGTGTTTGTATCACGCTCCGGAAACGAGTGTCAACGCCGCGGGGCGCCGGGCTAGGATACGGCCTCGCCCCTTCACGGAGGATCCATGGGACACCCGCGCCTCGCCCGCATCTCCATACTCGCCTTGGGACTGGCCCTGACGGCCTGTGCCGCCTCGCAGGACTCCCTGCGGACGGGCGCAGTCGATCCGCCACCCGCCCGGACCGATGCCCTGGCCTCCCGGGCCCCCGAGCCCCCTCCGCTCGTGCTGGTGCTCGATGACCTCGGATTCGGGGCAACGGTCGTGCTGGACCGGCTCCCGAGCGTTCGGGACCTCGAGAGCCTCCACTATGTGAGCGGACTGACCCGTGTGGTGCTGCAACTCCCGGCCTGGCCCGCCGGCTGGGACCGGCTCGAAGCGTTGGCCCGGATGCCGCTGCCCGAGGACTCCGAGTACCTGGTGATCGTCCCCGGCTATCCGCCGAGTCGGGCCGCGGCGGAAGCGTGGAACCAGGTCGGCGTGCGCGTGCGACTGATCGTGGTCGTGCCCGGTCCGCCGGCCGACCGAGCCGCCATCCTCGAACTCAACTCGATCCGGGCACTCGATCGCGTGGTGGCGGACATGGCCGAACCCAGCCGAGCCGGGTTCGAGCGACTCCAGCGGCCGCTCAGCTTCCGCGTCGCGCTGCGCTGAAGAACAACCCGAGCGCGAACACGCCGCGCGTCATCCCCCACGTCAGCGAGAGCGCGCCACCCCACAGCAGCGACGCACGCTCCGGTTCGAGGAGCCCGGCCGCGTAGAGGAATCCTCCGAGCGCGATCCACAGCACGCACGCGAACGACTCGCGCAGCGCCTGCGCCGCCGGACTCGAGACGCTGGCGGCTGGCGCATTGGGGATCGTGCGGTTCGAGGATGTGGGCCCTGTCATCGAGGGTACTCCGGATCCGGCAGCTTCGGTGACCTTGTGGGTCATCGTGATGCGGACGGCAGGTTCGCAGTGTGACGGATGGGCCCGACCACGACCAACGCGGGAGCCCGACGATGCGGCGATTCGGCACGCGCGTGTTCGACGGGGCTGAACCCGCCAGCGACCGCGCCGATCGCGGGCAGCGGTCGCTGCGACCACACCCACAGTCGATAGCCACTGAACGACCACCGCCCGCGCAGCACGAGTTCCGGCTCGCGCAAGACGGCCGCGTGCATGGCCAGGTCATAGGACTCGCGAGCGCGGAACGTCTCGTCGCCGACACTGTGCAGGATGACGACGTCCGGGTGCTCGGCCATGACGCGCTCCGGATCGAGCCCGTGACGCGCGATGTGCGCGTCGTTCAGCCCCCACAGATCGATGGTCCGCATGCGGGAGACATAGGGGATCAAGCCGCAGTCCGATGCGGCGAGCAGCCCCTCTCCCTCGTAGGCGATCGCCAGGGCACGCCCGATCGACTCGTGCGCCTCGGTCAGTCCGGCGGACTCGAGCCGCGCGTAGCTTCGTGTCTCGAACACCGGCGCCAGGGCGAACAACAGGAACGCCACCGACAAGGCGGCGAAGGCGCTGCGGCGGCGCGGCGCGGGAACGCCGACGGTCGCCAGCCAGTCGAGAGCCGGTCCGATCACCACACAGACGCCAGCCAGCACCGGCAGGAAGAAGCGGAATTGATGCGCCACCTGGGAAGCGACGTGAACGCCCGCGAGTGCGTAGCCGGCGCAGGCGAGCCAGATCCGCAGCTCGAGCCGCGTCGAACCGCGGGCCGCTCGCGCCAATGCGAGCAGCAGGAACGGGAAGGCGAACAGATAGGCCTGCGTCACGATCGGCAGGCCGCGCAACGCACCCGCCTTCGCCACCGCCGAGTTGGCGACCAGCGAGCCGAATGTGAGCCACTTCCAGGCGAGATAGGGCAGCACGAGCGCGGCCGTGATGCCGAGGATCGCGAGGGCGGTGCGACGAGCTTGAAGATCCCGGCCGATGAGCATCGGCGCGAGCGACAGCCCCAGGAACAGCGGTGTCTCGGGACGCGACAGCAGCAGCGCGAGCGCCACGAGCGCGGAGCGCCACGGCGCGCGCCTTCGTTCGAGATCGCTCGAGGACACCTCGAGGAAGGCGAGCGCGAGCGCCACGACGCTCGCCGTCTCGAGCCCGCTCATGCCCCAGAACACGAAACCCGGGATGGCGAGGAATGCCAGTGCCGAGAGTCGTGAGGCGCGCCTCGTGCCACCCACTCGCCGTGCGAGGCGCGCCACCAGCCAGGCCGCCACGATCAGGGCGGCGAGCGAGACGATACGCGACACCAACAGAGGATCGGCGTTCGCTCCGAGGGCGGCGGCAGCGAGCAACATCCAGAGGAAGTTCGAGTAACCCTCGACGGCGGGCTGACCGACATTCCAGCTGACCGAGCCGGTCTCGATCAGATGCTGCGCATATCGGAACGTGATGTAGGCGTCGTCGACGCGATAGTCCTGGAACGCGAAGAGGTGGATCGCGAACAGCGCCGAGGCGAGCACGAGGATCGAGAAGCGGCCGGCCGCTCCCGCCAGCGAGAGGTGCGAGAACAGTCCGCGGCTCGCGCGATCGCGCGCGCGCACCAGCGCGTCCAAGACGAGCACGCCGCCGGTCACGCTCGCCATCCACT
Source organism: bacterium (assembly GCA_043779265.1). Lineage (GTDB taxonomy): Bacteria > Eisenbacteria > RBG-16-71-46 > RBG-16-71-46 > RBG-16-71-46 > CADEFY01. Next base: position 1,919 of record JAYWEM010000155.1, on the reverse strand, counting down.
GGAGGAGTCCGACGTCGCCCGAGCGAGCGCGGGCCAGGTCGGCGAGGGGGCCCACAGCCGCGAGCATCAGACCGATGAGCAGCTCGGCCCCGACTCGCAGCTGCCGACGGGCGAGCCGCTGGCCGTGCGGCCGCAACTCATCAGCGTTCGAGCCAAGCAGGATTCCCCAGCGCCAGGGCATCGGCGAGCCTCGAGGACCGGTCGGAAGTGACGGGTGACTGGACCGGTCGGGGGGAATCGGACCAAGGGGGAAGCCGAGTCTACGGCTCCCCCCTCGTCCCAAGCAATGGAATTCATCCGGTGTACCGGCTGGACGCGCCAGCCGGCCCAGGCGATCAGGTCCCCGGGACTCCTCCCACCACCTGCTGCGTCAGCTCGTGCTTGTCGTGCGCGAACACCCGCATCTCGCCGCGCTTGAGCTGGGGATCGTCCTTGAGGTCGATCTGCAGCTTGAATCGCTTCTCGAGATCGGTGAAGCGACGCGCCTCCTGCTCGACGAAGAACAGCGCGACCTCCGGGCTGACCTTGACCATCACCTTCTTGTGTCCGCCCATCGCCATCACACGCCGCATGGCGCGCTCGAGCTTGACCAACATGGTCTCGCTGCTCGGCACCTTGCCGAGTCCGCCACAGGTCGGGCAGTCCTCGGTGTAATAGTGCAGCAGCGACGAACGCTCGCGCTGTCGCGTCATCTCGATCAGACCCAGTTCGCTGACCGCGAAGGCCTTGGTCCGAGCACGATCCTTGCGCAGCTCGGTACGCAGCGTGTCGAGCACGAGCCGCTTGTTGGCCTCGATCTCCATGTCGATGAAGTCGACCACGATGATGCCGCCGATGTCGCGCAGCCTGAGCTGACGCGGCACCTCGACCGCAGCCTCGAGGTTGGTGCGGAAGATCGTCTCCTCCTGGTTCTTCTTGCCGGTGAACCGGCCGGTGTTGACGTCGATCGCGACCAGCGCCTCGGCGTGATCGATGCAGATGTAGCCGCCCTTCTTGAGCCACACCTTGCGCTCGAACGTCTTCTCGATCTGCGCCTCGATGCCGAAGGCGTCGAAGATCGGGTCGCGGCCCTTGTAGAGCTTGACGCGGTCGACCAGTTCCGGCGAGACAGCCTTCAGATAGCGCTGGATCTCATCGAAGGAATCCTTGTCGTCGATGAAGATCTCGTCCACCTCGTCGGTGAACAGATCGCGGATCAGCCCGGCGGTCATCTCGAGCTCGCGGTGCGCCACCGACGGTGCACGCACGCTCTCGGACTTCTTCTCGATCTTCTGCCACAGCCGGGCGAGGTGCTTGATGTCCGCGGCGTACTCGGCATCGCCCTTGCCCTCACCCGCCGTACGGGCGATGACCCCGACGTCCTTGGGCTTCAGGTCGGAGATGATCGCCTTGATGCGCTGGCGCTCGGCGCGATCCTCGATGCGGCGAGAGACGCCGACGTGATCGACGCCCGGCATGAGCACGCAGAAGCGCCCCGGCAGGCTGATCTGCTGCGTCACACGCGGACCCTTGGTGCCGATCGACTCCTTGGTGATCTGCACCAGGATCTCCTGGCCCTTCTTCAGGTGGTCCTCGATCTTCGGAACCGGCGCGCGGCGGCGTCGGCCGCGGTCCCCGGCCACGTCGTCGGCATCGGAGAGGTCCTCGAGCGCGCCCAGCGACTCGGCGAGATCGGAGGCATGCAGGAAGCCGGTCTTGGGCAGGCCGAGGTCCACGAATGCGGACTGCATACCCGGCAGGACGGCGTTGACGCGACCCTTGTAGACATCGCCGACGCTGCGGCGCTGCTCGGCACGCTCGACGAAGAGCTCGGCGAGCTCGTCGTTCTCGAGGATGGCGATGCGGGTCTCGAACGAGTCCGCATTGATGATGATGCGCTGCTTCACGGGCGTCCCTTTCGGACGCGCGAGTTCCGGGGC
>JAYWEM010000154.1:0-34557 GCA_043779265.1 bacterium | reverse complement strand
GCGCGCGTGCACGACGGCGTGCTCGAGCCGGGGCGGCATGCGTGGCAGTGGCCGCGGGCCGATGCGCCGCCGGCCGCGCCGGGCATCTACCTGGTGCGGGCCCAGACGGATGGCCGCAGTGTCACGGCGCGCGTGGTGGTGACACGGTGAGGTGTGCGCTCAGATCGACTCGCGCGGGCTCGACTCCATCGTGTAGTCGCGCTCCACGCGGGCGATGCGCACGCTGTAGTCCTCGTACCAACGGTCGCGGCCGGCCTGCTGCGCGCCCACGTGTTCAGCCACCGCCTTCCACTGGCGCACCGATCGCTTGTCGGCCCAGTAGCTGACGGTGATCCCGAGCCCGTCCTCGCCGCGCGTGCTCTCGAAGCCGAGGCAGCCCGGCTGTTCGCTCGCCAACGTCGCCATGCGCGCCGCCATCGCCTCGTAGGCCTCGGGCCCGGTGGCGTTGCGGCGGCTGGTGAAGATCACCGCCCAGTAGGGCGGCTCGGGCGTGGTGGCGAATCCATCGCGTGGCATGCGTCCTCCGTGCGGCACGCGGCTCAGCGCGCCTTGGCCGACAGCGTACGGTAGCGCCGAGACGGGCGCTCATCGGGCTTCCACGCCGGGCCGTGCAGGGGGTCCCGCACGTCGAGGAACGTGAAGCGCCGCATGCCGGCGTCCGAGGACAGCAGCTCTCGGATGCCGTGTTCCCGCAGCACGACGGCGATCTCGAGCCCCGGCGGTAGCGTGCCACCGGTCGCTGCCAGCGAGTGGATCAGTTCGCGGGCGACCTCGCCGTGGCGCTCGGTCGGGCCGAGGAATCGCACCGAGGGACTGGCTGCCAGCGCCTCGATGAAGCCCCAGGCGTCCTCGGCCCGCAGTGGCCGCACGACGCGGAGCCGGTGCGTCACCAGCGACAGGAACTCGTGCACGGCCGGCCACGGCAGCGCCCACGGTGCATCGCCGGCCATCAGGGACTCGAGCACCGAGGCGGCGCGCGCATGCTCGGGTGTGCCGCGATTCGCAGCGAACGCGAGCACGCTGGCATCGACGGCCCTCATCAGGGCTCCTCTCTCGGCGTGCCGCCGGCGCGGCGGGCGCGATCGGCGACCGGGACGAGGAAGGGGCCGAGGTCGAACGAGGGCAGCGGCGTGCGACTGCGACGCACGGGCGCCCCCGAGGCGAGGCCGAGCCGCATCGTCTGCTCGACCAGCTCGGTGAGCGTGCGTCCTTCGCTCGCAGCGCGGCGACGCAGCTCCGTCCACAGCGCCGGGTCCAGAAGGAGAGTGGTTCGTTTCATATGCATACGCATAGCATATCGGCACGAGCCGCCTCAAGGCTTCACTGCGGACTTGCGCCTGCCGATGCCGATGCGGCACTCTCCTCGGCGTTCGACTCATCAGGCAGTCCCTTCTCATTCCCCAAGAGGAACCATGGCGACTCGCGAATCCGTTTCGCGCACCAAGGCCGCTGCCCCCGAAATGACGCCCGGCCACGTCAAGGACATGAAGCTCGCCCGTGAGGGCAAGACCCGCATCGAGTGGGCCGAGCGTCAGATGCCGGTGCTGCGCAGCATCCGCGCCCGCTTCGCCAAGCAGCGCCCGCTCAAGGGCATGCGCATCGCCGCCTGTCTGCACGTCACCACCGAGACCGCCAACCTCATGCGCACGCTGAAGGCCGGTGGTGCCGAGGTCGTCCTGTGCGGCTCGAACCCGCTCAGCACGCAGGATGATGTGGCTGCGGCGATGGTCGCCCACTACGGCATCCCGACGTACGCGATCAAGGGCGAGGACCACAAGACCTACTACTCGCACATCGTCTCGGCCATCGAGACGCGCCCGCACGTCACCATGGACGATGGCTGCGACCTCGTGACCGTGCTGCACACCAAGATGCGCTCGTACCTCAAGGACGTCTTCGCGGGCACCGAGGAGACCTCCACCGGCGTCACGCGCCTGCGCGCGATGGCCAAGGACAAGACGCTTCGCTTCCCGGTGATCGCGATCAACGACGCCGACACCAAGCACCTGTTCGACAACCGCTACGGCACCGGCCAGAGCTCGATGGACGGCGTGCTGCGCGCCACCAACATGCTGGTCGCCGGCTCCTCGGTCGTCATCGCCGGTTACGGCTGGTGTGGCCGCGGTCTCGCCGCGCGCGCCAAGGGCATGGGTGCCACGGTGTACGTCACCGAGATCGATCCGGTGCGTGCGCTCGAGGCCGCGATGGACGGCTACATCGCCACCTCGATGGAGGACGCTGCTTCCAAGGGTGATCTGTTCATCACGGTGACGGGCAACAAGTCGGTCATCCGTCGCGAGCACTTCGCGGCCATGAAGGACGGCGCCATCGTCGCCAACAGCGGCCACTTCAATGTCGAACTCGACATCCCGGCGCTCGAGCGCATGGCCACGTCCAAGCGCGTCGCCCGTCAGTACGTCGACGAGTACAAGCTCAAGGGTGGCAAGCGCGTCTACCTGCTGGGCGAGGGTCGTCTCATCAACCTCGCCGCCGCCGAAGGGCACCCGGCCATGGTGATGGACATGTCGTTCGCCAATCAGGCGCTGTCGGTCGAGTACCTGAAGAAGAAGGCGGCCAAGCTGTCCAAGGACGTGCACATCATCCCGAAGCCGATCGATCAGGAGATCGCCCGCCTCAAGCTGAAGAGCATGGGCGTCACGATCGACGTGATGACGCCCGAGCAGGTGCGCTACATGTCCTCGTGGAGCGAGGGCACGTAGTCCGTTCCCGGCTCGACCCGCGACAAGACAAGCGCCCCGGCGGTTCCTCCGCCGGGGCGCTTCGTCGTCTCGACTGCCGGCTCAGACGATGCCGGCGTCCTTCGCCTGATTCCGGATGCTGGTCAGCTGGCCCAGGTGCTGCGCCGCGTGCTCGACCGCATGGAACAGCACCCAGCGCTTGTCGAACACACGCTGCGTGCCATCGGGCCGCGGCGGCCGATGCACTTCGGAGGCCAGGTCGGCGTCGCTGAGCCGAGACGCCACGTGCGTGAGATGCGCCAGGGAACGCTCGAGGATCGAGCGGTAGAATGCGGCATCGCGCCCCGCCAGAACGGGCGCCGCGGGCGCTCCCGAGGTGAGCGGCATGCCCTCGTCCTCGACGGTGATCCCGATGACGTCCTGCACGTGGCCGTCTCGCTCGCCCGAGAGGCCGACCTGCGTCAGATGCGTCTCGGCGACGCCGATGTGGGCGAGCAGCATGCCCATCGTGTTGCGGCCGGTGCCGGCCGCGCCCTCGGCGCGTACGCCCGGCTGCCACTCGAGCTGAGACGGGCTGAGCTCCGCGGCCAGCTCATCCAGTTGCCGGTGCACGTCGCGCAGCGCGGCCAGCAGCACGGCCGCCTGCCCCGAGGCGCAGCCTTCGGCGAGCGGCAGGTGCGAGGCGACGATAGGCCCGCTCACTTCTTCTTCCGCCGGTCGGCGTACTGGTGACGCAGCAGCAGCATCTGGCCGTAGTGACCCGCCAGGTGCTCCATGACGTGGTAGAGGATCCAGCGCACGCTGACCACCGAGCGCGTGCCATCGTGCCTCGTGCGCGCGATGCGGCGGTCCATGTCGGCGTCGGTCATGCCCTTGGTGCCACGGATCACGTACTTGCGCGAGCGCGCCATCAGCGCCTGGTAGTCGCGCAGGGACCAGCCGCGCAGGCTCTTCGGCGGAAGCCCTGAAGCCTCGAGCGGCATGCCGTCATCATCGACGCCGATGCCGAGAACGGTCTCGCCCAGTTCCTCCCTCCAGCGCTCGAGCGCGATCGCGGTCCAGTACAGCTCGACGATGGCGCAGTGCGCGAGCAGCATGCCGATCGTGTTATGGCCTCGCTTCGACTGCCACGCCAGTTCGGTTGCCGTGATGCCGCGGAGGTCCGCGAACATCCGCCCGGTGAGTTCCTCCATCTGAGCCACGAACGAGGCGGCCTCGCGGGAGCGATGGCCCTTGGGCAACGGCAGGAGGTGGCGCTTGGGGCTCGGGGCCATGGGTTCTCCGGGCACGAGTGACAGGGGAGTGCTTGACGCGCGCGAGCGACGCTCGATACTGGGCGCGATGGCGCGGAGGGTGAGCGTCACGCGTGTGAGCGTCGCTCGTCAAGGAAGGAGACCATGGACCCGACCTCCGACAGCCCCTCCGAACAGGCCGCGCACGCGACGGCGCCGATCGTGCCGCTCGCGGCTTCGAGTCCGAAGGTGGGACTGATCGAGCCCGGGATCCATGGCTCCAACTTCCGCTTCCCGACGGGCTTCCTGTGGGGAGCCGCGACCAGCTCGCATCAAGTCGAGGGCGGCAACACCAACAACGATTGGTGGGCGTGGGAGCAGGCCGGGCATGTCGAGACGCCGAGCGGCGATGCGGCGGATCACTACCACCGCTTCCGTGAGGACTTCGAGATGGCGCAGGCGCTCGAGCACAACGCGCATCGCTTCTCGCTCGAATGGAGCCGGATCGAACCCGAGCAGGGCCGCTTCTCGGCGGAGGGGATCGAGCACTACCGCGACGTGATCGAGGCGCTGCACGCCAATCACATGGAGCCCGTGGTCACGCTGCACCACTACACGCTGCCTCAGTGGCTCGCCGCCGAGGGCGGCTGGGAGCACCCGCGGATCGAGGAGCTGTTCGGGCGCTACGTCGAGCGCGTGCTGCAGGAGTACGGCTCGACCGTGCGCTGGTGGATTACGCTCAACGAGCCCGTGGTGCAGGTGTTCAAGGGCTGGTTGATCGGACAGTGGCCGCCGGGGAAGACGCGGGCCTGGCCGGCGGCGCTCGGGGTGCTGCGGCAGATGATGCGGGCGCACGTGCGCGCCTACCACATCATCCACGAGCATCGGCCGGACGCCATGGTCAGTATCGCCAAGCACGCCATCTCGCTGACCGCCTGCGACCCCAAGAGCTGGCGCGACCGGATCTCGACGCGCATCCGCGGCTATCTCTTCAATCACCTGTTCGTCGATGCGCTGCACACGGGTGTGCTCCGCGTCCCGGGACTGTTCTGGGAGCGACTGCCGATGTCCCGGACGCTCGACTTCATCGGCATCAACTACTACACGCGCGACTTCGTGCGGAACACCGGCCTCGATCTACCGGGGTTCGTCGGCGGCGTCTGCGACCTTGACCAACAGCGGTTCGTCGGCAAGCTCAACGATCTCGGTTGGGAGGTCTATCCCGAGGGACTGGCCGTCTTCCTCAAGGAGTATTCCCGTTACAAGCTGCCGATCCTCATCACCGAGAACGGCATCCCGGCCAAGGACGACGAGGATCGCTGGGTGTTCCTCTACATGCACCTGTGGCAGGTCGCACGCGCGCTCTCGAACGGCATTCCCGTGGCCGGGTATCTGCACTGGTCGCTGCTCGACAACTTCGAGTGGGCCGATGGCTACCAGGCCCGTTTCGGCCTGATCGGCGTGGACTTCGAGACGCAGCAGCGCCGCATCCACAAGAGCGCGTGGCGTCTCGCGAACATCATCCGCTCGGGTGAGCTGTGAGTCAGCGCAGGACGACGATGCGCCGGAGGCCCCGCGTGTCGCCTTGGCGCGCCTCGATCCAGTAGAGGCCAGGGGCGAGCGCGCCGGTGTCCAGGAAGAGCGTCGAGAGCGGTCCGACCGGGCCCTGATGCAGCAACCGGATCACGCGCCCGGCGGCATCGATCAGCCGTACGCGCGCCTCATCCGAGATCGGCCACGCGACGCGGAACTGGGTGGATCTGCGCAAGGGATTCGCAGCGAGGCGGATGGAAGGGCCGCGCGGCGCAATCTGCGAGCCGGGGGTCGAGGTCGTCGCGTGCGTGATCGTGAGCCGTGAGCCCGAAGCCGTCACGGGCACACGCTCGATCGTCAGCAGGGCGTCGCCATCGGCGAAGCGCTCGCCCGATTCGAGCAGAGCCCCGCTCACCACGTCGTGCACCTCGAAGGAGTAGGGAACGCCCATGGCGATCAGGAACTGCTGCACGCGCCTCGGCGTGACATCGACACGCGCGGAGTCGGGGGCCGCGAACACGCCGTCTCGATGGGGCAGGCTGACGGTGCGAAGCGTGCACTCCCAGCGATCCGGCAGGTCGACCATCGTCGTGTCCCAGTCGAGGAAGCCGTTGATCGTGCCCATGGTGTCGCCCGTCGCCAGCGAACCATCGCCCATGTCGCCGTCGGCGCTGCAGCGACTGAGCGCGGAGAAGCTGCGGTCGAGCCGGAACGCGTGCATTCGCCGCGTGGTCTGTGTATTGCGCCACGGGGTCGCGTTCTGGTCATCGAAGTGCTTCCACGTGTCCCAGAACAGCGCGCCGCCGATGCGGTGGGTCTGCATCGCCTGCGCGTATGCCACCTTCTCGGGCCAGCCGACGATCGTGTCGGCTCGTCCGAAGAACATCGAGTGGGGAGCGGCTCCCCGGACCCGGCGGTGCTCGGCGAGCCAGCGGCCGTCCATCCAGTCGAACACCGGGATGCCGTGCGAGCCCATCGGCGTGTCCTCGATCCTGCCCCAGATGCGGTCGAAGCTCACACGCAGGTCCAGGAAGCTGTCGGGCGTGTACGCCGTGCTCAGCTTGGGGATCACGCCCATGCTGGCGGCGACGCGATCGGGTTCGTGATAGGCGAGGAAGAAGGCGAGTGATCCGCCCATCGAGCCGCCCCACACGTAGAGTCGCTGCGGGTCGGGGAGCAACACGCGCTGTGACCAGTCGAGCACGTAGCGGACGCGGCGTTCGACGTAGTCGATGACGATGCCGCCGGGCGGACGCGAAGCGTTCCAGTAGACGGCCGGGTCGTCGTCCTGACCGTAGCCGAATGCGAAGCCCGCGTGGTCTCCCGTCGGCAGATGGTCCTCGATGCACAGGATCGATTCGCCGGGATAACCCGAGCCCAGCAGAGACTGGTAGCTGTTGCCGCCGCGCGAATGCCCGTACAACACGAGCGGCCGACCCGGCAGGCCGCGCCGCAGCGTGAGATGGGTCGGTGTGCTCGGGCGATTCGCCATCGCCTCGATGGTGGGCGTGTCGACGTCGTTCACCCACAGCACGTAGTCATCGCCATCGGCGGGGACGATCGTGTGTCGTTTCCAGATGGGGAGCGGTGCCTCGGGCCACTCGGGTACCGGGATGACGAGCGAGTTCGCGCCGAGGACGATCGTCGGGTCGGGCACCCCGCCCGACGATTCCGCCAGCACCGCATAGAAGCCGAGCCCCGAGGTCTCGAGGGTGCGGACGAACAGCCCGGCGGAGGACTCGAGCGGAGCCGCGGCACTGTCCACTCGGAAGGTCTGCAGCGAACGCATCACCTTCGTCCGCCGTCGATCGACGGCGCTCGAGTCGCGCTGCACGCCGAGCAGCGCGGATGCGGCGAGGCTCGCGGCATCGTCGATCGGGATCACCGAGTGGTGCACCCGGTAGCTCCAGCCAGATCCCGCCAGCCCGTCCCAGGAGAGGAAGATCTGCCCGGCGCGCAATCGCGCCGAGAGTCCCGTGACCGTGTGGGGAGCAGCATCGGCGGGCACGGGGGCGAACCCGAGCCATGCGGAGAGGGTCAGCGCTGCGATCGACTGGACGACACGGTGGCCGGACATGACGTGCCCGAGCCTCGCACGACCCGCGCAGGACGGACAAGCGGCCCCACGAGAACGCACGAAGCCCCCGCGCGGCAGCGCCGGCGGGGGCTTCGTGGAACGGCTCGCGCAGCAGGCTACTTGGTCGTGATCCGCATGTTGTAGAACGAGCGGTAGATGAACACCAGCGCGATCAGCATGAAGATCCCTGACACGATGTACTTGGAGTCCGGGTTGGCGACGCCCATCTCGACGGCGAGCAGGCCGAAGAGCGTGGTGAACTTGATGATCGGGTTGAGCGCCACGGACGACGTGTCCTTGTACGGATCGCCGACCGTGTCGCCCACGATGGTGGCGTCATGCAGTGGCGTGCCCTTGGCCTTCATCTCGACCTCGACCACCTTCTTGGCGTTGTCCCAGGCGCCGCCGGCATTGGCCATGTAGACGGCCTGGAACAGCCCGACGAACGCGATGGAGACGAGATAGGCGATGAAGAACTCCGGGCTGAAGAAAGAGTACGCGATCGTCAGCGAGAAGATGACGATGAAGATGTTGAACATGCCATCCTGCGCGTACTTGGTGCAGATCTGCACGACCTGCTTGGACGACTCGACGCTGGCCTTCTCGACCGTGTCGAGCTTGATGTTCTTCTTGATGAACTCGACAGCGCGGTAAGCGCCCGTCGTCACCGCCTGCATCGAAGCGCCGGTGAACCAGTACACCGTGCCGCCGCCCATCAGGATGCCGAGCAGCACGTAGGGGTCGAGCAGGTCGAGTTGGAAGGTGCGGCCCACTTCCTCGTAGTGCTTCTGCAGCACGAGGATGATCGAGAACACCATCGTCGTGGCGCCGGCCACGGCGGTTGCGATGAGCACGGGTTTCGCCGTCGCCTTGAACGTGTTGCCGGCTCCGTCGTTGTCCTCGAGATAGTACTTGCCCATCTCGAAGTCGGGCTTGAAGCCGAACTGCTTCTCGACCTCGGCCGCCGAGCCCGGCGTCGTCTCGATCTGCGAGAGCTCGAAGATCGACTGGGCGTTGTCGGTCACCGGGCCGTAGGAATCCACGGCGATGGTCACCGGGCCCATGCCGAGGAGGCCGAACGCCACGAGACCGAACGCGAACACCGCCGGGTGGCCCATGTACACGTCGAGGCCCTGGTTCGAGATCAGGAACGAGACGAACAGCAGGATGCCGAGCGTGAGCGCCTTCCAGAACACCGAGAAGTTGCCGGCCACCATGCCCGACAGGATGTTGAGCGAGGCACCGCCCTCCTGCGAGGCCGCCACGACTTCCCTGGTGTGACGCGAGTGGGCCGACGTGAAGGCCTTGGTCAACTCGGGGATCAGCGCGGCGGCGAGCGTGCCGCACGAGATGATCGTGGCGAGCTTCCACCACAGGCCGCCCGAATACTGCGCCTCGGGGAGCATGTAGTACGAGGCGAAGTAGGTGACGACGATCGACATGATCGAGGCCATCCACACGAGCCACGTCAGCGGCTGCTCGAAGTCCATCTTTGTCTTGCTCGCGTTCATCGAGCGCGAGATGCGGTCGTTCACGACGTACGACACGACCGACGTGATGATCATCAGGATGCGCATGACGAAGATCCACACGAGGAAGTCGGCCTTGTAGGCCTCCTGCACCGCGAGGGCGATGAACGAGATCAGCGCGACGCCCGTGACGCCATAGGTCTCGAAGCCGTCGGCCGTCGGGCCGACCGAGTCGCCGGCATTGTCACCGGTGCAGTCGGCGATGACGCCGGGGTTACGCGGATCGTCTTCCTTGATCTTGAACACGACCTTCATCAGGTCGGAGCCGATGTCGGCGATCTTGGTGAAGATGCCGCCGGCGATGCGGAGCGCCGCGGCGCCCAGCGACTCGCCGATCGCGAAGCCGAGGAAGCAGGCGCCTGCCATCTCCTTGGGCACCCAGAGGAGGATGGCCAGCATGATGATGAGCTCGACGCAGATCAGCATGATGCCGATGCTCATGCCGGCCTTGAGCGGGATCTCGCCCACCGGCAGCGGCTTGCCCATCAGCGAGGCGAACGCCGTGCGGCTGTTGGCGAACGTGTTCATGCGGATGCCGAACCACGCGACGCCGTAAGAGCCGAGGATGCCGATCACCGAGAACATCAGGATGGTGCCGACCGTGATCGCGTCCTTGTGCTCGAGGAAGCCGAAGTAATAGATGATGCAGGCGGCGATGAAGAGCTCGAGGACGAGGAGCAGACGGCCCTGCTGCAACAGGTAGGTCTTGCAGGTCTCATAGATGATCTGCGAGACGTCCAGCATCGACTTGTGAGCCGGAAGGGCCTTCACCTGATTGAACATGAGCATGCCGAAGCCCATGCCGAGCAGGCAGATGACGATGCCGCCGATCAGCAGCTGGTTCTGGGGGCCGCTGAGCGCGGGCAGCTGAAGATCCAACTCGCTGGCGATGGCCAGTGCGGGGAGGACGGCAGCGGCCACGAGTGCCAGCAGTCCGGGCACGGTGAGCCGCCGCAGGGCGCTTCCCGCGGTACGGAACAACTTCATCGGATGCTCCTCGGGTTCTGGGTCACGGCGGCTCGCGGCCACCGGAGCACCGCCTCGAAGCACGGCCGCACCGAGGTGCAGGGGGGAGCGGCCGGTCGATGCGGGTGGGGATGACGCTTTGCGCGGGCAGGTGCCCTGTTCGCGAAGGCGAGGCAGGATAGTCGAGCGTCCAAGAGGTGACAAGCGCGGAGTGCAAGGTGCAGGAACGACTTGCGGGCGGCGCTCCGGGTCCCTGCCGTCTGCCCGGAACTTGTCATTCCTGGGTCCCGTTGGGGGCGGTTGCGGGGTAGTACCTCTGAGCACCCCCTTCACGTGAAACCCAGGAGAGCCTCTGGTCCCCCGACGCGTCGTGTCCCTGATCGCTTCCAGCACCGAGACCATCTGCGCCCTCGATTGCGGTGACCGCCTCGTCGGTCGCTCGCACGAGTGCGACCATCCCGCATGGGTGAAGCGCCTGCCGCAGGTGACGTCGCCCCAGTTCGAGATCGCCCTGCCCTCGCGCAAGCTCGACGCACGCGTGCGCGCTCTGGTCGAGCAGGTCGTCTCCGTCCACCGCGTCGACGCCAAGGCGCTCGCAGGGCTCGCACCCGACCTGCTCGTGACGCAGACGCAGTGCGACGTGTGCGCGGTGAGCCTGTCCGATGTCGAGGCGGCGGTGTGCGCCACGATCCCGAGCCGGCCCGCGATCGTCTCGACCCGGCCCGACTCGCTGGCCGACCTGTGGCGCGACATGCGCGCGATCGCCGACGCGCTGGGCGTGCCCGAGCGCGGCGTGCAGCTCATCTCACGCCTGCAGCGCCGCATGAAGGCGATCGCCGAGCGCTTGAAGGACCGGCCGAGGCCGCGCGTCGCGTGCATCGAGTGGATCGAGCCGCTGATGATCGCCGGGCACTGGACGCCTGAGCTGATCGCACTGGCCGGGGGCGAGGACGTGCTCGGCACGCCGGGTGTTCATCGGGGGAAGGTGTCGTTCGCGCGGCTCGCCAAGGCGGATCCCGACGTGATCTTCGTGGCGCCCTGCGGCTTCGGGCTGGCGCGCACGCGGACCGAGATGGCGGCGCTCGACTCGGATCGGCGCTGGTTGAAGTTGCGTGCCGTGCGCGAGGGGCAGGTCCATGTCGCGGACGGCAACGCGCTGTTCAATCGGCCGGGTCCGCGGGTCGCCGAGGCGCTCGAGTGCCTGGCCGAGGCGCTGCACCCGGGCGCGTTCCGCTTCGGGCAGGAGGGCCACGGTTGGGAGCGATACGAGCGGCCGGTCGAGACCGCTGCCCGCACACCTGGCCTTGACACGCTGGGGGGGGCTCGGTAAACGATTCACCCTTCCGGCGCTCCGCCCTGCGCCCGGCCGCACCCACGCGAGGCCCCGATGGCCACCATCAAGGATGTCGCCAAGCTAGCCGGCGTCTCGATCGCGACCGTGTCGCGGGTGTTCAACGATCATCCGCTCGTCAGCCAGCCGACGCGCGACAAGGTGCACCAGGCCGCCACCGAGCTGAACTACTGGCCCAATGGCGTGGCCCGCAGTCTCATCACCAACCGGACGCAGGCGCTCGGCGTGCTGCTGCCCGATCTGCACGGCGAGTTCTACTCCGAGCTGATCCGCGGCGTGGACCTGACGGCGCGCGAGTTCGGCTACCATCTGCTGTTCTCCCGCACCAGCGCGCACCCCGATGCGCTCATGAACGCACTGCGCACGATGCGGGGCCGGGTTGACGGACTCATCGTCATGACTCCCGACGTCGACGCGCACGAGGCGCTGAAGCTGTTCGGCGGCCGCACGCCGACTGTTCTGCTCGATCCCGAGGTCTCGATCGGCGGCTGCTACTCGCTCTCGATCGCCAATGCCGAGGGCGCGCAGCGGATGACCGAGCACCTGCTCGCTCTGGGTCACCGCCGCATCGCCATGATCACCGGTCCCGAGAAGAACATCGATGCGCAGCAGCGATTGGCCGGGCATCGCCAGGCGCTCGCCGCGGCCAAGATGGCGAGCAGCCCCGAACTCGAGGTGCGCGGTGGCTTCACCGAGGAGTCGGGCTACGAGGCGATGATGCAACTGCTCGCGCGTGGGGATCGGCCGGATGCGGTGTTCGTCGCCAACGACCACATGGCGGTGGGGGCGCTGTGCGCGCTTCAGGATGCCGGGCTGCAGGTGCCCGAGGACATCGCACTCGCTGGCTTCGATGACATCCCGACTGCGCGCTATCTGACGCCGCCGCTCACCACCGTCCGTGTCGATCCGTTCGATCTCGGCAAGCGGGCCGTGCACCTGCTCGTCCGCCAGGGATCGGTGCGGCCGGCACGTAAACATCACGAGATCCTGCCGACCCAGCTCGTGGTTCGGCGATCCTGTGGTTCGACCGCCTCCGACGTGCAGAGCGTCCGACAGGCGCAATCCGAGAGGCCGCTGCGCGGCTGATCGCCCTCGCGAGGACGCACGATGCAATCGGTCACCTTGAAGCGCCTGACTGGAAACGCTTCCATCGCCGTCGCTCTCCTGTGGTTGGTGATCGGCTGCTCGGCGACCGCTTCGAGCCCTCGCGCCCAAGCGACGAGCCCGGCGTGGAATGCGCTTTCGCTCGAGGAGCGGGCGTTCCTCGACACGCTGTCGCGGCGCACGTTCGATTGGTTCTGGGAGACCGCGCACGAGGGCAATCATCTGACGCCCGACCGCTGGCCGACGCGCTCGTTCGCGAGCGTCGGCGGAAGCGGATTCGCCCTCACCGCATATGTGATCGGCGCCGAGCGCGGCTGGGTCACGCGCGAGGCGGCGGCCGAGCGCTTGCGTGGTTCACTTCGGTTCTTCGCGGATGCGCGACTCGACACGTCGAGGAGTGGCGCGACCGGCTACCGCGGCTTCTACTATCATTTCCTCGACCCGGTGACCGGAACCCGCTTCGCCGACGTCGAGCTCTCGACCGTCGACACCGGACTCCTTCTGATGGGTGCGCTACTCGGCCGCGGATACTTCGATGGCGACAATGACGTCGAGCGCGAGCTGCGTGCACTGGCCGACACGCTCGAGGCGAGGGCGGACTGGCAGTGGGCGAGCGTGCGACCGCCGACGATCGCGCTCGGGTGGAAGCCCGAGTCGGGCCATCTGCCCTATGACTGGCGCGGCTACAACGAGGCGCTGTTCATGCACGTCCTCGCGCTGGGCTCGCCGACCCACGCGGTCAGTGAGGCGGCCTATGACGAATGGCTGTCGCGCTATCGCTGGGGAACGTACCAAGGCTACGAGCATCTGGGATTCGCGGCACTCTTCGGCCATCAGTACTCGCACGTCTGGATCGACTTCCGGGGCATCCACGATCGGTTCACCGCCGAGAAGGGTGTCGACTACTTCGAGAACTCGCGCCGCGCCACGCTCGCCCAGCGCAAGTATGCGATCGCCAACCCCTCCGGATTCGCTGGCTACGACTCGCTCGTGTGGGGGTTGACGGCCTGTGACGGTCCGGTCGATCGCACGTTGACGATTG
Source organism: bacterium (assembly GCA_043779265.1). Classification (GTDB taxonomy): domain Bacteria; phylum Eisenbacteria; class RBG-16-71-46; order RBG-16-71-46; family RBG-16-71-46; genus CADEFY01. The sequence goes on along the minus strand of JAYWEM010000154.1, from coordinate 21,024 downwards.
CCGGCCGCGAACGCACGTTCCGCACCTATGCGGCGCGCGGCGCGAGCTTCACCGAGGTGATCGATGACGGCACGCTGTCCCCGACGGCGGTCGGCGGGTCGGTCGCGTTCGCACCCGAAGTCTGTGTGCCCGCGCTCATGGCCATGGCCGCAAGGCACGGCGAGCCGCTCTACGGACGCTATGGCTTCGTCGACGCGTTCAATCCCACGCTGACCGAGTCGATCGCGGTCCAGCATGGCCGTGTCATCCCCGGTGTGGGCTGGTACGACACCGATCACCTCGCGATCGATCAGGGACCGATTCTGGCCATGATCGAGAATCTTCGCACCGGGCTCGTGTGGGACGTGATGCGCCGCGACCCGAGCATCCGCCGCGGGCTCGAGCGAGCCGGCTTCCACGGCGGCTGGCTGACGCTGGAGAAGGCGCGCTGATGTCGCTCGCCCGCCGCCTGCGACTTGCCGGCTTCCTCGTGGCGATGCTCGCGATGGCGGCGTCCTCGGGCTGCGGTGCGGGAGAGGGCGATCGCGTGACGCTTCGCTTCTGGGCGATGGGCCGAGAGGGCGAGGTCGTGACCGAGTTGATGCACGAGTTCGAGGCCGAGCATCCCGGCGTTCGCGTGCAGGTGGAGAAGATCCCGTGGTCGGCGGCGCACGAGAAGCTGCTCACCGCACATGTCGGTCGCTCGAGCCCGGATGTCGCACAGCTCGGCAACAGTTGGATGGCCGAGTTCCATGCGCTGAGGGCACTGGCGCCCGTCCCCGCGGCACTCGCCGCCCAGGGAGTCTCGCGCGACTCGTGCTTCGAGGGGATCTGGGACACGAACGTGTTCGACGGGCTCGCGTACGGCGTGCCGTGGTACGTCGACACCCGCGTGCTGTTCTACCGCAGCGATCTGTTCGCGAAGGCGGGCTTCGCGAGCATCCCCGGCGACTGGGAGGGCTTCCGGCTCGCGCTGCACGCAGTCAAGGCGCAGGCGGGTCCGACGCGGCACGCGATCTTCCTGCCCATCAACGAATGGGTGCCGCCCTACGTGCTGGGTCTCTCGGCCGGAGCCACGATGCTCAACGCCGAGGGCACGCGCGGCGCGTTCTCATCGCACGAGTTCCGCCGCGGCTTCGACTTCTACGATCGGCTGTATCGCGAGCGATTGGCGCCACCGGTCTCGAACAGCGAAGTGGCGAACATGTACCAGGAGTTCGAACGTGGCAGCTTCGCCGCCGTGATCACCGGCCCGTGGAATCTGGGCGAGTTCGCGCGGCGGCTGTCGCCCGAACTGCAAGGGTCATGGAGCACGGCGCCGCTGCCGGGCCCGGACGGCCCCGAGAGCGGCGCCTCCACGGCGGGTGGGTCGAGCCTCGTGGTGTTCGAACGCTCGCGTCATGCCGAGGCGGCGTGGCAGTTGATCGCGTTCCTGTCGCGTCCGTCGATCCAGGCGCGGTTCTTCCACCTGACCGGCGACCTGCCGGCGGTGCGATCGGCGTGGGCCGACTCGGCCCTCACGCATGACCCGCGCATCGAGGCGTTCCGAACGCAGCTGCAGCGCGTCCGGCCGGCGCCGCTGGTCCCGGAGTGGGAGCTGATCGCGACGCTGCTCCAGACGCAGGGCGAGGCGGTCGCCCGAGGCGTGCTCACGCCCGACTCGGCGCTCGCCCGACTCGATCGCGATGTCGATCGCGTGCTCGAGAAGCGCCGCTGGCTGCATGCGCGCAAGCAAGGGGCCACGCCATGAGGAGCGATCGCCGAGCCGAAGCCCGTGCCGGGTGGATCTTCGTCGCCCCCGCCGTGGGGCTCATCGCACTCTTCTACCTGCTGCCGGTGATCGCCGGGTTCGCGCTCAGCCTGACCGACTTCGATCTGTACGCGATCGGCGATCCCTCGGTCGTGCGCGTCGTGGGAGCGGCGAACTATCAGCGCGTGCTGACCGACCCCGAGTTCTGGGCGGCGCTGCGGCACACGCTGTTCTTCGTGTTCGTCGGGGGTCCGCTGTCGATGGCGGCCTCGCTGGGGGCGGCGCTGCTGCTGCACGACAAACTCGTGCGGGGGCGGTCGTTCTTCCGCACCGTGTACTTCGCGCCGGTCGTCACGACGCTCGTTGCCGTCGCGCTCGTCTGGCGCTACCTGTATCACCCGACCTACGGGCTCGTGGATCATCTGCTCGGCTTCGTTGGAATCGCCCCGATCGACTGGCTCGGCGATCCGCGCACGGCGCTGTGGGCGATCCTGATCCTCGCGGTGTGGAAGAGCTTCGGCTACAACATGCTCATCCTGATCGCCGGGCTCTCCACGATCCCCGAGGATCTCTACGAGGCGGCGCGCCTCGACGGCGCCGGCGCCTGGCAGCAGTTCCGCCACATCACGCTGCCGTCGCTCGGACCGACCCTGCTGTTCGTCGGCATCATGACGATGCTGGCCCAGTTCCAGGTGTTCGCCGAGCCCTACGTGATGACGCAGGGCGGGCCGCTGCGCAGCACCGTCACGGCGATGCTCCTGATGTACGAGCAGGGCTTCCGCTGGTGGCGCATGGGCTATGCCAACGCCATCGCCTTCGTGCTGTTCGCCCTGATGCTGGTGGCGACGCTCATCCAGATGCGGCTGCAGAAGGGATCCGAGCGATGAGGGCCCCGCGCGCGCTCCTGCTGCACGCGGCTCTGGTCGCAGGCGCCATCCTGACACTGACGCCGCTCCTCTGGATGTTGTCCGCCTCGTTCATGGCGCCAGGGGAGGCCAATCAGGCGCCACCTAGATTCCTGCCGGCGGTGCCGACGCTGGAACACTACCGAGCGCTCTTCGTCCGTCTCGATCTGGCGCGCAACTTCGGCAACAGTCTGATCGTCGCCACGCTCGGCACCACGATCGGGCTCGTCCTGAACGCCATGGCGGGCTATGCGTTCGCCAAGCTGCGCTTTCCGGGTCGTGAGGGCCTCTTCCGCGCGCTGGTCGCAGCCCTCGTCATCCCGGCGCAGGTCGGCATGCTGCCGCTGTTCCTGCTGCTGCAGCAGATGGGACTGGTGAACACGTTGTGGGGCGTGGCGCTCCCGAGTTTCGCCAGCATCTTCGGGATCTTCCTGGTGCGTCAGTTCGCGATGGCGATCCCGGACGATCTGATCGACGCCGCGCGCATCGATGGTGCGAGCGAGGGCCGCATCTTCTGGACGCTCGTGCTCCCCATTCTCGCGCCGGTGCTGGTGACGCTCGGCCTTTTCACGTTCCTCGCATCGTGGAATGACTTCATGTGGCCGCTCATCATCCTTTCGGACAGCTCGCGCTACACGCTGCCGGTGGCACTCGCCAACCTGGTGGGCGAGCACGTGCAGGACACCGAGTTGATGATGGCGGGAGCCGTGCTCACCGTGATGCCCGTGCTCGTCTTGTTCCTCGCGCTCCAGCGGTTCTACACCCGCGGCATCCTCGCGGGCAGCCTGAAGGATTGAGCATGCGGAAGGCGCTCCTGTTGCTGGTTCTCGCTGTGTGGTCCGGCACGCCCGCCACCGCCCGCACGCTTGACGCCTTCGATTCGCTGGAGGGCTGGCAGGCCCAGCCCGCGAGCGGCGTGCTGGCGACACTGGCGCTCGAGAAGTCCGACCGAGGCAGCGCGGTGCGCATGGACTTCGATTTCCAGAAGGGCGGCGGCTATGCCGTGCTCCGCAAGGCGATCTCGGCCGACGTGCCGGCGAACTACGAGTTCACGTTCCGCATGCGCGCGCTCGCCAAGCCGAATCACGTCGAGTTCAAAGTGGTGGATGCGAGCGGCGAGAACGTGTGGTGGAGTGTCCAGCGCGACCACATGTTCGACGGCGAGTGGGAGACGATCCGGATCAAGAAGCGGCACGTCTCCTTCGCGTGGGGCCCGTTGCCCGGCGAACTGCAGCGCTTCGCGGCGCTCGAGTTCGCCATCACGGCGGGGCAGGGCGGCTCGGGCAGCGTGTGGTTCGATGAGCTGACGCTCGATTCCCTGCCGCCGCCGCCGCCGTGGCCGCCGATCGCTCGCGTCGTCGGCAGTGCGGCTGGGGGTACCGCAGTGGATGGGGACGCGGCGACCGGCTGGAGACCCAAGGGCCCGCTCACGCTCGACTTGGGTTCTCGCCGCGAGTTCGGCGGGCTGGCACTCACGTGGAGCTCGGCGCGCGCGGGCGCGGCCGGTGGCGTGCCGCCTCGCGGTCTCGACCTCTCGATCGAGCTCTCCGATGACGGGCGCGCGTGGCGGACGTATCGCGCGACCCGCACATCCGACCTCGGGCTCGACCTGTTCCGCTCGCCCGAGACCGAAGCGCGCTTCGTGCGCGTGAGCGCCCCGCGCTCGGCCGGGAACGCGCGGCTGATGGAGTTGGAGTTCCGCTCGCTCGCTTGGGGTGCTTCGCCCGATTCGATCTGGCGCGAGCACGGCGCGCATCGACGACGCGGAGAGCTGCCGCGCGCGATGCTGGGCGAGCGATCGCGCTGGACCATCGTCGGCGTCGATCGTGCCCGCGAGGAGTCGCTGTTCAGCGAGGACGGTGCGTTCGAGGTGGGCAAGGGGGAGTGGTCGCTCGAGCCGTTCATCGTGTTGGACGATCGCTCGGTCGTGACCTGGGCGGAGGTCGAGCGCGATCTCGGGCTGAGAGACGGCGACCTTCCGATGCCCTGGGTGCGATGGCGTCATCCGAAGTTCGAGCTGACGACCTCGGTGTTCGCCGAGGGGGCCCCCGGCCGCAGTTCGATCCTCGCGCGCTACGTGGTGCGGAATCCGCTGCCGCACTCGCAGCGCGTGACGCTCGCGCTCGCATTGCGGCCGTTCCAGGTGAACCCGCCGGCCCAGTTCCTGAATGCCCCGGGCGGAGTCGCGCGGATCGGCCGGCTCGAGCGTCAAGGCGACCTCGTGCTGGCCGATGGCGTTCGAGGCGTCATCGGCCTGACGCCGGCTGATGGTTTCGTGGCGCGCACGTCGGCGACGGGCGATGTGGTCGCGGCGCTCGGCTCGCGGCGCGCGGCGAAGTTGCCCGATCGCCTCACACTCACGGATGCCGATGCGCTCGCGAGCGGCGCGTTGCTCTACGAGCTGGAGTTGCCCGCCGGTGGCGAGCGCGAAGTGCTGGTGCGCGTGCCGCTCGATCGCGCTCCCGAACTTTCCGACCGGATCGGCGCCGATGAGTTCGCCGCCCACGAGTCGGCGGTGCGGGCGTTGTGGCGCGAGCGGTTGGATCGACTGACGCTCGAGATCCCCGGGGATGGGGCGGAGCTGGCCAGTGTCGTGCGGAGCCAACTCGCCTACTTGCTGATCAATCGGGACGGAGCCGCCATCCAGCCGGGCTCGCGCTCCTACGAGCGTTCGTGGATCCGAGACGGCTCGCTGTCGTGCTCGGCCCTGTTGATGCTCGGCCACGGCGAGGACGTGCTCGACTACATCCGGTGGTTCACGCCGTACCTCTATGCCGACGGCAAGGTGCCATGTTGCGTCGATCATCGCGGCAGCGACCCGGTGCCCGAGCATGATTCGAACGGGCAGTATCTCTTCCTGCTCGCGGAGTACCTGCGGCGCACGGGTGATCACGCGGGCGTGGAGCCGTTCTGGCCGACGGCGCGCGGCGTGGCGCACTACCTCGACTCGCTGCGGCTGCAGCGTCGCACCGCGGAGTGGCGCACCCCCGAGCGTGCCCACTTCTTCGGACTGCTGCCGCCCTCGATCAGCCACGAGGGCTATTCGGCCAAGCCGATGCACTCCTATTGGGATGATCTGTTCGCGCTGCGCGGGTTCCGCGATGTCATCGAACTGGCGAGCGCATTCCGAGACCCCGCGACCGAAGCGCGCTACACCGCCGTGCTCGACACCTTCTCGCGGGACCTTGGCGCATCGATCGAGGCGGCCATGCGCGTGCATGCGATCGACTACGTCCCCGGTTGCGCCGATCTCGGCGACTTCGACGCCACTTCGACCACGATCGCGCTCACGCCCGCCGCCGCCGCCGGAGTCATCCGCGACGAGGCACTGCGCGCGACCTTCGAGCGCTATTGGGCGTTCTTCGAGCGTCGCCGGATCGGCACCGAGCCCTGGGAGGCGTTCACGCCCTACGAGGTGCGCGTGATAGGGGCGATGGCCCGACTCGGTTGGCGCGAGCGAGCGCTCGCCCTGACCGAGTGGTTCCTGGCCCGCCGCGATCCGCCACAGTGGAATCAATGGGCCGAGGTCGTCCATCGCGACAGCGTCGCGCAGCGATTCATCGGCGACCTGCCGCACACATGGGTCGGTTCGGACTTCGTGCGCTCGGTGCTCGACCTGGTGGCCTTCGAGGACGATGCCACGGACCGGCTCGTGATCGGCGCCGGCGTCTCGCCCGCCTGGTTCGCTCGAGGCGGATTGCTCCGGCTTCATGGCCTGCCGACCCGGTGGGGACGACTCGAGACCGAGACCGAGGCCACTGGGGCCGGGTTCGAGGTCCGGGTTCGCGGGCTCGATGCCCTGCCGCGCGGGGGCGTTTTCGTCTGCGACCCGGGTGTCGAGCGGGCGCGTGAGGTGCGCGTGGATGGCCGGGTGGTACAGGCGGACGAGGCCGGTCGCGTGCATCTGGCGCGAGTTCCTGCGACCATTTCGTTCCAACGCTGAGGTCGAGTCCCCGCGATTCCTTTGTCCGGTCCTTGACAGTGTCAGATGCGGGATGTAACCGTTTACACATCCGTTCGGGCAGGGACGCCGATCTCGTGGGCTCCGATTCGATCGTTCGAGACCGGGGACCGCTCTCTCAGGCCGCACGATGCGGATCGTCGAGACTCCTTTCCATCCAAGTGGATGCCATCTTGCTCGCCTCTGGAGGTCGTCTCATGAAGTTCCCGATCGCCGCACTCGCACTCGTCGCGGCCATGACGCTCACGATCGCGGCCGACGCGCAGCCCGTTCGCAAGGACGTCATCTGGGCCCGCACCACCAATGGCGCCGCGCTCACCTTGGATGGTGCGCTGAGCGAACCTGCGTGGGCTCTGGCCGAGTCGATCCAGATCAACTTCAACTTCGATTCCGGGGAGCCCGGCAGCGGCTGGAAGATCGAGTCGGGTGGCCTGCCGCGCGACAGCGTCCGCGCCACGATCCGCCTGCTGACGGTGGGGGACGAGATCTGGCTCGGCGCGACGGTGCGCGACAGCTCGGTCGGCGGCTCGATCGACTTCAATCGCTTCGACGGATTCCTGATGGCGATCAAGGACCATCGCAATGGCGGCGCTCCGGCGGGCCCGCAGGAACATCTCTACTCGTGGTGGTATCCCGATGCCGGTATCCAGCCGAGCGCGCCGGGTATCTCGCCCGGGTTCATCGGCGTGTGGAGCAACTTCCCGCCCGGCACGCCGCGCTCGCCCGAGCAGATCCAGAACTGGGATGCCGTCACGGTCGTGAACGGCCTCAGCAACAGTGATGCGGTGATCGACCAGCGCTACACGGTCGAGATGAAGTTCAAGGTGTCGGCGCTCGGCTATGACCTGGCGCGGCCCGAGGGCGACATCGTCGAGTGGAACCTCTCGATCTACGACTGCGACTGGTATTGGCCGCAGAACATCTTCCGCTTCACCGCCTATCGCACCTGGCTGCAGGGTCCGTGGGGCAACTCGCTCGGCTATCATCAGGTGCGCATCCAGAGCCGTCCCGACATCACCGTGGCCTCGGGTCCGGTGCCGGTGATCGGCGCGGATCTGATCGTGCCGAACGGCGGCGGCTTCCCGGCTCCCGTGATCGATGGTCGTCTGACCGACGCGGTGTGGCAGCGCGCTCCGAGCATCGACATCCGCTTCGGCGATGACGCATTGCGTCAGAGCTATCCGGGCATGGGCAAGTGGCGCTCCTGGCAGTACCAGGCCACCGTCAACGGGGGCGAGGCTGCGGTCATCGATCCGGGCGACGCCACGGTCAAGTACTTCTTCCGCGAGGACTCGCTCTACCTCGGCTTCGATGTTCGCGACCTCGTGGTGCAGTCCGTGAATGCGTTCGATCGCTGGGACGGCTTCACGGTGGGTATCTACGAGCGCACCAAGCGCGGTCCCGTCGACAAGACGCTGCAGACGCGCCGCCTCGTGCTGCGGGTCGGTCCGACCGGCCAGGCGCAGCTCGAGGAGTACCTGCCAGCGCTGCGCGACTCGGGCGGGGCCGAGGTCGCCATGTCGATGAACGTCGGCACGACCGTGGATACGCTCGGGCTGCAGGCGGACAACGGCTATCAGGCCGAGCTGAAGCTCGTGCTCCCCAAACTGAGCTACCCGGTCGGCCGTGGTGATGGCGCGCTGTGGTTCAGCATCACGCACCATGACGCCGACTCGTTCACGCCGTTCACCGACAGCTACGGCACGCGGACATGGTGGCAGGCCGAGTACGACAACACCTGCTGCCCGGTGGTGGCGTACATGGATCCCAACTCGTTCGTCACCGATGTCGGCGATGGTGGCGGCTCGGTCGCGACCGGATTCCGGATGCTCGGTCAGTATCCGAACCCGACGCGCGTCGCTTCGACCCTGCGATTCGCGATGCCGGTCGACGCCGACGTGCGGCTCGAGTTGTATGACCTGCAGGGCCGTCAGGTGTCCTCGCGGTCGCTGGGAGTCCGTCAGGCGGGGACGCAGACCGCACTGCTGACGCGCGCCGGGCTCGGCGATGGGCTCTACTTCTATCGCCTCCGACTGGCGGATCCGAACACGGGCGCCCTGCGGGCCTCGTTGGCCGGCAAGGTGATGTTCATCGATTGATGTGAGCACCATCCGGCGGGTCGGCGGAGTGCCTGTTCGCTCCGCCCGACCCCTCCGGCGAGGGGAGTGGGCGTGATCCGAGTCGAGTTGCGAGCCGCGCTGCGAGGATGGGCAGTCGTGGCCGGTTTGCTGGTCGCGGCCACGAGTTGGGCAGGCACGACGGGCAAGATCTCGGGCCGCGTCGTGGATGAGCGCAAGCAGCCGCTCATCGGCGTCAACGTCATCGTCATCGGGGCGCCGCTCGGCGCTGCCAGTGATGAGACCGGGCGATTCACCATCGTCCAGATCCCGGCGGGCACGTACACCGTTCGTGCGAGCCTCCTCGGCTATCGCAGCGTGGCGACGCAGGACGTCGTCGTGAGCGCCGACCAGACCACGCGGCTGGACCTCGCGCTCGCCGAAGCACCGGTGCAGATGCAGGAGATCGTGGTGAGCGCCCGGCGGCCCGTGGTCGAGGTGAACCGCACCAGCAACGTCGCCTCGGTCAGCCGAGAGGAGATCCAGGCGCTGCCGGTCCAGGAACTGCAGGAGATCGTGAATCTCCAGGCGGGCGTCGTGGACGGACACTTCCGCGGTGGACGACTCGGCGAGGTGCAGTTCCAGGTGGATGGCGTGAGCGTGAACAACGCCTTCAATAACGCCTCGACGCTCAAGCTCGATCGCTCGCTGCTCGAGGAGGTGCAGGTCATCAGCGGCACTTTCGATGCGGAGTACGGGCAGGCGATGAGCGGAGTCGTCAACGCCATCCTGCGCCGCGGCAGCGACAAGCTCCAGTGGGACGCGGAGGTCTCGCACGGGAGCTTCGTATGGGACGGCGGTAGCGATCGCCTGATGCCAGCGAGCATCCGCCCGGGCGCGATCCAGGGCTATCAGGCCAGCCTCAGTGGGCCGCTGCCCCTGGCGCGGACGACGTATCTGGTGAGCGGCCGCTATGCGCACTTCGATGACTACGTGCGCGCCACGAGCCTGTTCGCCCCGACGGATTCCAGCGGGCTCGAGGCGGATGTCTATCGCCCTTCGGGCGATGGCCGCGAGGTCGCGCTCGGCACGTCGCGGGAGTGGTCGGGCATCACCAAGCTCACCCATCGTGCCAGCCGCGACTGGGAGTTCAGCTATCAAGTGATCGCCAATGGTTCGCAGACGAGGCGGCAGGACTGGGCGTTCCGCTTCCTGCCGGAGGGCATGCGGCGACAGAAGCAGTTCTCGCTCGTGCATGGACTCGATGTCTCGCACACGTTCAGCAGCACGCGCTTCGCCAACCTGAGCGTGCGGCAGAACGTGCTGCACTACACCGATCGCGCCTACGACGATCTGTACGACGCGCGCTACGACGAGGCGCTGGCCCTGCGGACGGACGATGGCTTCGGGCTTGGCGCGTTCTTCCTGCAGGGAGTCGATCTCGGGCGGTTCACGCAGAACTCCGACACGTGGATCGCCAAGGGTTCGTTCGTCGATCAGGTGACGCGCGACGTCCAATACAAGTTCGGTGCCGAGATGCAGTGGCCGCGGATCGATTTCGGTTCGGACGCTCTGCTCATCCCGGGCGGTACGTCGCTGACTCGATTCCTCCAAGAGCGGCCATCGTTCGAGCCCGTGCAGGGCGCCGGTTTCGCCCAGGCGGAAGTCGAGTTGGGCGACGTCAACGTGCGCGCGGGCTTCCGGCTCGACCATTTCGATGCACGCTCGAGCCTGCCGAGCGATCTTGCGAACCCCGCCAACTCGATCGCCGGCGCGCCGCTCTCGGTTCCCGTGCCGACGTCGCGCAAGCTGAATCTGTCGCCGCGACTCGGCGTCTCCTATCCGGTCACCGCGGATGCCGCGGTGTTCTTCGCATACGGGCACTTCTACCAGATGCCCGAACTGGGCCAGATCTTCGCCAACGCCGACTACGCCGCGCTCGCCGACATCCCGGCGGGCGAGTCCGGGCTGAACAAGGGCGTCATCGCCAACCCCGACATCCGGCCCGAGCGCACGGTGCAGTACCAGTTCGGCTACAAGCATGCGGTCAACGAGTGGTTCGGCGTGGATGTCAGCACGTTCTACAAGGACATCCGCGACCTGCTCGGCGTGGAGTTCGTGACGACCTACAACTCGGCCGAATACGCGAGGTGGGCGAACGTCGACTTCGGCGACGTCGTCGGCTTCACTATCGCCCTGGACCAACGCTCGCGTGGTCTGCTCAGTTCGTCGCTCGACTACACGTGGCAGCGCGCGCAGGGCAACTCGAGCGACCCGCGCGAGACGGCGACGCGAGCCGAGGCGGGACAGGACCCGCGGCCGCGGCAGCTCCCGTTCAACTGGGATCAGCGCCACACGCTCAACCTGACGCTCACACTCGCCAAGCCCGAGGCGTACATCGTGAGTGCGGTGCTGCGCTCGGGCAGCGGGCAGCCGTTCACGCCCTTGAGCGTCAGCGACGCCTCGGCCGGCTACGACATCACCAACACGAGTCGCAAGCCCTTCGGCGCGCAGCTCGACCTGCGGGCCGAGCGGACCCGGCCGCTGTTCGGTCAGCGCGCTCGCTGGTTCGCCCGCATCTACAACGCGCTCGATGCCCGCTTCTTCAATGGGTTCGTGTTCAACAACTCGGGCAGTCCTTACTATTCCTCCGTGCTCGGACTCTCGGAGCGGGCCACGCTGGAGAACCCGACGCGCTTCCTCGCTCCGAGACGGATCGAGATCGGTCTGTCGCTGGGGGGGAGTCGATGAACTCACGCCGCTTGAACGCATCGTGCAGTCCGCGCCGCGGCGGATGGATCCCCGCGCTCGCCGCTTGGCTGATGCTGACGCAGCCCTTCGCTGTCGCCGCGCAGGTCATCACACCGGTGCCGCCCGAACAGCGCGGCCGCATTGATGCCGAGCGTTTCGGCACGCACGATGCCGCCAACATCCGCACGCGGTTCTGGAACTTCGGCATGGGCGGCGACTACCCGCCCGACCCGGCCACCGTGGACCTCTCGGTGTTCCACTCGGCCGAGGTCCCCAAGGGCTCGGGCATGAACTACAGCGACGGCATCACGCCGTTCGTGCTCGCGCGCATCCGTGAGAACGGTCGCAGCGAGGACACCTACATCATGGAGACGGGCTTTCGCGAGCGGCAGCAGATCAGCCCGTTCTTCAAGCGCCCGATGCGTTTCGAGCCGCGCCCGGGCTACTTCCAGGCCGATCCGCGAATCAACCGCGGGCGTTCCCCGGCGATGAGCCATGACCCGCGAACGTGGCCCGCCACGTGGCCGGATCGGCTGCTCGACGCCGACGATCCGGGATGGGGCGGCAGCTGGAACGGCTACTTCGGCAAGCGGCCCGCCGCCGATCAGGAGAGCTATACCGTCATGGACGATGACTTCTATGACGGGTTCGACTACGAGCCGGACTCGCGCGACCCGACGCGCAATGGGCTCGGTCTGCGCATCGAGGTGCGTGGATTCCAGTGGGCCAATCCGCAAGCCGGCAATGTGATCTTCTGGCACTACGACATCACCAACGAGAGCACGACGGATTACAATGACAACATCATCTTCGGGCTCTACATGGACTCCGGCGTCGGTGGTTCCGCGTTCTCGTGTGACGGCATCTTCGAGTCCGACGACGACAATGCGTTCTTCGACCGCTCCTCGGGACTGAACCTGGTCTACACGTGGGACACCTACGGCCACGGCCGCGACCTGGCGGGCAACTGCAGTCCCACCGGCTATCTCGGTTACGCGTATCTGGAGACGCCGGGCAACTCCTCGAACGGGGTCGACGATGACCTCGACGGCATCGTCGACGAACAGCGAGACGGCGGTCCCGGCGTGCTCATCTCGGGGCCGGACAACATCGTCTCCTACCTCGCTGCGAACTACGACACGGCCAAGTTCGTCGCCAAGTACGGTCGCATCCAGGATCGCCCCGCACATCGAACCGGGATCTGGTGGACGGGCGACGAGGATCTCGATTGGAACCCCGAGTTCCATGATGTCGGCGTCGATGGAGTCGCGGGGACCTTCGACGCGGGGGAGGGCGACGGCATCCCCACCGCCGGCGAGCCCAACTTCGACCGCACCGATCTCAATGAGTCCGATCAGATCGGGCTGACCGGCTTCAAGATGAACCGCATCCGCGCGGGCATCGGCAACCGCGACCCCACGACGGACGGCATCCTGTTCTACACCGACTCGGGCAACTGGCCGCAGCGACTGTTCGACAAGTTCACCGCGCCCAATCCGGCGGCGCGCTTCGACTCGGCGCTCGCCTCCAACTTCAACATCGGCTTCCTGTTCGCATCGGGCCCGTTCCGGCTCGCGGCCGGCAAGACCGAGCGCTTCAGCTTGGCACTCGCCTATGGCGGCGACCTGCCGGAACTGCGCAACACGGTGCGGACGGTGCAGCAGATCTACGATGCCAACTACCAGTTCGCGGTGCCGCCGCCGCTGCCCACCGTGACCGCCGAGACGGGGGACGGCTTCGTTCGACTGTCGTGGGACGACGCCGCCGAGAAGGGGATCGATCCGGTTTCCAACCTGAACGACTTCGAGGGCTACCGGATCTATCGTGCGACCGATCCCGAGTTCCGCGACGTGCGCGTCATCACCACGGGCACCGGCGCGGGCCTGATCGGCAATGGTCGGCCCAACGCGCAGTTCGACCGGGTCAATGGGATCCGCGGCTTCTCGCGCAAGGTCATCGAGGGTGTGGCGTACTACTTGGGTGAGGACTCCGGCATCACCCACACGTGGACCGACACGACGGTGGTGAACGGGCAGAATTACTACTACGCGGTCTGCGCCTACGACTATGGCCACGACACCGGCACCGACTCCACCTCGTTCTATCCGTCCGAGAACGCGATCGCCGTTTCGCGGACGCCACGAGGAGGCACCATCCTGCCCTCGAACGTCGTGCAGGTGCGGCCGAACCCGCGGGCGCCGGGCTTCGTCGGCGCCACGGCAGGCGCGGTCTCGAATCTGCTCGGTGATGGAGTGGGAACGGCGCAGGTGCGTGTCGTCAACTCGAACCTCGTACCCGATGGCCACATCATGAAGATCCGCTTCGCCGCGCCGTCGGTCGACAGCATCCGCGCGACGAGCTACTCGCTTCTCGATAGCACGAGCGGGGAGGTGGGCTTCAACAGCGGCCGCGACCTGAATGGGGTTGGCGATGGGCCGGTGGGGCTTGGACTTCTGCCCATCGTCAGCACGATCCAACGCATCCAGGTGAATGCCGCGGCAAGTGGATTCACGCCCGGCTCGCCCACCAACACGCGCGTCCAGAGTGTGTATCAGCCGGTGCAGCCGATCAACCTGCGTCGCGTGGGCTTCCCCGATGACATCCGCATCGAGTTCTCCGACACGATCCAGGACACCGGCCTCGCGCTGTTCCCGATCCCGGCCCGGCCCGCCAAGTTCAAGGTGTTCGCGCAGACGCCCAGCGGGCCGCGGCAGATGGACTTCCGCTTCCGTGATCTCGACAACAACAACACGCTGAGCCGCGCCGACGAGTACATCGACATGGTGACCTACCTCGACAGCGCGCCCGGCACGCCGCAGTCCACGTGGCGCTTCCAGCTCGACACGCTGGGACAGGGGACACGCGGCGCGATCGTGCCGCCTCGGCAGGGCGATGTGTTCGACTTGCGGATCGACGAGCCCTACGGCGACGGCGACGAGTTGATGTTCACCGTGGGCGGCCAGCGGATCGATCCGTCACGCGTGCAGGCAGACTGGTCGCAAGAGCCCTACGTCGTCCCCAACCCGTATGTCGGCGCGGCGAGCTTCGAGCCTTCGCGCTTCGCGGTCTCGGGGCGAGGCGACCGGCGCCTGGAGTTCCGCAACATCCCGGTCGGCGCCGCGATCCGCATCTACACGGTGCGTGGCAACCTCGTGCGGCAGTTGCGGCAGGCGGGCTCGCTCGAGGGCTTCGTCGCGTGGGACCTGCGCACCGAGGACAACCTCGACATCGCGCCCGGTCTCTATCTCTTCCACGTCGACGCCCCGGGCGTCGGGACGCACGTGGGCAAGTTCGCGGTGATCAAATGAGGGCCCGGCGCTTCCTCGTCGCTGCCTCCGTCGTGCTCGGACTGCTGCCGCTGGCCGGGGCTGCGGCCGCCCAGAGCAAGACCGGCACGACGCTCGGGCAGTTCCTGTTGCTCGAGCCCGATGCGAGGCTCGCGGCCATGGGCAACGCCGGCGTGACCGCCTCGCAGGGATTGGGCGGCGTGTTCTACAACCCGGCCGCGATCGCCGCGGTCGAGGGCCGTGCCGTGCAGTTCTCGCACAGCGAGTGGCTCGCCGACATCGGCTTCGAGCACGTCATCTTGGCGATGCCAGTCGGAAAATGGGGCAATGGCTACGCCTCGATCACGTCACTGAACTCGGGCGACATCCTCGTGCGCACGGTCGATTTCCCGCTCGGCACCGGCGAGCGCTACCAGGTCTCCGACATCGCATTGTCGCTGGGAGCCGGGCGCTTCATCACCGATCGCTTCTCGGTCGGGGTGCAGCTGACGTACCTCCAGGAGACCATCTGGAACAGCTCGGCCGGCACGATGGCGCTCAACGTCGGCACGCTGTACCGCACCTCGGAGAATGGCCTGCACATCGGATCGAGCCTCTCCAACTTCGGCACGCGGGCACGCTACGACGGGCGCGACCTGCGCATCCTCTACGACAACGATCCGACCCGCTACGGCGATAACGGCACCCTGCCCGGCCTGCGCCACACCGATGCATTCGCGCTGCCGACGCTGTTCCGCGTCGGACTCGGCTGGCCGCATCGATTCAACCGCGATCACGCCATGCAGCTCGCACTGGACGCCCATCACCCCGGCGACGGCGAGGAGAGCGTCAGTCTGGGCGGCGAATGGGCATTCCGCGAGCTACTGGCGCTGCGGGCCGGCTGGCAGAACCTCTTCCTGAGGGATTCGGAGATGGGGGCCACGCTCGGAGCGGGGATTCGCGGCCAGGTCGAGGAATACCGCTATCATTGTGACTATGCGTGGGCCGATCACGGTCGGCTCGGGCAGGCGCACCGCCTCTCGGTGGGCGTCTCGTTCTGAAGCCCTGGCCCTCGGGCCGGGGAGAGAGAGAGCCTCATCCATGCGACGACTTCTCGCGGCACTCGCGCTTCTTTGCGTGACTTCGATGCCGGCGCAGGCGATCAGCACGCCGGCGCTGCTCGACACACTGCAACGCAGCGCCTTCGACTTCTTCTGGAATGAGTCGCACCCCGTCACGGGTCTCATCGACGATCGCACGGCGTCGTGGTCGATGGCGAGCATCGCATCACAGGGCTTCGGCTTCAGCGCCACCTGCATCGGCATCGATCGCGGCTACATCACGCGCGAGCAGGGCCGCGCCCGTGTGCTCAAACAGCTTCGCACCTACTGGTGGGGCGTTCAGGGCACGGCGGCGGCAGGGATGATCGGCTACAAAGGGCTCTTCTATCACTTCCTCGATCCCGCCACGGCGACACGCGCCTGGGACTCCGAGCTCTCCACCATCGACACCGCACTGCTGATGGCGGGCGTGTTGGATGTGGGGCTCTACTTCGATCAGGCGGACTCGCAGGAGGTGGCGATCCGCGATCTGGCCGACTCGCTCTTCCGCCGCGTCGACTGGAACTTCATGCGCAATGGCTCGGTCGGGATCCGCATGGGCTGGAAGCCGGGAACGGGGTTCAGCGGCTTCGGGCTCTGGCAGGGCTACAACGAGGCCATGATCCTCTACCTGATGGCGCTCGGCTCGCCCACCTACCCCGTGCCGAGCAATGCGTGGAACTACTGGATCTCCGGCTATCAGTGGCAGACGTTCTACGGCTACTCGTTCGTCACCTTCCCACCGCTGTTCGGCCATCAATACAGTCACTGCTGGATCGACTTCCGTGACCAGCGCGACCCCTACATGCAAACCAAGGGGCTCGACTACTTCGAGAACTCGCGCCGCGCGACGCTCGCGCAGCGGGCCTATTCGATCCAGACCGCGCCGCCCTCGTTCCTCTACACCGACAGCCTGTGGGGCATCACGGCGTCCGACTACCCCGGCCCGGGCGGTTATCTCGCACGTGGCGCGCCTCCGGCGCAGAACGACGAGGGCACGATGGTGCCGACCGCGGCGCTGTCGTCGGTCGTGTTCACGCCGGATGAGTCCTACGCGGTGATGCACCATCTGTGGCGCGTCTACCGCTCGCTCCTGTGGGGCCCGTACGGATTCGTGGATGCGTTCAAGCCGTCGTTCGCCTGGTGGTCCAACGATGTCGTCGGCATCGATCAGGGCCCGATCCTGATGATGATCGAGAACCATCGCACCGAGTCGATCTGGAACCGGTTCATGCAGAGCCCGTACATCCAGACGGGACTGCAGCGCGCCAACTTCATCGACTTCTCGCTGCTGGGTGTCGAGCCCGAGCGCGAGGGCGCACTGTGGTTGTCCGCGCCGGAACCCAATCCGGCCCGAGGCCAGACGACGCTCCACTTCCGACTGCCGCGTGGCGGCGACGTGAGGCTGTCGGTGTTCGACGTGCAGGGCCGCGAGCAGGCCATCGCCGTGCGGGGCCGCCGCGAAGCGGGAGCGCACTCGATCACCATCTCCACCGCCGGTTGGCGTGGGGGTATCTACTTCGCACGATTGGAGGCCCAGGGCGAGACGCAGGTCACGCGGCTCGTGCATCTGGGCGACTGAGTTCCCATTCGAGGCGCGCGCATCCCCGCTGGGTGCGCGCGTCGCGCGTTCCAGGTGAGGCACAGGATGGCCGCGTTGTTCCCCACGAAGTACGGTCACTTCTCCGAAGATGGCCGCGAGTACATCATCACGCGGCCCGACACGCCGAGACCGTGGTCGAATGTGATCTGCACCGGCGACTACGGTGTCGCGCTCACGCAGGCGGGCTCGGGCTACAGCTGGCGCACGCACGCCTCGCTCAACCGGCTGACGCGCTGGGAGCAGGACCTGGTGCGCGACGAGTGGGGGCGCTACCTCTACTGCCGTGATGCGGACAGTGGTGTGTTGTGGTCCCTGTCGCACCAGCCGGTGAAGGCGGAGACGCGTGACTTCCGTTGTCGTCACGGCATCGGGTACTCGGTGTTCGAGGGCGAGACCGACGGGATCGCGAGCGAGTGGATGGTGTTCGTCCCGCCCGGCAGCGCGTGCGAGGTGTGGCGTGTCCGGCTGACGAATCGCACGAAGCGTGCGCGCCAGTTGGATCTCGTGACCTACCTCGAGTGGAACTGCGGACCCTCGCCCGACACGCATCGCGAGTTCCACAAGCTGTTCCTCGAGACCGAGGTGGTGGCTCCGGCGCAGGCGATGCTCGTGACCAAGCGGCTCAACACGATCGCCGAGCATGGCGTCGGAACGCCGTGGAACGTCGAGTGGCCGCATGTCGGCGTGTTGGCGGCGAGCCAGCCGCTCGCCTCATGGGAGAGTGACAAGGAGCGATTCCTCGGGCGCATGGGCTCGCTCTCCGACCCGGCGGCGTTGCGCTCGCCTCGCGGCCGCGGTGTTCGCCTGTCGAAGGGCGAGGGCAAGTGGCAGGATGCCATCGGCGCGGTGCACGTGAAGGTGCGGCTCGCGCCGGGGGAGACGCGCGAGGTCTCGTTCACGCTCGGCCTGGCCCACACGCGATCCGAGGCGCTGCGCATCGCCCGCGCGATCCGCACGCCGGCCGGAGTCGAGCGGCTGCGCCGCTCGGTCGACCGCCATTGGAATGACCTCTTGTCGCCGCTCGAGGTGAAGACGCCCGACCCGGCGTTCGACCTGCTCACGAATACCTGGTTCAAGTACCAGGCGATCTCGAGCCGACTGTGGGGGCGAACCGGCTACTTCCAGATGGGCGGAGCCTACGGTTACCGCGATCAGCTCCAGGACAGTCAGGTGTTCCTGCCCTTGGCTTCCGAGCACACGGCGGCACAGATCCGGTTGCATGCGCGGCATCAGTTCGCCGACGGCACGACCTACCACTGGTGGCATCCGCTGACCGAGGAGGGGATCCAGAAGCCCCTCAACGACGATCTGCTCTGGCTTCCCTTCGTGACGCTCCAGCATCTGAGGGAGACCGGCGACCTCTCGTTTCTCGAGGCGCGCGAGCCGTTCCTGGCACCGGGCGGCAAGCGCCACGCAGGCAGTGGAACCGTGTACGAGCACTGTCGCCGCGCGATCGATTCGTTCGCCCAGCGCATGTCCAAGCGCGGCGTCCCTCGAATGGGTGCGGGCGATTGGAACGATGGCCTTTCGGCGATCGGCGACAAGGGCAAGTCGGAGAGTGTGTGGCTGGCGCACTTCCTCGTCGGCATCCTCGATCAGTGGGTCGAGTTGGAGGAGCGTCGAGCCAAGCCCGATCGCGCGGTGATCCGACGCTACACGGCCTGGGCGGCGCGCATCCGCCGCGACGTCAATCGCCACTTCTGGGACGGCGACTGGTATCAGCGCGCGACCCGAGACGATGGCTCGGTCATCGGCTCCAAGCACAATCGCGACGGGCGCATCTTCCTCAACGCGCAGACGTGGGCCGTACTGCACGACGTGGCGCCGCCCGCGAGGCGCGCGAAGCTGTTGCGTGCGCTGGAGCGCCACTTGTACGGCGACTACGGTCCGCTGCTGCTGGCGCCGGCCTATCGCGTCCCGGATGCCAGCATCGGGTACCTGACTCGTTATGCGCCCGGCAGCCGTGAGAACGGCGGGCTGTACACGCATGCCGGTGTCTGGGCGGTGCAGATGGAGTGCAAGCTCGGCCGCGCCGAGCAGGCGTGGCGACTGTGGCACTCGTTCTGTCCGGTCGTCCGAGGCGCCGACCCCGACTTCTACACGGTCGAGCCCTACGTCTCGCCCGGCAACGTCGAGGGGCCCGATTCGCCGTACTACGGTCGCGGCGGGTGGACCTGGTACACGGGTTCGGCCGCCTGGCTGTTCCGGGTGCAGACCGAGTGGATCCTCGGCGTGCGCCCGGAGTGGGAGGGTCTGCGGATCCGGCCCTGCATCCCACCTCATTGGAAGGGCTTCGAGATGACCCGCCGGTTCCGCGGGGCCACCTACCGGATCCGGGCCAAGGTGGGCGGGGCCGAGCCGGGTGTGTGGCTCGATGGGAAGCGGTTGAAGGGTGACCTGCTTCCTCCGGGGACGGCCGGCCGCGTCCATGAGGTCGAGGTCCGATTGCCCCGACCGGGGCCCGCCGGGCGGTGACCAGCGGGGCATTCGGGAGCCCCGGAAGGGGCCCTGGGGCTTAAATGGTCGTTGACACTGGTGAGGCCCCGTGTAATCGTTTTCAGGCGTAACCATCGGTTGCGGTCATCCTCTGCGTTGGTCCCCATTTCCACGGTTCGCTTCGCACCTCCGATGAACGGTGTGACGTGAGCTCGGGGTGGTGGGGTCCGGAGCAGGGGAGAGATGTCCGACCGGAAGCTCCGCTGGAGACGGATCTTGTCCACGGTCAGCCGAGGAAGAGCTTCGCTCGGTCTCGGAAGGCCAACCCCCGAAACAGGAGGAACAGCATGATCAGTGACCGCTACATCCGTGTGGTCGGCGCCACGATCGGTGCGCTCGCATTCGTTGCGACGTCCGCGTTCGCCACGCCGAACATCAACAGCGTCGTGCTGAAGCTGAGCCACTTCAATGATTGCCCGACCAGCACCATCACCGGGACGAACAACTACCCGGCCTCGATCAGCATCGAAGACAAGGATGGGTTGGGCGCCTGTTTCGGTTGGGCCAACCTGCATGCGTGGAGCTTCTCGACCGACGGTTCGACGGCCGCCGAGTTCCCGAACAACTCGCAGTTCTCGTTCTCGGCCGAGATGGTGATCGACAATATGGGCGCCGATCCGACGGACGGCACCGAGGCGGGTATTCGCATCTCGCCGTGGTGGAGCCCGTTCACCGACGGCCGTATCAACTGCCGGCTCCCGGACGGCGAGATCGCCTGCTTCGGCGGTCGTCTGCCGTTCTACTCGTTCACCGGCGCGCACGGCATCACGATCACCGAGAACACGCCGATCGTTCTCGAGATGGTGTACAACCCGAACGGTCTCAGCCTCGCGAACCCGGGGACCGTCACCTACAACGTGACGTACAACGCCATTGCCTACACGAGCGGTCCGCTCGCGTTCGACATGGGCAACCCGGCCGAGGATCCGCCGTACGGCCTCTGGGGCATGCTGAACCAGGCGCGCGTCGGTGGCTTCATGCAGGGACCGAATGGTTCCGGCCCGGACAACCACATGAAGGTGACGTGGTCGAACGTGGTGTTCTCGAACGACAAGCCGACGGCGACCGAGACGTCGACCTGGGGCAAGCTGAAGACGCTCTACCGCTAGTCCAGATCCGTACCGAAGTGCGAACGGCCGCCCGCACGCGAGGGCGG
>JAYWEM010000153.1:0-7489 GCA_043779265.1 bacterium | reverse complement strand
GCTCTCGATCTCGGCCGCGCCTGCCGCCTCACAGGAGCCCGACCCCGGCGACCAGACACGCGAGCCCCAGCTCGACCAGCGGATCGTTCGCGAGCGCGTCTACCGCATGAATCGCCACCACCTCCAGGAAGGCATGCGCAAACGCATCCTGGCGGCGCGCGAGGCGAAGCAGGCTGCACGCGAGGCGAGGCGCCAGACGGGCATGCCCAGCCGCGACTTCCTCGGCCACTACGCCCAGTACTTCGACTGCGACGAGGTGAACGCCAGCTACTACCGACTCCCGCCGCCCAGCACACTCGCCTCGATGCAGGCGCGCACGCCCGAGGGGTTCGAGTTCATGGTCAAGCTGCACCAGTCGATGACGCATGAGCGAATCGGCCACGAGAACTCCGCCGCCGAGCTGTCGGAGTGGCTCGAGCGCACCCGTGCGCTGGAGATGCAGGCCAAGCAGACCGACCTGTTCTTCAACATCTGCCACGCCGGGCAGGCGGCGAGGGGCACCAAGCGGATGGAGGAGCTGCTTCGGCGGGAACGGTCGAGCGCGTGTGGGCCTTCGATCAGATGGTGGCGCAGTGTCGCTGATGCGGCTCCGCATGGAGCCTGATGTCTCGACTCCAACGCGACGCAGTCCGCTGTCCGTCAACCCAGCGACGTGTGCGTATCCGGATTCCACTTGCAACTTCGCGCGCTCGGGCGCGATGATGCCGGAGGGGAAGAGATTGCTCCGCCGCTGCGTCTCGCCGGGAAGGAAGGAGGCGACTCGAATGCGCAAGGCGATTGTGATGACCGTGCTGTGCTTCACCGTGCTCTCGGGAACGCGGGCGACCGAGTCGGCTGCGTCGCCACCGAATGTCGTCGCGCGCGGCGCTTCTGCGGCCGTGGACGACTCGCTCCCCGGAGTCCTCGTCGAGTGCACCGACTTCCGCGGCGGCCCATCCCTCGCATTCCAGGCCCAGCGCATCCGTTCGGACGGCACGATCGATGACGCGTGGTCAGCGGGCTCGAGGTTCTGCCTCGGAGCCACCGATGGAGTCGCGCCAGTTCAGGTGAGCGACGGTGCCGGCGGGCTCCTCATCATCTGGGTGGACGACCGGACCGGGGAAGCGGACCTGCGAGCCCAGCGGTTCGTCAGCGGGGGCGGACTCGCTCCGGGGTGGCCGTTGGATGGCATCGATCTGTGTCGCGCCCCGGGTGCCCAGCAGGATCCAGCGGCCTGCTCGGACGGCGCAGGCGGCGCGATCGTCGTCTGGCAGGACTTCCGCAGCGATGGTTCAGGGGATCTCTTCGCACAGCGCGTGATCGCGACTGGCGCTGTGCTCTGGGACCCGGCGGGCATGGCGCTGAGCGCCGCGCCGGGGGAGCAGGGCTCCGTGACGTGTGCGAGCGACGGAGCCGGCGGCGCGTTCGTCGCGTGGCAGGACCGGCGCGACGACGACGCGGCGATCCGGGTCCTTCGCATGGACGGGACTGGACTGGTCATCGTGCCCGAAGTACCGCTCGCGTCAGGCTCCAGACCGCACCGTGCCCCGCGCATCGCAGGCGACGGAGCGGGTGGCGCGTACGTCGCGTGGCTCGCGGGCGAGGGCCGAGTGCTCGCTTTGCGGTTGGGCTCGCAAGGAGAGCCTGCGGCAGGCTGGCCTTCGGCGGGTGTGGTGGCGAGCGCGCAGGACGCCGCCGCCAACTCGATGACCTTGGTCGCGCACGACACGGCGGGCGTCTCGCTCCTCTGGAGCGACCGCTCGCACGGCAACGGCGACATCGTGGCCCAGCGCTTGCGCGGCGATGGCACGCTCGCCTGGGCGCCGGGCGGAGTGGCGTTGAGCCAGGACGCCGCCGAGCAATTCGCGCCCGCGGCGGTCGCCGACACCAGCGGCGGACTCATCGTCGCATGGGAAGACCACCGCGAGGGGCCAGCGGACATCGTCGCTGCGCGGCTCACGGCGCAGGGCGTGCTGGCGTGGGACAGCGCGGGCGTCGCCGTGTGCCGGCTGGCGGGAGAGCAGTTCGATGTGGCCTTGGTGTCCGACGGTGCGGGCGGCGCACTCGCCGCCTGGAGCGATGCGCGGTGGGCCGGCCGGGCGAGCCTCTCGCGTTCCCAGCCGCTGCCGAGCGGACCCGCCCCGAAGTTGGCGCGAGTCGAGACGGGCCCGGGGCGAGCGCGGCTGACCTATCGGAGCGCGGCCGGTGATGCACGCGTGCTCGACTGGAGCCGCCGCACGGAGGCGGAGTGGCACGTGGTGCGGCGTGTGCAGGCTGCCGCCGATGGCGAGATCGTGGCGGAAGACCGCACGGTCAGCCCCGGAGCACTGGCACGCTATCGGCTGAGCCAGCCGCTCGGAGACGGCGAGTTGCTCTTCGATGAGACGAGCGTCGTGATCCCTGGCTCCGCCCCGCTCATGTTGAGGTCCGCGCGGGTCGATGCCGGGCGACTCCGCGTCTCGTTCTCACTCTCGAGCGAGGACCCCGCGAAGCTCGAGGTTCTCGACGTCCAGGGCCGCCGCATCTGGAACGAGGCCGTCGGGCACCTCGGAGCGGGGGATCACGAGACGCGGTTCTCGTTCGATGGGGCGGCCGGGCTGTACTTCGTGCGCCTGCTGCAGCGACGCGAGACGCGCACCTTGCGCATGGTGGTGATCCGGTGAACCGGTTGCGCCGCGCGTCCGCGCCGCTCGTGCTGCTCGCGCTCGCGGTCATCACCGCACAGGGCACGCTCGCGCAGGTCGCGCCCGGGCGTCGTGCCGTGCGTGCTGCAAGCGGGCGGCCCGACACATTCGTGGTGTGGGGACCAACGCTGTTCCAGCACTCGGGCGCTGGGACCTGGACCTACTTCAGTCCTGACAGCCTGTACGCGGCGGCCGTCGACAGCGGCAAGCGCTACCTGCTACGCGTCACCAACGGCACCGCGGGTGGCTCCCAGCGCGTCGCCGAACTGGGTTTCTCGCTCAACGGCAGGGAGCATCTCGTCGCGAGCGATGTGACCACGGTCATCCACCAGACGAGTCGCGTGATCCGTCCCGGCGTCGCGAACAGCGTCACCACGGCACTGCGCGGCGTGGCAGGGGACCAGGTGGTGCTGGACGTGGTCTCGATCCCGGCGGCGCAGTACACCATCGCCGGGCCGGACCGGTTCACGTACGTCCTCGAGGATCCCGAGTTCCACCCCCTCTACCTCCAGTTCGAGGGCGGATTCGCGCGCCCCTCGACCGCAGCGGCGCCTTGGATGCTGGAGATGGTGAACGGCGACACGACGACGAACACACAGAACTGCTCTGCGGCGCTGTGGCTCAACGGCACGCAGGTCGTCACCAGGAGCCAGTTCGGCTCGGGCACGCGCACGCTGTCCAAGCAGGTGCCACTGCTGACGAGCGGCAACAGCTACCTGATCCGCGTGTACGGCACGGCGGATGGCGACCACGTCACGGTGCGGTTCGCCGCCTCCGACACGACCGCGCCCGCGATCCAGTTCAAGAGCCCGGCGGCGGACACGGCGGTGTTCGCGTCCACCGTCGCCATCGCGGGCAATGTGCTCGACGAGACGCCCGGCAAGGGCAGCTACTCGGGGCTGGGGGGGTTCGACACGCCGGGAGCGTTCAAGGACACGGTCGCGCTCAACTCGAGCGGCTGGACGACGATCACGCTGAGCGCGAGCAACTCGGCGGGCTATCAGGCGGACGTGACGCGTCGGGTGCTGCGTGACCCGACCGGCCCGGCGGTGGTCGTCACGTCGCCGCCCCAGAATCATGTCACCAGCGGCGCATCGACCACCGTGACCGGCACGTGGCTGGCGCAGGTGAGCACACGCGTGGCCGTCAACGGCAAGCAGGTGGGCGCGCCGGGGGTGATGGGCTCGTTCAGCGAGAGCATCGCGTTGGCGCTCGGGGCCAACGCCATCTCGGTGACTGCCATCGACACGGCCGGGCAGTTCCGCAGCATGGTCCACAACGTGATCCGCGAGCCGCTCGGTGCGGGCGCACCGGAGCCGGTTGCGCCGGCTATCGACCTCGCCCGGATCGACTCGCTCAAGTCGCGCGTGGCGTTCCTGTGGACCGGCCCCAGCCCGGTTCAGACGGGTTCCGACCCGGCACAACTGGAGCGCTCGCGAATCGCAGTCCTGCGTGGTCGCGTGGTGCACGCGGTCGGCACGTCGGACCTGGTGCCGATGCCGCACGTGACCGTGAAGGTCGCGGGGCACCCCGAGTACGGGCAGTCGGTGACCCGCGCCAGCGGCCGGTTCGAGCTGGCGGTGAACGGCGGCGGCGACCTGACGCTGGAGTTCCAGCGGGCCGGATTCCTGGGGGCGCAGCGCACCGTGAGCGTGCCGTTTCGCGACTACGTGCACATGGACGACGTGGCGCTGCGAGCCCACGACCTCCGCCAGTCGCCGATGACGCTGAACTCCGCCGAGACGCAGGTGGCGCGGGCGACGCTGGTGCGCGAGGGCACGCTCACACGCCAGGCGACGGTGATGATGGACCCGAACACCACGGCGCAGATGATCCTGCCCGACGGCAGCCTGTCAGCACTCAGCGGAACGCCGCGCATGCGCATGACCGAGTACACCGTGGGGCCGCTGGGCCCGGTGCTGATGCCGGCGCCCCTGCCCACGTTCAGTGGCTACACGTACTGTGCCGAGCTGAGCCTGGTGGAGGCCGACTCGCTGGGCGCCAGGGGCGTGGTGTTCAGCAAGCCAGTGGTGTTCTACCTCGAGAACTTCCTCGATGCGCCGGTCGGCACCGCCTGTCCGGTGGGGCGCTTCGAGCCGGACACCATGCGCTGGAAGGCCCTGCCCGACGGGCGGGTGATCCGGCTGCTCGCCGACAGCGCGGCGACGTTCGCCACCGTGGATGCGGACGGGGACGGCAACGGCGACACCGCGGACTCGCTGATGGCGCTGGGGATCGACCTGGAGGAGCGCCGCAAGCTCGCCGAGCTGTACGAACCGAACCAGTCGTTGTGGCGTGTGCAGTTCACGCACTTCTCGACGATGGACATCAACTGGGCGTTCGCGCTGCCTCCTGACGCTCGCGCGCCCGATGGCGGCGACCCGGAGGAGCGGAACCGACCGATCAATGACTGCTGCATCGAGAGCGGCTCGCAGATCGATGTCGAGAACCGCTCGCTGCGCGAGTCGCTGCCGCTGGTGGGCACGCCGCTGCGGCTGCACTACAGCTCCGAGCGCACGCGAGGCAACACGGACGCCTACACTCTGCGCATCCCGCTCCGGTCGGCCTCGCTGCCGCAGAGCGTTGCGCGCGTGCGCGTGGACATCGATGTCGAGGGTCAGCGGACGAGCCATGAGTACAGCCGCTCGGGCACTCCCGAGGATCTGCTCTGGACCTGGGACGGCCGCGATGGGTTCGGGCGACTGGTCCAGGGGAGGCGCGAGGCGCGCGTGCGCATCGGCTACCAGTACCCCAACTTCGGGATCGCCGCTGATCGCACCGGCATCTCGTCGTTCGCCGCGCCCGCGGCACCCGGACGCGCGAGGTTCGCTCTGGCGGCCGGCCGGACGACGGGGATCGTGTGGGCCGAGTGGAAGGTGCCCGTTGGGGCGGTGACGAACGAGGTGGCCGCGCTCGGCGGCTGGAGCCTCAGCGAGCATCACTTCTACGACTACTCGGGTCGCGGCACGCTGTATCTGGGCGACGGACGGCGTACGAACGGCGAGCGGCAGAGCCCGATGCTGAAGCGGCTCGCGGGGCGGAACACGGACAATCCCTGCCAGAGCGTTCCGCCAGTCCAACTCATCCCTGAAGTCTGGGCCACCGACCTCGCCGCAGGCCCAGACGGCAGTCTCTACTTCTTGGACCGTCACGGCAGCCGAGTGCTACGGCTCACGCCCGGCGGACTTCCCGAACGCATCGCGGGGTCCTGCGACCCCGGCGACCCCGATGGTGAGGACATCCTGGCTCTGAGTGCGCAGCTCGAACTCGGTGGCGACGGGCGACGCGCGGGCATCGCGGTCGGACCCGATTCGAGCATCTACATCGCCGAGTCGGCCGGGCGTCGCGTGCGTCGCGTCTATCGAGACGGCTCGGCTTGGCGGATCCGAACGGTCGCCGGGAGTCGCACCGCGTCTGCGGACACCACCGGCAACGGTGGCCCCGCGATCGCCGCGCGATTCAGGAACCCCACCAGCATCGCCGCTGGCCCCGACGGCAGCCTGTACATCTATGACTTCGACCAGGGCCACATCCGACGCATCGGACGCGACGGCATCATCCACCGAGTCGCGGGCTACGTGCGCGGGTTCGTCAGCGACACGGGGTCGGCGCTGGTCGCAGGGTTCAGCCAGGCCGGCAACGCCCACGTCGGGCGCATGACCGTCATGCGCGACGGCAGTCTGGTGATCGCCGACCAGACCAACGACCGCATCCGGAAGATCACCGGGGACGGACGCGTGCGGACCGTCGCGAGCATCCTCTCGCCGACCTCCGTCGCGGTTGGCCCGGGCGACGAGTTGTACGTCACCACGTACGACGAACGCGTACTGCGAGTGGAGCCGAGCGGCATCGTGTCCCCGGTGGCCGGGATCGCTCAACCGGGCGATAGCCCATCGCACGCTCAGAACGTCGAGGATACGCGCCAGGCCCGAACGGCCAAGTTCCGCGGACTGCACGACGTGGCGGTCATGCCCGATGGCACGGTGGTGTTCAGCGAGATCGGCCGTTACACGACCACCGGCGGAACCGGTGGCATACCCGGCGTCTTCGCCATCCGCCCCGTGATGCCGGGGTTCGGCCCCGAGGAGTTCGTGGTCGTGGACGAGTCGGGCAGCGAGGAGTACGTGTTCGACGGTTCCGGTCGGCACCTGCGCACGCTCGATGCCACGACCGGTGCCGTGCGCCACCGGTTCGGCTACACCAACGGTCTGCTGACCACGGTGACCGATGCGAACACGGATGTGTTGACGATCACACGCGACGGCTCGGGCATGCCCACCCAGATCATCGCGCCTTACGGTCAGGTCACCGCCGTGAGCACAGTCAGCGGCCCGAGCGGCCGTGTTCTCTCGGGAGTCACCAACCCCGCCAACGAGCGATGGACCGTCATGGCGAACCTGACGACCGGGCAGATGACGCGGTTGCGCACACCGCGCGGCTACGACCATGTCTACTCCATGTCGGAGGGTCGGCTCGCCACGGATGCCGCACCCGACGGCCGCTCGGTCTCGTTGTCCTCCATCGGGCCGAGCGACACCGACACCACCCGCACCATCCGCACGACCTCGGCGGTCGGCCGCAGCTCGAGCCACACGGTGACGTTCGACCGCTTCAGCGGTCGCGAGCTGCGGCGGCGCACCGACACGTTCGGCGCGCAGTCGAGCTCGGACCGGGACGGAGCGGAGGCGGTGACGTCGGCGATGGCGGATGGCACGAAGCTGCGCATGGCGGTGCGGCCGGACACCCGCACGGGGTTCGGCATGCAGTCGCCGGTGGTCGACACGTTGCTCATCGAGCGGCCGGTGAGCCAGGCGCAGGCGCTGGTG
>JAYWEM010000152.1:0-7492 GCA_043779265.1 bacterium | reverse complement strand
TCCCGGGCGCGACTCCAACTCCCGTGCGGATCGAGTGCATCTCGCGCATCCAGGATCCTATCGAGCGCATGCGGGTCATTGGGCGAGCTGTGCTGGTCGAGCAGCGTCGCGACATGGTGCCGGGTCATCATCGGCACCAGATACGAGGTCGCCGGGTCGGACAGGATCACCGTGCCCTCGGGCAGATTCCGATCCATCCAGCCCATCGCATCCGTCCACGCGGGACCCGACACAGCGCGCTCCTGGGCTCTCCAACGCTCGGGATCGAGCATCACCAATACAGCGTCTTCGATCGGCGCTCGCAGCACGACCGCCAAGCCGGCGAGCGTCAGCACCCCGATCGTGCGACTCCACCAGGATCGTGCGTTCAGTCGAAGCAGGGTCACATCGAGCGCGAACGCCAGCGCCACCGAAAGCGGCAGGATCCACACGAAGCGCATCAGCAGATAGCCGAGCTTGGGCTGCAGGACCATCACGACTGGCGGGAAGAACAGCAGGACGATAACGGCGACGGTGGTGGTCAGGAGCAGCAAGACGGGTGTCTTCCATGCGTGACGCCACATCGCGAGCACCGAGGCCGGGAGCACGAGCCAGGCGAGTCCCATCCAGTCCCACAGCACGCCGGGCGAGACCGTCCTCAGGCCTCTTCCGACCTCGAGCAATCCCTGCGGTTCCAGGTGGATGATGTTGCCGGGCGCGTAGGCCCCGAGCATCCGCCAAGCCAGGAAGGGCACCACGGCGAGAACGGCAAGTGACGCCGTGGAGGCGAGCCGCTTCAGCTCGATGCTTCGCCAACCGTCACGAATCACCAAGCCGAGGGCCAGCGCTCCCCCGACGACACCGAGATGGATCACGGCGAAGACGTGCGTCAGCACGGCGCCGAGCAGCAGAGCGACAACGGTCATGCGAATTCTTGCGCTGGGCCGCGCGAGGTCCATGAGCAGAGCCGCGATCACCGCGAAGGCGAACTGGTCCGCCAGCTTGGTCGAGAACACCGACTCGCGCAGATAGGGCGAGGCGAGCGATCCGCCATAGGTGAGCAGCAGCGCCCACGCGGCGAAGGCCGCTGTGCGCGGCCCGCGCAGCAGTGCGCCCAGCGCCGCGGCGTTCAGGACGAACAGCGGCGACAGCAACATCGGGAGACCGCGCCACGCGACGACCGGGTCCACTCCCGCTGTGCCTGCGATCCACGCCACGACGGGGTGCCAGAGTCCCTTGCGAGGATCAGCGCCCGCAGCGCCCGCATCACGGAAGAAAGCATCCGTCGGGAACGCGTTGCCCGACTCGAGCATGCGCCGGATCGTGCCGATGTGGTCGGGCGAGTCGCTGTTGAGGGTGAGCGGCGTCCCGAGCAGCGCGCTGTGGAGTGCCGCCACGATCGCCGCCAGCGCGATCGCGATCGACGCGCCGATCGACTTGGGTTCAGGCGTCGGCACGAGCTGGGGCTCGCGCGGCGCGAGCCGCCAGGCTGCGACCCAGGGAAGGACTGCGAGCCCGCCTGAGATCACGATCAGTCGAGTGAACGGGATGCCGGTCAGATGACAGCCCCAGACGAGCAGGCCCGCCCAGGCGACGCCGATCGGAAGCGCCCATGCGGGAGCGAGCCCGCTGCCCCCTGCCGGACGCGTCCCGAGCGCGACCAGCCAACCGAGGCCGGGTAGCAGGACGATCACCAGGAAGGCGAGGGTCAAGCGCACGAGGTCGTGAGCCGTCACCCACAGTCCGAGCTGGAGCGAAGCCGCCAGCAGCACGATGAGGGACATGATCACCCCGGTGCGCCTCGCACTCATCGCAGCACCTCGAAGCTCGCGAGCATCAGTTCCGGGCCCTCACGCAGGACGCGATAGCCCGATTGACCGGCCGTCGCGAGCTCGCGCACACGAGCTGTCTGGGGATGCGAGCGCCTGGAGACGACGACGACTGGTCTCGCCAACGTGGCGAGGAGGTCGATCGATTCGGCATCGAGCGGCTCGCCAGCACAGAGCGCGCGCACCGTCCGTCGCCTGAGTTCGAGCGCATGCGGCGCATGTCCCCAGTCCCGCTCACCATCGGGCCCTCCCCACAGCACGCTTCGGCCCGTGATCGTGAACAACTCGCGCGCGCCGCCCACATCGGCGAACAGTGTGGTCGGACCCGTGTTCGCCCTCGCCCATTCGAACGTGTCCTTCGCTTCCGCGGAGGGCACATGCCACGAGCCAGCCGCCTGGCCGTGTTCGGCTGCGAACGCCCACATCGCCAAGGCGGGCGTCGGCAGGAGCAGTCCGCCCAGCAGCGCGGCGCGCGCCAAGCGCGCACGCCCGGTAGCTGCCGTGGCCCACGCGTGGAGTCCCAGTGCGGCCGGCGCAGCCAGCGTCACGGCGAGCAGACTGAAGAACTTGCTCTGATTGTTCTCCGAGAGGCGAGTCGTCAGCCCGAGCGCAAGGAACAAGGAGACTGCGATCAGGATCGGATGCGTGCCGGGCCTCGATCGTGACCACCACAGCACCGCGCCGGCGAGGAACACGCCGGTGCCGAGGCCCAGGGTGCGCAGCGAGACGCCATCGAGCGCGAACGCCAACTGACTCTGCTTTCCCGCGGTGATCGAGGCGAGATAGGGCGCCAACAGCAGGAGTGCGATCGGCACAGCGATGAGGAGTGCGCGACACGCTTCGGAGGCGCCCGGCTGGCCACGCAGAGCACCGAGGAGCGACCACGCCGCCCAGGCACCCATGCAGAGCACGAGCGCGTAACCGACCACCGTATGCGTGAACAGGGCCGCCGCGGCGATCACGGTGAATGAGGCGACGCGGCGCGCTCCACGACTCGGCTCGATGGCCACGACGAGCCCCAGAACGAACAGCGCGAGCCCCATCGCGAAGGGCGTCAGCACGAGCGACTTGTCACCCTGGAACGCCATCGATGCGTGCAACTGACCGGAAGCGAGCATGACGAGCATGGGGTCGACACCCGCGTCGATCAGGCGTTGCAGTTCGGCCCAGCCGCGAACCTCCCCACTGATCGCACGGCCGGCGACCTGCAGCCATCCGAGCGGCGACCAACCGACGAGGATGAGCACCGACGCGAACGCCGCCTGCGTGGTGGACGCGCCGAGGGCTCTCGCGAGCGCCGCAACCGCGAGTGGGAGCGCCGCGGCCGCAGCGACATTGGCCGCGATGAGCGGAACCCAGACGGAGAGCGACGGCGCGATCGACAACATGAGCGCGGACCAGGCGTGCGTGCCCCAGAAGTAGAGAAGCGGCAGTCCAGCGAAGTACGGGTCCTCCGGGGGCAGCGAGCGCTCGGCCACCTGGAGCACGACGCCCGCGTGGAACCATCCGTCCGAACGAGGGGCCAGTGCCGGATTCGCGAGGAGGAGCGCCGCGACCACAGCGCCCCACAACAGTGCAGGCCAGGCTTCGGACCATTGCAGCCCTCTCGGCGGCAGCGGCTCGCTGCGGCCCGGCCGAGCTGCGATGGTGATCGCGGTCAACGCGATCAGCGTCAGGATGATCCGGGCGGCAGCTCCGCTCGAGAGCCCGATCATCCTCAGAGCGGCCCATGGAAGCGCAGTCAGGAGCGGCGAGATCGCGAGCGCTGCCGCCATGCGCGCGGAGTGCGATTCGAAGAAGCGGCCGGTTGCGACGAGGAGCGCCCCCGGTGCCCAGGCCAGCACGGGAATGAGCAGCACCCCCGCCATCGCAACGGGAAGCGAGTCGCCCGCGATTGCGAGCAACCCGGCGCTCGCCGCCCATGCAATCGCCACGCCTCGCGTCGGATCGACTGAAGGGAATCCCGATGATCTCAACGGCCCCCCTCCTCGCCCGAGCCGACCCAACCGAGTCGGCGCAGCAGCGGCCCGATGATCGGCGGATCCATCTCGGCGATGAGCCCCTGCAGTCCGACGCCCCGGGCCAGCGGCGAGGCGAGTACGAGATACGAGCCGGCGAACGCCAACGAACCCAGCACCACGCGGAGGAGGCGGAGTTCGAGTTGGGCGGAGCCCGCGAATGGCATGAGACGATCACAACCCCAGGCCAGGGCGATGGCCAGAGGGATGGGCAGCAGAATGAGTAGCGAGGTGGACACCACCTGAGCCCATGCCCCACCGACGGCGCGCAGGGCGAGGATCAGCAGCAGACTTCCGCTCATGACGAATGCGGTGAACGTGGCCATGGCCACGCCGTCCATCCCGAAACCTGCCTGGATCGCGTAGAGCTCGAGGCCGACGCCCATCACGACCGAGAAGATCGCGGCCGGAACCAGCCACAGCCGCTTGCCCACGGTCATGAGCACGATCGAGGAGAGATTGGCGATCGCCAGGGCGCTGGCGCCGAAGCACAGGATGCGCATGGCAGACACGCCGGGGAGGAATCGCGGCAGCGCCAGCGCGACCAGCTCGCGCCCCCACAGGTACGCGATCCCGGACAGCAGCGGCACGAGCACGGCCATGACCTGGAGCACGCGCCGCACGCGATCCCCGATTGCAGCCGGGTCACCGCCCTCCTGGGAGAACCGCTGCAGGAGCCTCGGATAGATGACGTACGCGATCGAGTCCGGAAGATAGAGCAGCAAGGTCAAAGCCATCACCGACAGACTGTAGTGACCGAGGCTCTCGGTGCCGAGATAGCGGAGGATGATGATGCGGTCGAGGCTGCGCATGACCAGGCTCGAGGCGGCATGCACGAACATCGGGAAACCCACGATCACGATCTGCACGGACTCGCGGGCGAATCGGGGCGAGAGCGGCGCGATCGACCGTGACTCCCGGATCACGTGGACGAGCGAGACGATGCATCCGAGCAGCCAACCGATCAGCAGCCCCCACATGCCCACCCAGGGGATCAGTCCCAACCCGAGCAGCGCACCGATCAGGCTCTGGATCATGAACCACTGGCTCACCG
The DNA here is from genome assembly GCA_043779265.1 of bacterium. GTDB lineage: Bacteria > Eisenbacteria > RBG-16-71-46 > RBG-16-71-46 > RBG-16-71-46 > CADEFY01. Next base: position 2,612 of record JAYWEM010000152.1, on the reverse strand, counting down.
AGTTCATCCGGTCGTGCGACCGGAGGATCGAGAGCAGGTAGTAGGCGATGTTCACGCACAGCACGCAGACGAGCGCGAGCGCGACGCCGACCACGCCCCATGCGTCGAGTACTCGGCTCGACCCCGTGGTCACCCAGAACAGACACGCGGCCGCGAACAGCAGGGTCAACGTGAGGATATTGGCGATGGCCGCACGCTTCAGCCGCCGGGCGCCCTCGTCATCTTGCGCGACGAGCCGCGCGGGCACCATCTGATCGAGTCCCTGCTGCGTCCCCGCAGACGCGAAGGATCCGTAGTCGAGCATGATCTGCAGCGCGTTCCACGCGCCGAAGGCCTGGGGCCCCAGCAGCCGAGCAGCGATCAATCCGCGCATCATCAGCGCCGCCCTTACGAAATACTGGGCGACGGCGAAGGCGAACGAATCCTTGATGAGTTGGCGACGGGGCATCGGGGGCTGCCGTCCTCCGCGGATCAGGTCCGGACACAGCGCGGGACTGGCGCGCGGGTCTTGTGGACGCGTAGACTGATGCAGTGAGTGAGAAAGGTTCGACGGCCTTCGGGTCGCTCGCATCGCAGGGCGGTCGACCCGTCCGCGACACGTTCCTGCCGATCGCGCTGCCCTGGATGGGCGAACGCGAGAAGGCACTCGTGCTCGAGTCGCTCGACTCCGGCTGGATCACCACCGGGCCGCGCACGCTCGAACTGGCTGCGCGCATCGCCGAGCGCGCGGGCGCCAAGCACGCGGTGTGCGTGAATTCCGCGACCGGAGCGCTGCATCTGGCGCTCGAGGCGCTGGGGATCGCCGACGGTGACGAGGCTATCACTTCGACTTGGACCTTCGTCGCGACGGTGAACGTGATCGAGCACGTCCGAGCGAGGCCGGTTCTGGTCGACATCGAGCCGGACACGTTGAATCTCGATCCGGCGGCCGTTGCTGCCGCCATCACGCCGCGGACGCGGGCGATCATCACGGTCGACTACGGCGGCCACCCGTGCGAGTACGATGCCATCCACGCGCTCGCGCGTGAGCACGGCATCGCCATCATCGACGACGCCGCCCATGCGCTGGGAGCCGCCTATCGTGGACGAGCCGTGGGTTCGCTCGCGGACATCACGGCTTTCAGCTTCTACGCCACCAAAAATCTCAGCACCGGGGAAGGCGGGGCCGCCGTCACCGATGACCCCGCGCTCGCCGAGCGCATCCAACTGCTCAGCCTGCATGGCATGAGCCGCGATGCGTGGAAGCGCTACGGCGACACCGGATCCTGGTTCTACGAGGTCGTGGCGCCCGGCTGGAAGTACAACCTGAGCGACGTCCTCGCTGCGATCGGCGTCGGCCAGATGGAGCGCTTCGATGAGTTCCAGGCGCGGCGACTGGCCATCGTCGAGCGCTACCAAGCGGCGATGGCGGACATCTCCGAAGTGCGACTCCCGGTGGCTCGCCCGCATGTCACGCACGCGTGGCACTTGTTCCCCATCGCACTGGAACTCGACCGACTGACGATCGACCGCGCACGGTTCATCCAGGAACTGCGCTCGGAGAACATCGGCACGTCGGTCCATTTCATCCCGATCCATCGGCACCCGCACTTCCGCGACAGTCTCTCGTTGAAGCCGGAGCAGTTCCCCGTCGCCGAGCACGCCTATGCCCGTGCCATCAGCCTCCCGCTCTTCCCTCGCATGACCGATCGCGACGTCGACGATGTGGTCGACGCGGTTCGGAAGATCGCCCGCGCATTCAGCCGCTGAGCGCATGGCAGGGAGTGTCGACCGTTTCACGCGGCCCCGCTCTCCTGAGCCTGCCCGAGCGAGCGAAGCGAGAGGCCTTCGCGATTCAGGTAGAAGAGGCCGACGGCCGTGATCGGGAGCCACTGGCTGAAGAAGTAGAACCAGCCGAACGGCACCGACTGCGCCTTCCCGACATCGAAGAGCGCGAGCCCGGCGACGCAGGCGATATTGAGCGTTCCGACATAGCCGGGGGCCGCGGGAACCATGATCCCGATTGCCGTCACCACCAGCATGAGGAGTCCGGCGTACCAGGGAACGGTGATCGACAGCGACCACATGCTGATGGTGAGCGCGACGGCGAAGCACAGGAACATCACGAACGACAGCAGGAACACCTTCAGCATTCGACCGAAGTCCCGGAACAGGCTGAAGCCATCGAGGAATCGATCCGCCAACTTGGCGACACGGGTGTTCAGTCGCTCGGGTAGCAGCCCGATCAGGCGCATGGCCAGCGGGCGATTGCGCTCCGCGACGACGACGAACACCGTCAGGAGCAAGCAAGCGGCGAGCAGGAGCTTGGCGCCACCCTGGACCAATCGCCCGGCTTCGGTGCTTTCCGTCACCGGATGGATCAACATCGAGATGGCGAGAATCGCAAGCAGCGTGAGCATGTCGATCGCGCGCTCCACGACCACCGTCGCGAGTAGCATGCTCTTGGAGAGCTTCTCGCGACGGGACAGCGCCCACGGCCGGATGAACTCCCCGAGTCGGAACGGGAGCACGTTGTTGGCCATGAAGCCGATCATCGTGGCACTGAAAAGGCTGTCCGTGGAGATGCGTTGCGGGGACCGGATCAGCAGGCGCCAGCGGATCGCGCGCAGCCA
>JAYWEM010000151.1:0-17600 GCA_043779265.1 bacterium | reverse complement strand
GCCAGCGGGGGGGGCTGGGAGCATACCGGCACCTGCTCCCATCCGGCAGTCAAATCGGACTGGGTGGCGAGCTCGTTGAGCCGAAGTGAACAGCGGGCGGTGCCCGAAACTCGCGGCCCGTTCAGTCCTGCTCCGACGCCCGCAGTTGCCGCGCGGCCCGCTCATGATCCGCCAAGCGCAGCCCTTCGAGGATGAGACGGTCCAGATCGAGGTCGATCTGGATGTCCTCGCCCACCGCCACGTCACTCGGCACGAATCGGAACCGGCCGACTCGCCACGTGAGCACGCCATAGACGATGCGACGAAGCACCTCATGTACGGCATCCCGAACCTCGGTGGCCGTCGCCTCGCCCTGCTCGATAAGCAGATGGCCGACGCGTCGCGAGGGATCCAGGCGCTGCCGCTCGAGCGCGTGCGAAAGCGCTTCAGAGGAGATGACACCGCGATGCATGAGCACCTCGCCCGCCCGCACCGCGAGGCCGCTGGTGCTGGCGAACACCGGGCGGCCGCGGTCGTGATGCAGAACGACGCGCTCCTCTCCCCGCTCCAACTCGAGTCGCCCGGTCGCCTGCGACAACTGGAGCAATTGGAGGATCTCGGACGGGAAGAAGTGCGCCAGATCGCCTTCGAGTGTCGCCACGCTCACCCCGCCCTCCAATCGACATCATCCACGACACGGCTCGCCTCGCGCGCTTGACCTCTCAGCACGCGGAGATTGAACCAGCCGAGCAGCAGCACCTGCACCACCGTCGCCGACAGCAGCACGCCGAGGGCCACCTCGGTCAGCGGTGTGAGCCGGTGAGCCAGTTCGCCGCGCACGCCGAGCAGCAAGGTGTACAGCGCGATCAACGATGTCATCACCACTCCGGTCAGGCGTCCGAACAGCGTCGGTTCGATCCGGATCGGTCCGACGAAGAGATGCAGCGACACCCCTCCGACCAGCAGGATGCCGTAGCGAGCCACGCCGACCCAGAACACCCACATCGCGATCATGTCGGCCGCCGCGAGCCCCGCGAGCATGGCGAGGTTGAAAGCGATGTCGACCAGCGGGTCGAGCACCTTGCCGAGTTCGGTGGTCTGGTCCCATCGCCTCGCGAGCATGCCGTCGAACACATCCGTCAGCGCGGCGATGACGTAGATCAACAGCGCGGGCAGGAAGTGACGCTCGACCAGGAACAGCGTGATGGCAGGGACGAGCGCGATCCGCAGCAACGTGAGTGCGAGCGGCAGTTGCAGGCCGCTCAGTCGATGGCCGTGCCGGTCGCGCAGCAGGCCGATGCCGAGCGTCACGAAGCCGAACGAAGCCAGCATCCACAGTGCGGTGTGGACGAAGAACGACAGCGCCAGGTCGCGATCCCACAGCAGGGCCATGGCGCTCGCCGCGATGAACGCCGCCGCGAAGTAGGCGGTGCCGAGCGAGCCGATCGAGCGCACCGCGCTGGGATTGGCGAGTAGGTCCTGGCGGATGCGCGCCGCCATCTGCCGTCCATGATGAAGGACCGCACGAGGCGCGAATCGTTGCTCCCGCAACTCCTTCAACTCATCCTCGAAGAACACCTCGCAACCTCCCGGCTGGGTTGGGACGAAATGAGCATAGGGGGCGAGCGTCCGCCCCGCCACAGCGGCCGATTCAACCGAGGAGGCGCACCTTGGCGATGGTCCACAGGATCTTGGTCCCCGCTCCCCACACCCCGCGCAGCGTGCCGGCCACCTTCGATCTCCCGAGTCGGCGGCGCCGGTAGCGAACGGGCACTTCGAGCACGCGCAGGCCGGCGGCGAACGCGCGCGTCTGCATCTCGACGGTCCAGCCGTAATCGCGATCGCGCATACGCAACCGCAACAGCGCGGTCCATGTGATGGCGCGGAACGGGCCCAGATCGGTGATCTCGGCGCGCCACAACGTGCGGATCAGCAGCGCGCTCAGCCAGTTGCCGAACGCCTGGACCGGCGTGAACGCCCCGGGTTCACGCTCGCCGAGAACGCGCGAACCGATCACCAGATCCGCTCCCGAATCGAGCATCGGGACGATCAATCGCGGCAGATCCGAAGGGTCATCGCTGTGGTCGGCATCGAGGAAGACGAGCACCTCGGGCGGCGAGTCGGCGAGGTGCGCGATGCCCGAGAGGCACGCCTGACCGTAGCCTCGGCGTGGCTCCGAGACGACCTCGGCGCCGGCCACTCTCGCCACCTGCGCGGTGCGATCGCGCGAGCCGTTGTCGACGACGACGATGCGACGAAGCGTCACCTGTGCCCCCGCGACCTCGAGCACGGAACCGGGCTTCGGCAGGTCGGTGAGCACGCGGGCGAGCGGCCCCTCTTCATCCAGCGCCGGGATGATGATGTCGAGGGTCATCGCACGCTGGACTCCCGGCTCACGCATCACGCCGACTATCTGAGTTCGCTCTCGGCAGCTCGGCCTCGCACCGCCGCTTGAGCCGCCGCAAGCCTGGCGATCGGAACCCGGAACGGGGAACAGCTCACGTAGTCGAGCCCGATCCGATGGCAGAACTCGACGCTCGCGGGATCCCCGCCGTGCTCGCCGCAGATGCCGATCTTGAGGCCCGGTCGCTGGGCCCGGCCTTGCTGAACCGACCACCGCATCAACTCCCCCACCCCGTCCTCATCCACGGAGACGAACGGGTCGCGCTCGAGCACCTTTCGAGCCAAGTAGTCGGGGAGGAACTTGGCTGCATCGTCTCTCGAGTAGCCGAACGTCATCTGGGTCAGATCGTTGGTGCCGAATGAGAAGAACTCCGCTTCCTCGGCGATACGGCCCGAGGTCACGGCGGCACGCGGCACTTCGATCATGGTGCCGACCAGATACTCCACCGTGACGCCCTTTCGCTCCATCACCTCGTGGGCGACTCGCCGCACGATCGCGCTCTGGTCGCGCAACTCCTCGAGCGTTCCGACCAACGGGATCATGATCTCGGGAGTCACCGAGACGCCCTTGCGCTTCACGTCACAGGCGGCCTCGAGGATGGCACGCACCTGCATCTCGGTGATCTCGGGATACGTGATGCCGAGACGGCAACCGCGATGACCCAGCATCGGGTTGAACTCATGCAACTCCTCGACGCGGCGGAGCAGTTCGGGCATACCCTGCTTGAGTTCGGCGACACGGAGTCGATAGCGCTTGGCCATCGCCCGCTTCTGCGCGGGCGTCGAACGCGAGAGCATGGCGATGTCGACGAGCAGGTCCTCGCGCTTGGGCAGGAACTCATGCAGGGGCGGGTCCAGCGTACGGATGGTGACGGCGAAACCGTCCATCGCGCGGAACAGCCCGCGGAAGTCGGCGCGCTGCGCGGTGAGCAGCGCTGCCAGGGCACCCCGGTACTCCTTGAGCGGCCCCGCGAGCGACTTCTGGATCGCACGAAGCTCGGCGCGGGCCTGCTTGGCCGCGGGCCCGCTCGCGCCATCGAGGGACCGCTGCGCCGCCGCGGCCTTCTCCCGCAGCGACTTCACGCGAGGGGCCGCCATGATCATGCGAACCACCTGCGGCAGTCGTTCCTCGGCGAAGAACATGTGCTCGGTGCGGCACAGCCCGATGCCCTCGGCCCCGAACTCGCGCGCCTTCACGGCATCACGGGGGATGTCCGCATTGGCGCGGACCTGCAGGCGGCGATGGCGGTCGGCGATCGTCATGAACGACGCGAACTCGCCGCTGACCTCGGCCTCGATCGTCGGCACGGCACCCAGCATGACCTCGCCCGTCGAACCATCGATCGAGAGCCACTCGCCCTCGGCGATGACCCGCTCCTCGATGATCATGCAGCGCTTCTTCTCATCGACTCGGATGCCACCGGCGCCCGACACGCAAGGCTTGCCCATGCCGCGCGCAACGACCGCCGCATGGGATGTCATGCCGCCGGTGGCGGTCAGGATGCCCTGCGCTGCATCCATGCCATGGATGTCGTCGGGGGTGGTCTCGCGGCGGACGAGGATCACCTTCTCGCCGCGCGCTCCGGATTCCGCAGCGGTGTCGGCGTCGAACACGGCTCGTCCCGTCGCGGCGCCGGGCGAGGCCGCGAGGCCGCTCGTCAACACACGCCGCTTGGCCTTCGGGTCGAACCGCGGGTGGAGCAACTGGTCGAGCGAGGCCGGCTCCACGCGCATCACGGCCTCCTCCTCGCCGATCAACCCCTCGCTCACCATGTCGATCGCGATCCTGACCGCGGCCTGTGCCGTGCGCTTGCCGTTGCGCGTCTGCAGCAGGAACAACTCGCCCGCCTGGATCGTGAACTCGAAGTCCTGGAGGTCGCGATAGTGCTGTTCGAGCTTCGAGGTGATCTCGCGCAACTGACGGTAGACCTCGGGCATCTCGCGCTCGAGCCCGGCGATCGGGACGGGCGTGCGCACGCCGGCCACAACGTCCTCGCCCTGTGCATTCGTCAGGTACTCACCGTAGAAGTGACGCTTGCCGGTCGCCGGGTCGCGTGTGAAGCCGACGCCGGTGGCCGAGGTCTCCCCCATGTTGCCGAACACCATCGCCTGCACGTTCACCGCGGTGCCGATGTCGTCGGGGATGCCGTTCTGTCGCCGGTAGTACTGCGCGCGGTCGTTGTTCCAGGAGCGGAACACGGCGTCCCGCGCCAGCGCCAACTGCTCGAGGGGATCCTGCGGGAACTCGCGTGCGGTCCGTTTGCGAACGTGGCGCAAGAAGCTCGCTGCGAGCGAGCGAAGGTCGGAGACATCCAGTTCCGTGTCGAGGCTCACTCGGCGTTTGCGCTTCAGCGCATCGATGAACTCCTCGAACTCCCGCTTCTCGATGTCGAGGACCACGGCGCCGAACATCTGGATGAGTCGCCGATAGCAGTCCCACGCGAAGCGCGGATTGCCGGTTCTGCTCGCCAATCCCTCGACCGAGTGGTCGTGCAGTCCGAGGTTCAAGATCGTGTCCATCATGCCGGGCATCGAGAATCGGGCGCCGGAGCGAACCGAGACGAGCAGGGGATCGCCGGGATCCCCGAGCCGCCGCCCCATCGCTGCTTCGAGGCGCTCCATCGCGCGGTCCTGCTCCACTTGGAGTCCGGACGGCAGCCGACGGTCATTCGCATAGAAGTAGCGGCAGACTTCGGTCGTGATCGTGAAGCCAGGCGGAACGGGCACGCCGGCGTTCGTCATCTCGGCGAGACCGGCACCCTTGCCACCGAGGAGCGCCTTCATGCTGCCGTCGCCCTCGGCACGACCGCCGCCGAAGAAGTAAATGCTCGGGTCGCTGGCGCGAGCCTCCGATCCGATGCCGGCGGCAATGTCGATCGTGCTCATGATCCCTCCCTGACAGAGCGTGACCCCAAGATACGAGTGGCCGGAGGCGCTCACAAACGCGCTCCGGCCACTCGGGGACTCCATCGGGTCCGACTCAGGGAGAGATGATCTGCCCCCGCCTGACCATCGGACGGACGAACAGGGCCTCGTCGACCGGGGCATTGAGGCCCAGCTGACGGATGAGGATCCGCGACAGCGATCGCCCTTCGATGAGCCGCTCCTCGTCATGAGGCAGGTACAGGTCGCCGACCTTGCGCACATCACGCAGGACCCGGCGCTCGAGCCAGGCCTGACGCGAAAGCACACCATCGATGGCCGAGACCCGGTGCGTCTTGGCGTCGATCGCAAGCCGCAGGGGGCCGCGCGAGGTGAGCAGGTCCACCAACTCGACCGTCTTCCCATCGATGACATCGGTGCCGCGAAGCGCGGGGCGCGACGTCGGCCCGCTCGCTGCGATCAGCACGTGCACGAGGTCGCTCTCTCGCGAGGCCGAGAGCTGATTCACAGCGGTGCTGTCCAGCTCGGTCAGCTCCGCCGAGTCGGCGACGCTCAGCGCCCAGCCCACGCCCCGATCGAGCACTTGGCGGGTCTCGAGCGAGAAGAGTTTGGTCATGTAGATGAATCGTTCCGGGGCGCGCACCGAGGAGAACTGCCCGGTGACCTCCCGCCCGCCGGCATCCAGCGTGATCTCGCCATCGGCGAGTTGGGTGCGAATCGCACGAAGCGCCTTGATCCCGCCGTGAGCGGCGATGGCAGCGGTCGTCGCGGCCCGTCCGAGCTTCAACTCCTCGGCGGTCGGAGCCGGCAGCGTGTCGACGGGTGCTTCGGTGAGCGCGCGAGCCAGAGCCTGGACATCGTACGCGCCGAACCGCGCGAATGACGCACTCAGGAGCTCGGCCGGCCCGGCCGCGAGCACCGCCACAGGGCCGCCGAAGGCCCGTTGGAACACTGCGGGATCGTCCGGCCGCAGCTTGCTGCTCGAGGCGTCCGATGCCGAGCCTGCCGCATCATCGACCAGCCATTGTGTCAGCCGCGCACCGAGTGACTCGAGCGAGAGTGCTTCCGCCTGGGACTCGCGCTTGCGCCGAGCCTCCCAGGTGGAAGGCGTCTCACGCGAAGCGCGCGCGAGCACTTCGCGCAGCCGCTTCGCGACATTCGCCGCCGAATCCGTGCGGGCCGGCTGAGCGAGCACGAGAAGGCTCGCATCGAGATGCGACGTGAGCGATGCCCTCGCGCCCGCCGGCAGCCCCGACTCCTCGAGCCGCGCGGAAGCCAGGGACCACGCCGGGAACTCGGCCGAGCGACGGCCGGGGCCGGCCACGGCGACGCGGACTTCCGTGAATGGCGCTTCGGCCACATCCACCACACGGATCGTGGGCTTGATGTTCAGCGTCGCAGCACGATCGGCCGACGCCCGCCCGCCCCAGTGCGAGAACCACTGCTCGGCGGCGCGGAACGCCTGCTCCGCGGTGACATCGCCCGTCAGCGCGAGCACCGCGCGGTCGGGCCGCCAGCGCTCGCGATGGAAACTCTGGAGGTCGCGGGTCGTCGTCTGCAGGAGTGCATCGAGACTCCCCAATGCCGGTCGTCCGTAGGGGTGGCCCCGGAAGGCCGACTCCTGGATGCGCTCATCGGCGATCGAGCCCAGGTTCTGCATCTGCTGGCCGAGTTGACTCGCGACCTGTCGCCTCGTCTGCTCGAAGGCCGCCTCATCGAAGATCGGGCTGATCACGGCATCGGCCATCAGCTCGAGCCCGGCATCGAGATCGGCGCTGCGGAACCCCAGACTCATCAACGCGATGTCCCGCATCACCGAGACCCCGTACACCGCCCCGAGGTTCTCGAGATGCTCCATGTACTGCTGCGGCGAGCGTGAACTCGTTCCGCCGCGCAGCATCTGGCCGGTCAGGGCGGCGACACCCGGTCGATTGTCCGGCTCCTCGCGCGTTCCGGCGGGCACGCGGAGTTGCGCCTGCACGACGCCGATCCGGTGATCGGGGAACACGACGACGCGCAGCCCGTTCGCAAGCGTGCGTGTGACCGGCGTCGGACTCACCCAGGCGGGGGTCGGCAGCGCTGGCGCGGCCGGAGCGGCGGCACCCGGCGAGGAGATCATCAGCGACAACAGAGTCGCGGCGACGCTCATGACGCGGTTCATCGTGCACCTCCCGGCCCGCCAGGGCGCATCCAGACCACGGCATGCGCTCCGTGTGCGAACAATCGCCGCGCAGCCCGCTGCAGATCGGCCGCGGTCAGCGCGTGGATCCTCGCGAGGCGCTGCTCGGCGAGTCCGGCATCGCCCTTCCAGAGCTCGGCCTCACCCAGCAACTGCGCACGTGAGCGGACACCCTGGGCTGCGAACAGGGTCCTCGTCTCGGCAAGTCGCTTGACCCGTGCCACCACCTGCTCGTCCAGCCCCTCGCGCGCGATGCGACCGAGTTCATCGCGCAGAGCGCGCTCGGTGGTCTCGCCATCGGCATCCTCGCGCAGAGCCGTGAGCGTCCAGAACAGGGAGCCCTCGAGGCGCACATCGAATCCGGCCTGCGCCGCCAGTGCCAGCCCCCACTCCTGTCCCAGGACGTTCAGTAGATGAGGGGACTCGCCTGCACCGATCGATTGGGCCAGCATTTCCATCGCGAGCGCATCGGGGTCGTTCGATCCGGGTCCGCGGAACCCCGTGAACAGCACGCGCACGGGGATATCCGAGACCTCCTCCACCCGGCGCATCTCCCCCCCGGTGACTTTCGCCGCCGGAGTCACCACACGTGCTCCGGCCGGCAGCTTCGCGAACAGCGTGCGGATGCGATCGAGCGTCGGCTCCGGCTCGAATCGACCCACGACGGTGAGGACCGCCGAACCCGCAGCGAATCGTTCGCGACGCCACTGCTGCGCGGCTGCGAGCGTGATGCCTCGAACGTCCGCCTCGACGCCGGTGAGCGGGCGGGCGTACGGATGCCCGGTGTAGGCCTCGGCCCAGAGTCGAGAGAGCCCTCGAGCCACTGGCGTCCGCTCGGCCCTCGAGCGATCGAGGACCGCTTCGCGCTTCTCCTCCTCGAATGCCGTGGCGCTCGGTGCCAAGCCGGCCATGCGATCGGCCTCGAGCGCCAGCGTGGCGGCGAGCGCCTCGGAAGGCACCGTCTGCCAGAACGCGAGATGGTCCGCGGACATGCTGGTGTTGATCGTGCCGCCTTCGGCGAGCACACGGTCGCGGTGCTCGCCATCGCGCACCTGCGCGCTCCCTCGGAACGAGAGCCGTTCGACGAGGTGCGTGATGCCCGCCTGTCCGGCGCGTTCGTGGCGCGTACCGAGCGGATGCCACACCGCCACGTCGACCCCGGTCGCCATCGGATCCGGAGCGAGCACGACGCGCATGCCATTGGCGAGCGTGACGCGCTGGATGGGAGGCGCGCCCGCGATCGCCTGGTGGGGCATCAGCGAAGCAGCAGCCAGCGCAAGCGCCGCGAGGGCGCGAGCGGGAACGTTCGACCGGGACATGTCGGGAGATCTCCTGGGACGGGGATTGCGGGGAACGAAAGGCGGGGGTTCAGCGAAGTGCGGCGACGCGCAGCGTGCTTCTCCGGCCGGAGGACTCGAGGCCGATCAGATAGAGAGCCGGGCGCACGGAACGTCCGAGATCGTCTCGTCCATCCCAGGCCACGGTCTGACTCTCACCCGCGGCCAGTGAGCCCGACCACAACCGGCGGATGACGCGACCCGAGAGGTCGATCACCGTCAGCCGCGCCGTGCCCGAGCCCAGCCCAGCGGGAAGCGTGAACCGGACGCGTGTGCCATCGCGGATCGGGAACGGATTCGGCCCGGCGAAGGACAGGGCGTTCACCCGCGTTCCGCCCGGGACACCCGCCGTGTCGGCGAGCCAGTCGAGCGCCCCACCACCGTCGGGCTTGCCATAGCCGTACAACGTGTCCGGACTGTTCACACGGTCCGCACTTTCGCGCAGAGCGCGCAGGATGAGTGTGGCGGGCAGATTCGGACGCGCCTCCATGAGACAGGCAGCGAGCCCGGCGACGAGCGGGCAGGAGAACGATGTACCCGACAGGCGCGTGTACACGTTCGCGCCGCCACTGGCGGAGGCCATCAGCACACTCGAGCCCTGTGCGACGAGATCGGGCTTCACTCGTCCGTCGAACGTCGGCCCCTTGCTCGAATAGCCGGCACGGAAACCGAGCGAATCCGTCGCCCCGATCGCGAGCACGCTGTCCCCGTTCGCGTCGGAAGGAGCATTGATCTTGTAGCCGGCCGAGGGGTTGCTCCCGTCGTTGCCCGCCGAGTTCACCACCAGGATCCCGCGGCTGGCCGCGAGCGTCGCGGCGCGCGTGATCACCGTGGTGCGTCCATCGAGGGCCGAGTAGAGGATGTCCTGTGCCGGATCGTCCATCAGGCGATAGCCGAGTGAACTGCTGATGATGTCCGCTCCCGCACTGTCGGCCCACTCCGCACCCATCGCCCACAGGGTCAGCTCGGAGAGCGTCTCGGACGCGGAGTTCTCCGTGCGGCCGAGCATGAACGTCGCATCGGAGGCAGGCCCCGAGTAGACACCGTCGGCGCGTCCGCCCAGCACGCTCAGGCACCACTGCCCGTGCCGGAACAGTCCGGGATTCACAACGGTGTCCTGCACCGCCGCGACACCGCGCACGAAGTCGCGCGTCGCGATCACCGGCATGTTGCGCGTCGCGGTGTGCTTGGTGTGGAAGTTGAATCCCTCATCGAGGACGCACACGAGGACGTTCGTGCCGTCGTAGCCCGAGTCATGCAGCGCCGGCACTCCGAGCCTGGCCAGCTGCGTCGCGGTCTGTCCCGCCGCGATCGATGCCCGGGCAGCCGCCTTCAGAGGCTCGAACGCACGACCGATGCCGGCCTCGATCGGTTCGCCTTCTTCACGTGGCCGAGCCACCGGGACGGCGAGCTGGGGGCGTTCGATGCGCGCGATGAAGCCGAACTCCGCAAGGCTCGCGAGCGAGGCGCCCGAAGCGCTCAGGCTCACTCGGTTGAACCATCGAGAACGTGCCCCGAGGACGAATCCCGCGGATTCGAGTTCCTCGAGATAGGGCGAATGCAGCGGCAGATCCGCATAGTCGACGAGCGGCGACAGACCGGCCTTGATGCGTCGCGCCCGATTGCGCTCGGTCAGCCGACTCTCCGCCTCGGCCAGACGCGCCGTGAGATCGGACATCCCCGTCTCGCCCTTGTCGGTGAACTCGATCCAGACCGGAACGCCCGCCACGCCTTCGGCCAGCGCGGGCTGGAGGCGAGGATCGAGCTTGCGGGCCAGCGCTCCCGACATCGGGGCCGCGAGAACCGACGTGGCCGCCCCGAGCAGAGCAGCGATGCAGAAGAGCGAGGTGCGAAGCTTCACGTTTGCCTCTCCTCGGAGCCCCGACCGACCGGGGCTCCGGTCAGACGGCGGCCGTCGATGAAACCGTCGCCTCAAGATGTCCGACGACCAGTCCTGCAGCGTTCTTCACAAGTGGACGACGTTGCCCTTCGAGGCGCGAGGCCTCCTCGGCTGCGATCCAACCGATCGACTCGAGCAGCGCCACCGTCGCCGGAGCGACCGCACGGCCCGCGCCGTCCTCGCACTTCAGCGCGAGTCCGGCACCTCGCGAAGTGTCCGCGATCAACTGGAGTCCCTCGGCACCACCCTTCGCCACCAATCTCCCGCCGGTCACGGTCATGAGCGCCGTGCTGAGGCGCCCCTCGCCCTCGACGGTTCGAGGGTGAGCGGCCATGGCCAGCGCGATACGTTGAAGTGCACGACCACGAGCGTCCTCGGGCGACCGCGCCGCTTCGGCCAGCCGCGCGTAGCCGCGTGCCATGGCCGACATCGGCAGCGAGAACACGCAGACGCCGCACCCGTCCACGGCAACACCCAGCGACTCCGCAGCGCACCCGCAGACCTCGGCGATCGTGCGTCGCATCAGTTGCTGGAGCGGATGCTCCGCAAGTTCGTAGCCCTTCAGGGGCCATCCCTCGCGTTGCGCCAGCGCCAGCATCCCACTGTGTTTGCCAGAGCAATTATTGTACAGCCTGGAGAGGAGCTCGGGGTGCAATCGGATCTCGGCCAGAGCCTCGGGATCCGATGGGTCATGTGCCCCACAGGCGAGGTCGTCGACTCCGAGCGCGAGCGCATCCAGGATCTGCCGGACGACCGTCCGGTGGTGGGCGCTTCCGGTGTGCGAGGCCGCCATGATGGCCAACTGCTCATCGCTCAGGCCGAGCGCGCTCGCATGGCCACGCTCGACGAGCGGCAGCAACTGGAAGGGCTTCGCAGCCGAGCGGAACGTGGTGACCAGGTCCGTGCCCGATCCATCCCGCTTGCGGCCCGCGGCATCGACCGCAACCCACGTGATCCGGTGGCGGGACTCCACGAGTTCCCCTCGCCGGGCCTGGACTTCGATCGCGAGCGCCATGGCCTCCTCGGGGGGTCGGTCACGGCGAACCGGCAGGTCGCCGGTTCGCCGCCCGGACGTCAGCGGATGACGACGAATCGGTCCTGGAATTCGAACCGGTCGGCCTCGACCCGATACAGATAGATGCCGGAAGCAACCTGCTTGCCGCTGGCATTGCGCAGATCCCATCGCTGGAAATCGCGGACGCCGTCCTCGTGCAGGATCACATGAACGAGATCACCCGAGACCGTGTAGATCTTGATGGTGGCGCGAGCCGGCAGATTGGTGAAATGGATCTCATTGGCGCCCGGTCGATCCCATACCTCACTGCCGCGATAGGGGTTCGGAACCACTCGAACTCGCTCGAGATCCGCAGTCGGACCGCCGGTGGGCTCGATCGGTCCCGTCAGATTCCGCAGCTTGTGATTGAGGTTGGGGCAGGTGTTGCGATTGGACGGATTACTGCACCGCGAGAAACCATCGAGCGTATCCGGGAGGAACAGATCCTCGTAGTCCGCGTCGGTGGTGTTCTTCTTCTCGTAGGTGATCGAGTACCACGTCAGGAATCCGTCGTGCGGCCCCGGAGGGGCGAACAACTTGATGATGGAGTCACCGGGCGTGAAGCAGCGCATGAGCTCGCCCGGACGCCGGCACACCTTGAAGAATGCGCCGTTCGAGTCGGCATCGACGAACGTGACGACGCTGTCGTGCACCTGTGCCCCACGGCAACGGAACTGGAGCGAGGCCGAGTCGAGTCTGGAGAAGTTCCACGTCAACTCGCTCCCCGCATTGAGGGAGAAGCGGCGGATGAGGAGCGCCTTCGAGGAGTCCGGATTGTTGGTCATCCGATAGAGCCGGTAGCCACCGAAGTCGGCGCGGCGCTCCGCCAGGCGATCACGCAGGAAGCGCACCGTGATCGAACGAGGACGCTCGGCCACCGAGTCGGGCATGGGCCCGCGGAAGGCACCGATGCACCGATTGGGGAACACGGCGCTGGAGTCGTTCCAGCCGCCCGCGAGACTCCAGACTGGAATCGAGGGGAACGCGGAGGATTGCGCAGCCGCTGGTCGGACGCCGGCCCAGAGGGCCAGCGCCAGAACCGCGGTCGCGACGAATGAGAAGCGGGACCACTGCTCACGCATCATGCGTCATTCTCCACGCCGGCCGAGAGGCAGACGCGATCGGAGCGCCTGTTGTGCAGGCGTCGAGAGGGAGGTGGGCGGAACGGGCGAGGCCGAGATCCCGGGCTGCCGACTGATGGGCTGGCGCGGCATACCCCAGATCTCCTGGAGGACGAAGTCCACCAGTCGGATGACATCCTCGCGGGCGAAGCTCCAGATGTTGAACCCGCTGAACACCATCGGCGAACTGTCGAGGCCATGGTAGTAGGTCATGACCGGCCTCGGGAAGTTCTCGGCCTGTGGATACAGATTGCCGCCCAGCGCCTCGAGCGTGAACAGAGTGTCGAGCGTGGACACCTCGCGCACGACGTCCGGATCCGGGTCGACGTCCTCGATGATGAAGCTCTGGGCGGTCATGTACTCCAGATCGAGATTCGCCTGATAGAAAGCCGACGTCGTGCTGACCGGCCGCGAAGCCGGCACGGCATCGGTCGCGGGGGACTTTCGCCGCATCTCGCTCGGCAGCAGCGAGTAGTTGGGCGCAGTGATGGTGTTGCCATTCCGGTCCCGATGCGACCAGCCCCCTCGCGCAGCCGTGGACTTGAGGATGCGGTTGATGGATCGACCGGTCACGAACTCGGAACGCCAGTGGAAGAAGTCGTACATCATCCGGCTCGGCGCCAGTTCCGTCCCACCCGTTCCGGGGAGGGAGGAGAACAGCGTGCCGAAGAGCTGCGGATCGTTGTTGGTCCGGTTGAACCCGATCAGACTGGAGTAGCCCGAGGCTCCGCCCAGCATCCAGACGCGGCCGCCGAGCGAGGCGTAGGCAGCCAGCGTGTTCGCCTGGCCGAGTTGACTCATGAACCGGAGTGCGTTCATCGGCCGCGTCGTGCTGAGGACGTCCGTGTACTGCGCGCCCTCTCCGTCGACCATCCAGATGATCCGCTTGTACAGACCCAGGACCCGCAACGGGACGGCGTTGTTCACCTGCTCGAAGCCCTGCCGGGTCCCGAGTGTGTCGTACTGATAGCCGGAGAAGACTCCTGGCGGGCTGAGACGCGGCGTCGCCGGGATCGTCGGACAGTTGGCCGGGATACTGCGCCACAGCACATCGCCTCGTGCATAAAGGAACGTGTCGAGCTCGGCAGCTGCCGGCCAGGGCGTCGTGTAGTTGCGAAGGCATCGATTGCCGAACGCGTCCATCGAACTCGACGTCAACTGATCCGAGCCAAGGCGCGTGTCGTCGACGATCAGCAACTCGAGGTTCTGCGGCGCGCCGACGATGCGGAACCGGACGATCGCCAGACTTCGAAGGCCGTTGTTGTCCTGCGCCTCGATGTAGAGCGTATGAGTCTGATCGGCCGCGAAGGGACCGACGCGGCAGAAGTTGGTCGACGGACTCTTCTGACTCCAGTGGTACCAGTCGGTTCGCTCGTCGGTACGGGGCGTCTCGTCGGTCAGGTCCTCGAGGTCGAGCGCCCAGCGGTACCACTCGATCAGCGAGCCGGGCGGAGCCTCGGCGAACCAGGCGAAATCGATCGGGACGCCGGAAGCCGCCTCGATCTTGATGATCGCCAGCTCATCCGTGGTGTAGCCACCCGATGGATAGCGGAACGAGAAGAAGCTGTTGAAGACCGTGAAACGCGGGCCGTTGCTGCTCGCGAAGCCGACATTGAACAGCAACATGCTCGAATTGAGATTGAACTGGGGCGAATAGGCACCCGCCTCATCGAACCCGACGAGGACGAACAGATACTGCTGTCCCGGGGTCAGATTCGTGAACTGGACGGTGGTCGTCTCGGCACTCGTCGAGTCCCATCCGGCGAATCGGCCGGGTCCGAAATAGCGCCTCAGCGAGTCCGGATCCGAGATCCAGGTCTGGATGCTGGGAACGTCCCCGGGTCGGAAGAGCCGGTACTTGTAGCGGACGGGTTTCTGCGTGAACTGACCATCCGGATCATGCCCCTGCCACGAGATGCGCACGGAGGGCGTCACGAGTGGCTGCAGCAGGGCGGATGGGAACGGCCTCAGGATCTGCACCGTCGGCGCGACCGTGTAGGAATAGAACGCACGCGACTTCGAGGCCGAGCGCATCGTCTCGGGGTTGCCGCTGTTGTCCACGGCGCGCACCACGAACACGTGGAACTCACGCGCCGTGTCCGCGAAACCACCGTCCGGTCGGGGGGGGATGGAGGCGCGGAAGAAGAAGATCTGCTCCTGGCGATCCGTGCGGATCCACAGGGTGTCCTGGCCGGTGGCAGCCTGCGCCTGCGTCGGAGGATCGATGGCGTACTCGTAGTAGAGCACCTGGCCATCGGGATCGTAGCCCGACCAATTGATGCGATAGGCGTAGAAGTACTCGCCGTCGGAATTGGCAGGCGCCTGCGTCAGATCGACCGACGGGCGCTCGTTGGCGACGAAGACGCCGCCGATCTTGTCGCTCGCGCAACCTGTGGCGAGCAAGGACGCGACCAGGAGCCCGGCGGCGGTGAATGCCGCTCGGGTGAAGTGCTTGAGATCCATGTTCAGGGCCTCCGACTGGATGCTTCTCGGGACCCCGGTCGTTGGTCCGCGGAAGAGAACGGCGCGGGCTCGGCGAGCTCCTGCGCAAGATTGGGGGCGGGCAGGTTGATCGTGACCGGGATATCGGTCACCACGCAACGACCGCGCTCGAACTTGATCTCACAATCCAGACAGTCACACAGCTGGACTCGGACGACCCACGGGCCGTTCGCCACCCAGCTCGGGAATGTGTACTGGAACGAGACTTGGTTGTTCAGTCGCGAAGCGATGACCGCGACCGTATCGCGCCCCGCATCGGTGCGCCCGATCAACGAGATGGAGCGTCTCAGCACCGGGCTCGCGGCCTGTGGACCACCGAAGGCATCGTTGCCGGCCGTCGATGCGAAATCGAACGGGTCGGCATCGGTGGCGATGAGCTGGAACGTGTAGTTGAGCCGCTGCGTGATGACCGTGGCGGGCTTCGGCTGGAATGGGCCGGCCGTCGTCTGGAGCACCGGGGCACGATTCACGAAGAAGGTGATGATCTTCGAGCGAAGCAGGATGTCCTCGGCCGAGGGTGAGCCTGCACCGGCCACACCATCGACGCGGTCGGCGACTGCAGTTGCACCGCCCGCCTGGGAGACGCGCTGATCCACAGCGCCGTCGCCGTCCTCGGACTTGAGCAGCACGTAGACCTTGCCGCTGTTCCGCATGCCCTGGTACTCGCTGATCTTGAGCGAACGATAGGGAGAGGCGGCATCGAACACGGGATAGGCGAGATTCTCGGAGGGCCGGATGTAGAGGGCGTCGGCGTTCTCGGGGATCCCACCCGGCACGGTCACAGGATCCTGCAGTTTGGTCGCGAAGAGCGAGCGGAAGGCCACGGGCGATCCGTTCGGACCGGCGATCGTCGTCACGATGCCCGGAGGAGTCGCCGGGTCGAATCCGACACGCACGTCATAGGGCGAGTCGCGATCGAATCCGCCCGCCGGGAACACCACCCACGAGTTCATGTTCACCGTGTCGCCCTCCGACTTGGCGAACACGCGGTTGCCGTAGAACTCGTAGAAGGTCCGCTTCGCCGGCCGCAGTGCCGGCAGAACATTGACCGAGTCCGCCGAGATCTGAGTATTGGCGATCGTCGCCGGCCAGACGGGGACATCCTTGTAGTAGTAGCGCCTGCCACCGCCGTCGAGGTAGGACAACCAGCCCTGCGCCGGATCGCTCACATCGGGACCCGAGAACCAGGTGTCGGGCGCGTAGTTCATCTGGAAGTAGCGCGTGCTCTCGCCGCGCCAGCCCGATTGGCCGATCGCACGCAGTCGGAAGATCTTCTTGCCGGTCGCCACGACATCACCTGCGATGCCGCTGTTGTAGGTGACTCGCTTGACCGAGGAATCGACGCTGTTGAACTCCGGCTCATCCAGCTTGTAGCGAAAGCCCTGGACGATCGTGCTCGGGATCGTGGCCTCGCCGCGCCAGCGGATGTCGAGCACCGAGCCTGATGCCACGGTGTCGCGCGGAATCGGCCGCAGGACGTCGAAGGAGTCGGTCACGAAACGTGTGACCAGGCTGGGCGTGACGCCACCACCCGGCAGCAGGCTGTACGTCGTTCCGACCGCCTTGAACTCCTCGATGATGGCCAGCGGCGGGAACCGATCGTAGGCGCGGAAGATGAATCGCGCGGGAGTCGGGTCCGGCTTGCCCTTGTCGTCGACCGAGTACACGAAGAACGCGTGCTGGCGCTCGTTCAGGAACTCGGAGGTCGAGAAGATGAAGATGCTGTCGCTCTTGGTCGTGAAACGATAGTCACGCGGCTTGGGGCCGGGCAGCGTCGGTAGCGGCAGCCCTTCCGACGGGACGGGAATCGTCTCGACGACGGCGAAGTAGTAGCCGGCAATCGCTCCGTCGCGGTCCGAACCGGCCCAATAGAGATGGAACCGCACCGGGATACGCGGAATCACCGGGAACTCGGGCAGCCCGATTTCGTTCCTGCCGGTGACGGTGTCCTGCGGAGCAGAGGTGATCCAGGTTTCTGGCGCCTGGTTGTCGTCCGTCACCGGTTCGAGGGCCTTGCGACAGCCCGATGCTGCGATAGCCAGAAAAAGACAAAGAACAGCCCTGAAAGCCAAGCGCATTCGCGCCCCCCAGCACGCCCAGTCATGTCGAAGGAGAAGTGTGGGCAGGTTAGGCGAGCAGCCTCTCGCGGTCAAGCGCC
Source organism: bacterium (assembly GCA_043779265.1). Taxonomy (GTDB): domain Bacteria; phylum Eisenbacteria; class RBG-16-71-46; order RBG-16-71-46; family RBG-16-71-46; genus CADEFY01. The sequence goes on along the minus strand of JAYWEM010000151.1, from coordinate 84 downwards.
ATCTCGCCTGTCAGTTGCCGTCCCTGGAGGGAGTTAGCACGTCGACACCGAAAAGCAGAAGCGGGCGGGGGTAGCGCCCCCCCC
>JAYWEM010000150.1:0-34862 GCA_043779265.1 bacterium | reverse complement strand
TCCGCTCGAGCAGGGGCGCGAGGAACCAGGAGAGGGCCGGATGTGCCGCCCATGCGAGTGCGACGACGACCGCGCCGAGCACGGCCGTGAGCAGCAGCCAGGCCCGGCCGTAGGGGACACGAAGGAGCCCGACGAGCGCACGCCGCATCGCCTCGAGACCGAGCGCGAACGGCTGCAGTGGATTCACGGGCGTCCGGACCCGTTCCGCGCCCGAGCGAAGACGGTCGGCATCTCAGTCGCCACGAGCGTCGCGAACTCCTCAAGCGACGCCTCGGCCTGCTCACGACCACCCGCGCCGACGATCATCTCGACTCGGACGAAGGCTCCCCACGAGCGATTCTCGAGCGCACCCAGGATCGCCATTCGGCCTCGGAATCGATTGGCATCCGAAGTCGTCAGACCGTCGGTCGTCCACCAGTACCAGACCAGGCGCTCGCGGCCGCGACGATCGGCCACGAATGTATTGACCACCATCGGCTCGGCGCCCGGGCGCTTCACCTCGCGATGGCCCTCCTCGCCGAGCACGAAACCCTGCGACTCGTAGCAGACGAGGGGATCATGGGCACCGTAGCGGCGATTCTGATGATAGACGACACAGAGCCAGGCGATCTGCTCGCCCTGCTCGTAGCGACGGATGAGGATGTCGTCGGCGCGCAGCTCATCCACGACCGTCTCCTCGAACTGCAGTTCGACGCCCTTCCAGGAACCGAAAGCATGGGGCACCTGCCTCAGCAGGCCGCGCCCCGCCTCGAGATCGACCGGTGGCTGGAGCCAGACGGTCGCCGCGCTGCCGAGCAGCATCAGCATCGTCAGGACGAACCGCATCATCGGACCACCGCCTTGGCGCGCGGCGAGAGGAGTCCGCGGATACCGATCAGAACGAGCAGCGCGAACGCATAGAGCACATAGCCCATCACGTCATGGAACCCGGCGGCGGCCCACACCACACCTTTCGCATCGGCGGCGAGGATGAGCGCGAGCAGTCGGAGGACATTGCTCGCGACCGCGATCGGGATGGTGGCAAGCAGTACGGCTGCTCGCCGCCATCCGCCTCCGGGCTGCAAGTAGGCGAACAACGTGCCGGTCGCGATCAGGGCGAGAAGTGAGCGGAGCCCCGAGCACGGGTCCTCCACTCGTAGTTCTCCGCCTCCGACGAAAATCGACATCCCGTCGACGCGGAGATCGGCACCGAGCAGCGGCGCCAGCGCGGTCGCACCCGAGAGCGCGATCTCCTTGAGCTGGAAACTCAACTGATTCATCACGACCGGCGGGAACACCAGCATGAAACCGAGGTAGAGCACCGGGAAGGTGAGCATCCGTGCGATCCGCGTTCCGAGGAACGTCATGGCCAGCCCGAGCATGAGCGGCAGCAGCGACCAGCACTGCAGGGCGAACACGTCCGCACGAACGCCCACGATTTGCATGAGGCAGGCGGCTGCCGTGAGCGCCAGGCCCCGCGAGTCCGGGGAGATCGCCGCCGCGCGGAGCCGGTCGCGCCGATCCCAGATGAGGAACAGCGTGACGAGCGGCACGAGCGGTCCGTGCGAGTAGTTCTCGTTGGTGTGCCACGTCTGCCACAGCGACACGAACGTCCGATGATGGACGAGCGCCACCATCGCGAGCAGCGCGATGCCCTGTGCCATCAATCCGCGATGGGCAGGCATGGCGAGCGGCAGTGAGCTGGAGGTCAACGGGCCCCCCGGGCGGTGAACACCGCGAGTGCGGTGCGCATGAGGATCTGCAGGTCGAGCGGCAGCGAGAGGCGATCGAGGTACTCGCGATCGAACGCCACTTTCCGGTCCATCGGGATATCGTCTCGTCCGTTCACCTGCGCCCATCCCGTCAACCCCGGAACGAGGGCGTCCACACCCGCCTGTTGGCGCAGTGCGATGAGATCGTGCTGATTGTGGAGCGCGGGTCGAGGCCCGACGAGCGACATGTCACCTTGCAGGATGTTCCACAGTTGCGGCAACTCATCGAGGCTGGTGCGGCGGAGGAAGGCCCCGACGCGCGTCACGCGGATCGCGCTCGGATCGACCAGGTGGGTCGCGACATCCGGAGTCCCCGCGGCCATGCTCCGGAACTTGAGCATGACGAACTCGCTCGAGCCCCTCCCACTGCGTCGCTGTCGGAAGAGCACCGGACCAGCCGAATCCAACCGGATCGCCACTGCGATGCCCAGCATGACCGGTGCCCCGAGTACGAGCCCCGTCAGACTCGTCACGACATCGATCATGCGCTTGAGCCCGCGGTGCAGTCCCTCTGGTTTGTGGGGGATGGCGCGACCATGCTTCTCCTGTCGAACCGCTTCCAGCACCCGAGATGCGGCCGCCCCGAGCGCCCGCCTCGAACGATGCTCTGCGACCCAGACCGGTCCGGCGGAGGCGAGTCGCTGGCGCAGCGCAGGATCGTCGCGCAACTGTCGGATGGCACCGGCGATCGCGGCTCCATCCTCCGGATCGACGACGAGCCCGCCCCCCGAAGCCTCGACCACGGCGGCCGCATCCCCACGCACCGCCGCCACGAGCGGCACACCGCAGGCGAGCGAGTCGAACAACTTGACCGGGACGGTCTCGCCCGCGAAGGCGCTGGCCCGGGTCGTCGCCAGGCACGCGTCACTCGATTGCAGGATGCCGACGAGTTCCTCCGGCGGCACGCTGTCCTCGAATCGAACGTGCTCGAGGCCCTGCTCACGCGCGCGTCGCTCCAGACCCGGTCGCGCCACGCCGTCGCCCACGAATCGCATGTGAACACCTTCGCCCGAGAGCAGAGCGGCGGCATCGAGCAACGCATCCATCCCATGCACGAGCCCATGGGTGCCCGCATACACGACCGTGAATGGCCGCTCCGGTCGCGCGTCAGACGGTGCGGGACGGAAGAGCTCCGTGTCGGCCCCATTCGGAAGGTACACGAGGCGATGGGCTTCGAAGCCACGCGAGGCGAGCTGGCGCTGCATCCCGGGCGTGACGACGAAGATGCGGCTGGCGCGGCGTTGGAAGGACTGCGCGACTGCATCCAGTGCACGGGCCACCAACCCCTCGCGCATCTCGCCGAGGGCGATCGCAGCGTGGGGCCAGTCATCACGACAGTCATCCACGAATGCCGCGCCGTGCCAGCGCGAGGCCAGCAGTGCGGTCACGCCATGGAACAACGGCGGCGTGCTCGCGATCACGATGTCAGGGCGAGGGCCCCGCAGCGCCGGCCCGAGTGCACACGCGGCGAAACTCGCATGGTTCATCAAGCGCGACACCGCCGTTTTGCGCGGGCTGGCCCACAGCCAGACACGCTCGACCCCGATCCCCTCCATTTCCTCACGCCGGCCGGCTGCTCCCCGATAGTCCGCCGCGACCTCCCCGGAGGGATGATTCGGCAGGCCGGTCAGCACGCGCACTTCGTGCCCGGCGCGGACGAGCGCGCGTGCCAGATGCAGCGCGCGCACCGGAGCCGCTCCGGTCTCCGGAGGGAAGTACTGCGTGAGGAAGAGAATGCGCATGGTGCGGGTGGCCTCAGGCCACCGTCGCGACCGCCAACTGCCGCCGTGCGACACCGTGACCCAGCCACCACAGGCGCTGGAGCGGATCCATGGTCATGCGATAGACGGGTTCGGGAAGCGCGCCGAGCCCGCCCCAGTACAATTCATGGTGCACCATGCGGAGACCATTCGAAGCCATGATCTTCCGGAGTTCCGCGGGCGGGAACGGCCGCTCGACGGCATAGGTGTGCTGCTGGCCGTCGGGGGCTGTGTAGACCTGATGCACATCGTCGCCGCGCAGCGACTTCAATCGCTCGAGATGCTCGGGATGGGCGCCGTTGATGTCGCCGATCACCAGCACGCCTCCCGGCTCGAGGTGCGTCCGGACCTGCGCGAGAAAACCCTCCAGCGGATCGATGTGCGAAAGCGCGTTGTACACCCAGACCAAGTCGTAGCGCGCGTCCCAGGCGCGCGTCAGGTCGGCACGCGCATAACGGACCGAGAGCGTCCTCCCCGTCGCTTCACGGTGGAAGGCGAGGCGCTTCTCGGCGGCGGCGAGGCGGTCGGGTCTCAGATCGGCGCCCAGCACATCTCCGCCGACCGAGGCGTACAACATGCTGTAGGTCCCGAATCCCGAGCCTGCATCCAGCACGCGAGGCGCTCGTCCCGTGCTGCGAGCACGATTCACCAGCCATCGCGACGTCCAACCGGCATCACTTCGCCAGAAGCCGCGCAGATAGCGACGGATCGCCGACTCCTGACCGGGCTTCGGGAGATTCTTGTAGTAGTCGGCGAAAGCCTCGCGCTCGCCGTCGGGCAGTCGATCCTGAACGGCGCGGTACTCCTTCTCGATGGTCCATCGCACGAACTCGTCGAACGCCACTCGTGCATCCCGGATGTTCCCGCTCATGACTGCTTCCCCTTTCGTGCGCCCTTGAACCACTCGGTCATCGCCTGCATCGTGTTCTGGGCCGCCGAGCCGATCTGCTCGGTCGCCGACCATCCTGGCCCGCCCATCTGGATGCGGTCGAACTCCACCTGGTCCCCGCCGAACTGTCGATCGAATCGCGTTGCCCCACACCAGTTGATCCAGCGGCAACCGGCCTCGCGAGCGTGCTGCATCGCCGTCCAAGTCAGCAACGTGTTCACGCCCGCCCGGCGAGCGTCCTCCGAGTAGGCGCGTGTCATGTAGTCAGCGAAGCCGCCCGGGGCCCAGCCGAAGCCGGAGCCACCTTGGAGAGCGCCGTCCTTGAGCGCGACGAAGAGCCACTGCCATGCGGACTCCTGCGGGAGCCACGCCACATCCGGTGCGATCGGATGCGGCACGCCGGCTGGGCGGTCCCCGGCGCGTCGATCGGCGGCCTCGACCTGAAGCGTTCGGAATGCCTCCCACTCACCGGGACTCGACGCGAGCCGGACCTCCCACCCCTCATCGAGCGTGCGCTGGATGTCGACACGCGTCTCTTCCGAGAGACTCGAGAAGAACGTCTCGTCATCGTCACGCAGTGAACGCATGAGCGTGCGCCCGGCCGCTCGACCGCGCGGGCCGTTCGGAACACAGGGAACGAACAATTCCAGTGGTTGCGGCGCCACTTGGCCGCTCATGTGACCGAGCACGCGCAGCAAACCGAGCGCCTCCATCCCGGGTGCGGAGTCGGAAGCATCCTCGAACAGGATCTGCGAGCGCCACGGACGGCCACACACCCATCCCTCGCGCTCGCGCCTCAGCACGATGGCGGCATTCAGGTCGGGCTCATCGATCAGGATGGCGCGGCAGATGCGACCCTGTTCGGCCTCGGCATGCAGCCACTCCGGCCGCAACGAGAAGTGCGCCCGTCCGCTCGTGTCGAGTCGTCTCTGCCATGCGCGCATGAACGAGGCGTCGACCGGCTGATCCGTGGACCACGTCCGGACCGCAGCCGCGGCTCCGCCGACGCCCGCCGGGGAAGTCATGGGGGAAGCCGCTTCGGGTTTGCTCGCCCGGGTGAGCGATGCCGGCTCGGCGGCCGCGGGGATCGAGGGGACCGATGGCGTGCTGCGCTCGGCGAGCCGCGGCAGCGACCGGCCCACCGCACGCACCCACGAGGCGATCGTCGGGCGCGTCCGCCAGAGCAGCGCCTCGGAATGATTGGCCAGCGCATGGCGCCGCCCGCCGCCCAGCCAGCCGTACATCACGAGCCGTGTCCCGAGCCTCCCCGAGACCTCCCGCTTGAAGGTCGTGTCGCCGCCGTGATTGAGCCAGCGGTGTGCATCGTCGCGGTGAAGTCGCGCTTCCTCGAGGCACAGCAGCGCCATCACACCGGCCTTCCGAGCTTCGAGCGAGGTGACCGCGGAGCGGCCATCGACCATCGCGCCGGGCGCGATGCCATCACCGACACACGCCTCGACCCGTCCCTCGCGTTCCGCAACGAGGAGCCGCATCCACGGATGCTCCCACTCGCGCCATCCGATGCCAGGTCCTGGATCATCCACGGGCTCGGGCGGCACATCGCCTCGCAGCTGCATGGCCCCACGGTCGAGCTCCCCGTAGATGCGATGGTCCTCGGGCCGGTCGCCGAGGCGCACGAGGAATCCCTCGCGGATCGCGCGGCGATGCAGTCGGCGCTTGTTCGAGTCCATGCTCTCGAGCAACTCCTGGTCCGACACATCGATGCGCTGGATGATCGTCACACCGGTGCGGAACCCGGGATACCGACTCCCCGGATCGACGGGAAGGTGCATGCGAAGGCGGATGCCGTGTGCCGCCTCCTGAGCGGCCTCGAACATCAACCTGGCTTCGGTCTCGGAAGGACCGGGGCCGCGGCCCGCACCCTCATCGCACATCGCGGCCTGCCAGCGCCACGGCCACCCGCAATGGAACTCGCCGTCCACCTCGCGCATCACGAGAATGAGTCGGCGGCCCGAAGCTTCGGCCATGACCAGGGTCGCATGCCTGCCGCACGATGCATCCCACCGAGCGTGGTCGAGCCGGATCGAGAAGTTGGTGAGCGGGGCCGCCTGCGCCCACTCGCTCCATCGCACCTCGAATTCCGTCGGAAGCGGCGTCCGGGTGCTCCAACGTTCGAGGTTCATCGCGGACCCGCCCTTCTCGAAAGGGCATGCCACAGCACGGGCAAGTGACGTGGCCGGACACTTCCGAGCAGGCGCAGCACGCGCCCCCACCTGCCTTGCCTCACATACGTCGCGAGGCTCTGCACCTCGTACTGCAGCAGCGTGGAAGCGCTGCCCTCGGCGAAAGCGCGCTCGCCTGCGGCGAGGCCTGCAGAGAGTCCGTTCCAGCGTTCGATCGAGGCCTCAGCGTCCGCCAGGCTCACGACACCGGGGAACCCATCCTGGTCGAGGCGCGTGGGCCGAAGCGTCAGTCCATGCGCATCGCTCGCCGCCTGCGCAAGGAACACGCCACTCTCCAGACGCTTGTCGGCCGCCACCTGCGAGTGGAAGTCGCCTGCGCGGCAGTTGAAGACCGCATCACCGAGGCTGTAGGCCACCAGGGACCGGCCGACCCGCTCGGCGCCTTGCAGCACGTGCGGATGATGGCCGAGCACGATGTCGGCACCGGCAGCGGCGATACCTTTCGCCGCCTCGAGCACGCGAGGCGGCGGATAGTCCACGTACATCGAGCCCCAATGAGCGCTCACCACCAGCACATCTGCCTCGGGACGCCAACGCGCGATATCGGCTGCGACGAGTGCGGCCTCGAGCGGTGCGATGCCGGGTGATGTGACGCTCGCCGCATCCCCCTGGGTCGTCCCGTAGGCCAACATCACCCACCGACGTCCATTCAACGTGGCTCGCCACGGCGTGCGAGCAGTCGCGAGGTCCTCACCTGCGCCGACGGTCGCGAGTCCGGCGGCACGGCAGACCTCGAGCGTGCGCGTCAGTCCCTGCGGACCGCAATCCATCATGTGGTTGTTCGCAAGCGATACGACGCTCACGCCGGCGCGCACGAGCGCGCCGGCCACGTCGGCGTCGTGGAAGAATTCCTCCGAACGCCCCTCGCGCACCCACGCGCGCTCTCCGATCGGGAACTCGAGATTCGCGAAGGCCGCGTCGGCATCCGCGAGCAGCGGCCGAAGCGAAGCGAACGGGGCGTCCCAGCCCTCGCTCGACGCACGGAGACGCGCGCTGCCCACGACGCCGATGTCGCCGAGCGCGGCCAGCGTTCCGAGCAAGGTGCCCGTGGGCTCAAGCCGGCTCATGTGCGAGCCTCCCCTTCGCGATGAGGGCATCCGCGTAGATCGCCTCGGTCTGACGGACCATGCGGGCCGCAGTGAATCGTTCGAGGAACCGTCGCTCTCCCGATTCGCCCGCTCGCGCGCAGCCCGCAACATCCGAGAGCAGGTCCCGCAGCGCACCCGCTAGAGCCTCGGGGTCGCCCATCGGCACGATCCGGCCGGTTTCGCCATCGGCGACCGCCTCGGGATTGCCACCGACGTCGGTCGCGACACAGGCGCGCCCGGCGCGCATCGCCTCGAGCAGCGTGACGGAAAGCCCTTCTCGTGAACTGGAGAGCACGAACACATCGCACGCGGCCATCAGCAGGGGGACATCGCCACGGGCGCCGAGGAATCGCGCCGACTCGCCAAGGGCCAGTTCCGAGTGGAGTGCCCGCAGCCGCGCCTCGAGTCGTCCCTCGCCCGCGATCAAGAGGAGCGCCTCGGGGATCGCACGCGCGACTTCCGAGAAGGCGCGAAGCAGGACATCCTGGGACTTCTGCGGCGTCAGGCTCCCGACCGTGAGGACGACACGCGCGTCCATCGGGATCCCGAGTTCCCGGCGAGCGCTAGCGCGATCCGGGCGCTCGCTCTCCTCGGAGATCCCGTTGGCGACAGTGACGAATCGTCCGCCCGCCCATGCGAAGCGCGGTGCGTGACTCGCTCGCGAAGCCTCGCAGACGCAGATGACGCGGTCGGAGAGCGCCGTCAGCACGGCCTCGATCGGTCCATAGAATCGGAAGCCCCGCCCCGGATAGTGGATGCTGTGCTCGGTTCGGATCACGACCGGTACGCCCGCAAGCCGCGCCGCGATCGTGCCGTAGAGCGCCCCCGTCGGATTGTGCCCGTTCACGACATCGATCCGATGCTCACGCAAAAGCCGCGTCAGTCGCACGAGGCCGCTCGCGCGCGCGCCGCCCTTGCCGAGGACATGACAGGTCGCCCCAGCCGCCTGGGCCGCCTCGAGTGAGGGGCCGCCTCGATTCAGCGCGACCACGAAGCTCTCGATCCCGCGAGCCGCGCGGCGCACGTGCTCGATCACCAACGACTCGGCGCCGCCCTGATGCATGGCCTCGACCACGTGCATCACGCGCATGCCGCCCCCTCGCGTCCGTCGGAGGCGAACAACCGCCACAGCCGCTCGAAGTTGAGTGCCGCATCGAACTGACTCTGGACGCGCGATCGCGCGGCGAGTCCCATCCGATCCGCAAGTTCCGCATCGCGGACCAGCGGCTCGATGGCGGCCGCGAGCGCGTCCGGGTCGCCGGGATCGGCGAGCATCCCGGTCACGCCGGGCTCGATGGCCTCCTCGAGTCCCGCTGCGCGCGTGCCCACGACCGGGATCCCCGCCGCCATCGCCTCGATCACCACGTTCGGGATCCCGTCGCGACGGCCATTGGCGAGCACCTTGCTCGGCGCGAGCAGGGCCCAGGCGGATGCATACAGCGGGACGATCGCGTCGTGCGTCAGGGACCCGAGGAACTCGACCTGTTCACGAACGCCGTGCTCGAGCGCGAGCGACTCGAGTCGGGCGCGCTCCGGACCATCGCCCACGACGACGAGACGGGCGTGCACGCCGCGCGTCCTCAGCCGCCCCAGAGCCATCACCGCGTCATCGAAGCCCTTGGCCGGAGCGAGTCGCCCCACGACGAGGAGCATCGGCTGTTCCACTCGCGCCTTCACGATGGAGCCGAACCGCGCGAGGTCCGTGCCATGGTAGAGCCAGACCACGCGGCCGCGGCCCTCGCCCGCGAGCGAGCGGAGCATGTCGGCGTTGCCGCGGACACACGCCGTGACGAAGTCGGCGGCGCGCACCTTCTCGGCGAGGAAGGCGCGTGTGCGATAGAGGTCGGCTCCGGCATGAGCCGCCATGCTGAAGCGACATCCGGCCAAGCGCGAGGCGAGATAGGCGACGGTAGCCGGGAAGTGCGCCCACGCGCCGTGGACGCGCTCGAATCGCTCGCGGCGCGCGATCGTGGCGGTGCGGGCCGCGGCCGGCAGGTACGCGAGATGGCCCGCAAGGGCATAGACGCTGCCGCGGGAAGCCCACAGCACGCGAAGCACATCGGGCACGAGAACGTGCGGACGGCGGACCAGCCACCCGAGCAACTCCCACCAGCCCGCGAGGTCCAGAGGCGAGCCGATCGCCATGGTCAGCGGCACGAGTGCCGCGTGCTCGGGCTGATGCTCCCGACTCACGCCGCGCAGCGTGAGGACCCGTACGTGGACGCCACGCGCGACGAGCCGGTGCACCTCGTTCTCGATGAACGCCGCCAGCGTCGGGAAGGTCGTCGTGACATACAGCACGCGCTTCATGACCGCTCCCCCGCGGCGACAGCCGGTTCGAGCCCGAGCGCCTGTTCGTAGAACTCCTCGTGACGGCGGACCATTCCCTCGATGCTGCGCTCCGCGATCATCGCCGTACGTGCCGCCTCGCCTCGGCGCGTGGCCTCGGCCCGATCGCGCAGGCTGTGAACGAGCGCAGCCGCGAGCGCTGCGGGATCCTGCGGCGGCACCAGCCAGCCGGTGCGGCCATCGGCCAGCACCTCGGCGTTGCCGCCGACCCGCGTGACGACACAGGGCCTTGCGGCCGCCATCGCCTCGAGGAGCGCGTTGGGGATGCCCTCTTCGCGCGAGGACAGAGTGAAGACGTCGAAGGCCGGAAGCAGTCGGTCGACATCGGAACGCTCACCGAGGAAGTGAACGGTTCCCTCGAGCCCGAGCCGGGCGCGCTGGGCCTCGAGCGCGGCACGCTCGGGTCCGTCGCCCGCGATGACGAGGTGGCTCCCGACGCCCTGCTCGCGGATGCGAGCCATCGCCTCGAGCAGCGTGCCGAAGTCCTTGCGCGGGGCGAGACAGCCGACCGCACCGATGACCAGCTCATTCGCGGGCAGCACCGGCAACCCCTCGGCGCGCGAACGATCGTTCCGCCCGTCGAAACGGCTCACATCCACGCCATTCTCGATCACCGTGACTCGCTCGCGCGGCACACCGAGCGCCACCGAGCTCCACGCCACCTCCTCGCTCACGGCCGTGACATGGGTCGCGAGCCGGTGCGCGAGGCGCTGCATCGCGATCTGGCGCGGTGTCTCGAAGGCATCGACGTTCCGCTTCGCGACGGCCACGACCGGGACCGCGCACGCGCGCCCCGCCAGAGCCGCGAAGAGGTTGGGCCCGAACAAGTAACCATGCAGGATGTCCGGCCGCCACTCCCTCACCAATGAGATCAGGCGCAACAGCCCGCGCACGCCGCTCGGGTCGTAGATGCGGCGACCGACGCCGAGGTCATGCAGGGGCAGCCCGAGCTGCTCGACGAGCGGCGTGAACGCCCCCTCGCGTTTGAGGCACGCGATGCGCACATCGAAACGCGTGCGGTCGATACGGCGCCACATCTCGAGCAGATGGCGCTCCGCTCCACCCGTCACGAAATTGGCGGCGACGTAGAGAAGGCGGATGCGGCGATCCGGCAGTCCAAGGGCGCGGGCGTTCATGTCGACGCTCCCGAGCTGCCGGCGCGCAGCCGATCGAAGCGGCCCGAGATCTCGGCTCGTGTCATGTGCGGGGAGAAGCGTCCGCCTGGCCCCAGCACGGCTCCTTCGGGAAGGCCCCGTCTCGGCAACGTGAATCGGTCCGCGCCTTGCACGATGTCCCCCGACTGCGTCGTGACGGAGTACTCGAGGCCGGAGGCGTGCATTGCACGCAGCGTGCGCTCGTCATGATCGCCGTTCGGGAAGGCCAGCCCGACGACGTCCGCCCCGACCACTTCCCGGATCCGCTTCGCCGAACCGACGATCTCCTCGCGTTGCGCGTCGGCTTCGAGGGTCGAGAGGAAGGGATGCGTCAGCGTGTGTGCGCCGAGTTCCATTCCCGCCTCCGCCCACCGCGCAGAGGACTCCAGCGTGGCCAGTTCGCACGGCGCCTCGGTCGAGACGGACAGTTGCTCGCGCAACGAGTCGAGCAGAGCCCTCTGGTGGGCCGGTGCGACGCGCATGGCGGGCAATAGTCGTGTCATCACCGCTCGGCGCTCCGATTCGCCGTGCAGAGCGAGTTCCGTCGACTGCCCGCCGAACTCGATGCTCCTCGTCCCATTCGCCGCCTGGGCGAGCACGAACGCGAGCTCGTCCCACCACGGAGCCTGGCGCGACTCCATCAGACCGGCCGCGAGGTAGAGCGTGGCGTGTGCGCCGTGTCGCTGCAGCACCGGGAGAGCACGCTCGAGGTTGTCGACGTAGCCATCATCGAACGAGAACGCGACCCGACGCCCACCGCTGGCGCTTGCAAGCCAGGTGAGGCCATCGCGCACCGTGCACGGCGTCAATCCCGCGCCGATGCACGTCGCGACCTGAGCCTCGAGCACGCGCTCGGTGACCCCCAGCCGGTAGAGCGGCCGATCCCCCGGCGCGTAGACGCGATGGTGCCGGATCACGGTCAGGCGGGGCCCTCCGGCCCCACCGGCCGTGGGCCAGGGCGGCAGCGACAGGAGCCATCGCATCCATCGCGCGCTCACGTGTGGGCCTCGTAGGACTCGTGCAGGCTGTGCTCGACCAGCGCCATGAGCACCCAGAAGTTGCTCGCGATGATCACGTTGAAGAAGCGATCCCCGAATGCGCACGAGACGGCCATCGAGATGACGGCTCCACCCACGCCGATGGCCAGCGCACGGTCGAACGGCGTGCGAGCGCGCTTCATCGCCTGATCGCTGATGCTCCAGCACTTCCACAACAGTGCGCTGAAGAGAATCAGGCCGAGGATCCCCATCTCTCCCAGCATGCGCAGGAACGTGTTGTGCGCTGAATCCTTGACCTCCTCGAGGCCGAGTTCGGTGCCGATGTCGGGCAAGACGTAGCCGAGCCCGGTCCAACCCACGCCATCGAGCGGATGGGATTGCACCACTTCCATGATGCTGCGCCAGGTCTGGACGCGGGCCTCCGCCGCAGCATCGATGTTCACGTCATCCGTGCCCTCCACGGCGACCTGTGAACCCGTGATGCGTTCCTTGAGATAGTCGGGCGCCCACAGCGGCGAGGCCAAGAGGGCCACGACGAGGACCGCGAACAACGTGCGGGACGTGCGCCAGCACACGACCGCCAGCGAGATGAGCAGTGCCACCATGCTGCCGCGTGAGAGCGACATGAACAGGCCGATCGAGCCCGCGATGAAGGTTCCGAACAGGATGGTCCATCCGAACGGATTGCGAGTGGCAGCCAGCAGGGCCACCGCCACCACGGAGAACAGCGCGAGGAAGGCGCCGAGCTCGTTGGACTGTCCGAGCGTGCCGAGCGCTCGGCCACCCGAGCCATTGCGTCCGTACATGATGGTCACGATCGACTCCGCCAGGAGTCCGAGCATCACGGCCCACGCGATGCGCCGCCGATCGGGCAGCCCGCGCGACATGGAGAGCACGATGAAATAGGTCGCGAACGTGGTGGCCGAGCGGAACAGCACCAGCCCGGCGCTCGCCGCATCGAATCCGAGCCCCGTCGGGAACGCGGCCCCGCGGAGAATCGAAACGGCAGCGAGCAGCAACAGCCCGACGATCCACGCATCCAGCCGACCGCGGCGGAACACCGGCTGCCGTCGCGCGATGCGTCCGAGGGCGAAGGTCCCGAAGATCGAGAACAACAGGAGGTTGACCGGGTTGAGCCCGGGCACCGGCGCAGGCGGGATCCACGGCAGGAATGGACTGGCGATGGGCAGGAGCAGCAGCCCGAAGTGCGGCTGCGACAGGATGCCCGCGAATGCCAGCAATCCGCCGAGGATCTTGAACAGGCGATGGTCCGCCTGATCGAGGTGATAGTCGAGCACGATGAATCCGATCATCAGGATCGCGGCAGCGCCCATGGCCACCAGAAGTCCGGGCAGGCTCTGATGGCGCTCGGCCCCGCGCTGTGCGGCTCGGCGCATCTCCTCACCGACATCGCGGCCGCGCGGACCCGTGGTCGGGCTCATCGAGCGCTCCGCGTGCTGGCCGCCGGAGTGGGCGACTCGGTGACCACGCCCTCGAGTCGAACGCGATGCAGCGCCATCATCGGCGTGGCAGCGGCCTTGACGGCGCCCTGCCGGCGCAGCCGCTGGAAGAGTGCGGGCGGCAGCAGTGCGGCGCAGAACCCGAGGACGACGGGCAGGACACGTTCCGGGAAGAGCCACGCCGAACAGAATCGAGCGCGTGCCTCGCTGGTCCGCCCCTCCCGCAGTGCATGGAACCCCAGCTTGTACTGGTAGATCGAGGTGCGCGCACGCGCCTGTCGCCGGAGAGGCTGCGCCAGCGAGGCATCCGCCGCGAGCCGACCGAACAGCGTGGCACCCCCTCGAAGGCGCTGCTCCGTGAGCCGCGTCAGTCCACCTTCTCGGTGCTGATAACGGACAAGCGCTCGACGCACTGCCGTCGCAAGACCACGGCGAGAGAGCCGGATCCACAAGTCGACGTCCTCGGCATGCGACAGGCTCTCGTCGAAGCCGCTGAGTGCCTCGAGCGTGTCGCGCTCGATCACGACCGAGGACGTCAGCACGAAGTTCACCTCGAGAAGCTGCGAGAGTGGCGAGCCGCAGTAGGGCTCGACGAGGTCGGCGTAGAGTCCGAACCACGACGCATGCAACTGACCATCCAACGTCCGGAAGGCGCCATCGCTGAAGCACCAAGTCGCCTGCGGCATCCGGTCGAGCGCCTCGTCGAGCGTGGCCAGCTTCTCCGGGAACCACAGATCGTCCGCGTCGAGCAGCGCGATCCACGACGAAGTGGCGGCGCGCCAGCCGGCGTTCCGTGCAGCGCCGGCACTCCCGAAACGCCCTCGCACGATCCGCACGCGTCCCGGGAACTGACGCTCGACGTGTTCGGCGCTCCCATCCGTCGACCCATCGTCGACCAGGACGACCTCGTCCGGCGGACGGCTCTGGCTGAGGGCGGAGCGAACCGCATCGAGGACATCGGGCATCCCATCGCGACACGGGATGACGACCGAGTACGCGCGCTGGTTCATGAGGGATCACTCCCCTTCACTCGCTGCGACGGTCCGCGAGCCACGCTCACCCACTTCTTGAGCAGCGGGATGCGCTGCAGCACGGGCACGAGTCCATCCGGGACGAGTGATCCGAGCAGCGCCACACTCCGACGCAGAATCGGGCCGCGGGCCAAAGAGGCGCGCAGGAGCGCGCGTCCTTCCGCCCCACGTCCCGTGCGCAGGCAGCGTTGGCCGATGTGGTACTGCAGCGCCGCCACGCGTTCGCGTCCGAGCTCGCGCGTCTGGGCGTCGTCGCGCAGCGTGCCGTCGGCCGCGCGCTGCATCAACATCAGGTCGTCGCGATGGCGCGCTTCGAAGTTCTTGCTCAGTGCGCCCGGGTGGGTCCAGTAATGGACGAGCATCTCGGGTATCAAGCCGCCATCGAAGCGAGCCGCCAATCGGAGCCAGAGATCGTAGTCATGGGAGTAGATGATCGCGGGGTCGATGCCGCCCACCTCGTGATAGGCGCTCCGCTCGACCAGCATCGAGCTCATCAGCGGGAAACAGCGGCCCAACATGGGCGGCAGAAGGTCGCCGTTGCGCTCGATGACGGGCTCGAAGTAGTCGGCCAGCCAGGACGCCCGCTCGACTCCGTGCTCCGACTCATATCGGCCTTCGGTCGAGACCCACCTGACGCTCGGGTGCGCCGCCACGTACTCGAGCTGTCGCTCGAGCTTGTGCGGCTGCCACCAGTCATCTGCATCGAGGAAGGCGAGCCAGTCGCCCTGCGCGACAGCCAGCCCGTCGTGCCTCGCGGCGGATGCATTGCGATGGGGCAACCGCAGCACGCGGACAGCATCGCCGTACTTGCGCTCGATGAACTCGGGCGTCCCATCCGTGGATCCGTCGTCGCAGGCGATGATCTCGAGCGGCACGTGCGTCTGGGACAGGACGCTGTCCAACGCGCGCTCGATGCACCACATCACATTATAGACGGCGAGTACGACGCTGACGCTGGGCCGTGTCATGAGTCGCCCTCCGTCCGAGGGGTGCGTCCGAAGAGGGCGATGAACATCCTCGCCCATCGCGAGCGCTCGGCCGCGTCCATTCCCCAGTGGAATGCGACGAAGGCGAACACCACCCAGCTCAGTCCACAAGCGAGGATGATCGGACCCCAGCCGATGGGATGCCAGACCCGCTGCGCCAGGATCGCGGGAGGCACGAAGGCCAGACTCACGAGGCCCGGGCGCAGCAAGCCGCGCCACAGATAGTCCGGGAGCGGCTGCGCGATCGCGTGGCAGGCGAAGATCGCGGTGGCGATGCCCGAGAGCAGCAGGAGTGGGATCGCGGTCGCCATGGCCACACCGACGAGCCCGGGATCCACGACCGTTCCGAACAAAGCGGCCATCCACCTCACATCCTGTGCCCACCAGATGGAGAGCCCGAGATTGAGGACGGCGGCGAGGAGCGAGAGGATCACGATGCCCTTGTGCCGACTGATGCCGAACAATACGGACGAAGCGGTCGCCTGGGGCAGCGCCACGAGCGTGGGGATTGCGAGGATGATGATGAGCAGCGAGGCCGATGCGTAGGAGGGTCCGACCCAGGTCGTGAGCAGATTCCCGCCGAAGATCATGAGGCCGATCAGCACCGGCCAAGCGAGGAGCACCGAGTACTTGGAGCCCGCGACCATCAACGCACGGAGCTTGTCCCCTTCGCCCAGCGTCTCCATCTCGCTGGCGGTGGGCGACAGCACCCACACCGCGGAGTGGACGAGCGATCGCGAGTTGTCGATGAGTCCGGCAGCGAGCGCGAAGGGAGTGACGAGTGCAGCTCCCAGGAAACTGGTGATGACGAGCGCATCGGTCTGGAACGCGACATTGGTGGCGAGCGCGCCGATGAAAGCCCATCCGCCGTAGCTCGCGATGCGCCGGACATGAGCGCGGCCCACCAAGTGCAACCCGAACGGTAGACCCGGCAGCAGTCGACGAGCCGCCACCCACGACCATGCATGTCCGATCAAGTTCATGACCAGCGACATCCAGGCCAACTCGACGAGTCCACCGCCCAGCTTGAGAACGGCGACGAACGCGAACGCGCGTACGACACCGATGACCATGCCGATGCCATTCGCGACGTCGTAACGCTGGAGCCCCGAGAGCACGGCCCCATAGACGCCCAGCGGGAATCCCAGCGCGATCGAGGCGCCCACCAGCAGCACGAGCGTCGGGGCGATCGCGTGCAGTGCCGGATCGACGCGGATCCAACTCGATGCGTTCATCGCCACCACGACCGCGACGGCCATCGTCACGACGCCCACGGAGGAATACAACGCGAAAGCGCTGCTGATCGTGCGCGCGAGCGCATCGTGATCGCCCGCGGCATGCTCGCGCGAGACGTAGCGGACCAACGACGGACGGATACCCTGATCGAACAACCCGAAGTATCCCGTCAGCGAGAACACCGTGATCCAGAGCCCGTAGTCGCGGTCCCCCATGACGTGGACCATGAACGGAGTCAGCGCGAACGCGATCACCGCTCCGAGGAAGAATCGGAGATAGTTGGTGATCACGTTCTTGAGGACCCGAAGGCTGCGCACGGGGGCCAGTTCCTGTCGGGGGCTCAGCCCTCGACCACCTCGGACGTGTAACCGTAGTACTGCTGCTTGTACCCGTAGTACTGCGGCAGGAACTCACCGGCATCGTTCATCAGCACTCCGATGAGATTGTCCCTGGCCTCGCGCTGCACCTTCACTCCGTACTCGGCGGCCTTCCGTACGGTCTGACCGGCCTTGACCACGTAGAGCACGCCTTCGACCACGCGCCCGATGATCAGCGGGTCGGGAACAGCGAGGTTGGGCGCGGTATCGAGCACGACCAGGTCGTAGCGCTGCTGCGCTTCCCGCAGGAACCACTCGACGGCATCCTGCTCGATCAACTCCGCCGCCGCGCGCTCGCTGCGTCCTGCCGCGAGGAAATCGAGCGTCGGGAGCGAGGTCTGCCGGATGAACCGCTCATCGAAGTGGCGCTGTTGGAACATCTGCGCCACACCCCAACTTGAACTGGGCATGCCGAGGGCGCGATGCAGCGCCGGACTGCGCAAGTCGCAATCGACGAGCAGCGTGCGGGCCCGATGCTCACGCGCCAGCGTGATCCCGAGACAGGCGCTCGTCGTCGTCTTGCCCTCGCCGCGAGTCGAGCTCGTGATCATCAGCGTCTTCGGCAGCTCGCGTCCGCGAGAGCGCGCGAGGTTCAGGTAGATGCGCTTGAACTCCAACCCGAGCGGGCTCTCCACCTTCAGTCGGTGCAGCAGACCGTGATCGCGAGGCGCCGGCAGCACACCGGGGCCCGGGGCAGGACCTCGCGACCGTCGCTGCTTCGATCGATCGAGTTCATCCACGCGGGGAATCGCCCCCAACACGGGCAGGCCGAGGATCGTCTCCACCTCTTCGGCGTTCTTCATGGACGGGTCGTTGTGCTCCGCCACCAGCACGGTGCCGACGCCGAGGATGCAGCCGATCACCACGCCGAGCAGGACGAGAAGCGCACGATTCGGCTTGGAGGGCGACAACGGCCGGCTCGCTGGATTCTGAACGATGAACCGCCCGCTGAGCTTGGCGTTCTGGAACGCCTCCTGGATCGTCATCGACGCGCTCTGAGACGTGAACGTGTTGTAGATCTGCCGCGCCGACTCGACGTCCGCCCGCAGCCGTTCGATCTCCATCTGGCGACCGGGGGAACTCACGACCTGCCGTTGATACGCGATGATCTGCCCCTGCACCCAGCCTCTCCACGCGTCCTTCGCATTGGCATTGACCTGAGCCAGCCGGATTCGCACCGCGAGATCGCGGGCATCCGGTGCGAGCCCGGGCAGCGCACGTGCGGCGGCCGTGGCGAGCGCGAGCTCGAGGTCGGCACTCTTACGCGCGAGCAGCAATCTCACGCTGGTGCCTCCGGTGAACGACGCCTCGCTGAGCAACGCTCTCCCCAGCTGTCCCTCGAGCGACGTGATCTGGCTCGAGAGGTTGGAGATCTCGGTACCGGTCAACAGCGCGGGATCGTTCTCACGCAGTCGGCCCGCCGACTGCGTGCGCAAGTCCGCGAGACGGAGCCGCAGCTCGTCCGCTTCGATGGAGGCCTGGTCGGCGAGCGTCTGGGCGAAGTTCAGGTTGAAGCTGCTGACCGCCGTCCCGACGACGCTCGTGGAGATCGCGGCGGACTCGGCCGAGCGAAGCCGTGACTCCGCTTCCTCGAGTCGGCGCTTGTAGATGAGTGCCTGCTCCGAGCTGAACTCCTGGCCGGCTCGGATCTGCTCGAGCTGCCGCGCCTTCGAACTCTCGACGATCTGATTCGCGATGGCATCCCCGAACAATCGCGCGCGCTCGCCGTCGATGTCGCTGACCTGGATCTCGAACAACTGGCCCTTGCTTCGCTTGATCGCGACGTTCTCGCGGAGATGATCGGCCATGAACATCTCGAACTGCTCATCTTCGTTGGTCCCCGGGTACTTCGCGGATTCCTTGCGCGCCCACGCCCGCGTGCTGGCGTCGCGAGTGACGCCGGTCGCGGCGAGCACCGCGCGCAGGAACGTCCCGCTCTGCACCTGCTCTTTCATGATCTCAGCCTGCTGATCCAGTCCCGAGCCGCCCGTCAGCTGCCCCGAAGGTCCCTGCAGGCTCTGGCCCCGATCGAGCACGAGCATCGCTCGGCTGACGAATACGGGCGGCAAGAGAACCGCCGCGGCCACGGCGACCAGGATCGCCGTGAGCCAGGGCGCGACCAGCAGCCAGCGCCGACGCCACAGCATGCGCAGCATCTCGCCCAGATCCATCTGAGCGCGGTCCGCGTGAGCCGGCTCGTTCGGGGGATGGGAGTTCATCAGTTGCTCGTTCCACTCTTTTTGTCGAAGTAGTCCACGAGGAGGAGCACGTTGAGCGCATCGCGCGACAGGCCGAGCACGGTCGTCATGCCACTCCAGAAGCCCTGTCCCTTGGGCATCACGACCACGACATCGCCCGGGCGCACGAGATGAGGGGCTCGACTGCCGCGGTCCAGCACCTGTCGCAAGTCGATGACCGCCACGGTGACGCCGGCATTGCCACGTGTGAGGAGACGGACGTCTTCGAGCCGACCTCGATTGGTCATACCGCCCGCGAGCGCGAGCATGGTCCACAGATCGGACTGCTCCCCTGCCGGATAGAGTCCGGGATTCCCGACCTCGCCCAGCACGGCGACTCCTTCGCCACTGGTGCTCGAGGTCGCGGCGCCCGTTCCGGGCAGGATGATCGTGTCCCCCGGCCGCAGGGTCGGCAGTGCACTCGTGTCGCCGGTCCGCAGTGCCGACGCGATGTCGGCAGCGAGCATCCGTGTCTGTTCGCCTTCACGCCGCACGACCTGCACCGCCGCGAGATTCGTTCCCGGCAGAGCGCCACCCGCCTGGGCGAGTACATCGACCAGCGAGGGGATCGTCTCGAATCCGAATCGTCCCGGCTTGGCCACGGAACCCTGAACGAAAACGCTCTGGCTCATGTACTGCGTCACCGTCACGGTCACGGTCGTCGTCTGTCGCAGATAGGCCGAGAGGCGATCCGCCGTGCGATCGCCGAATTGCTTGGGCGTCAGGCCGGCGGCCTTGAGGTCCCCGACCGGCGGCAACGTCACGCTTCCATCAGCGCGGATGGTCAGCGTCCGCTCGAGCTCCGGATGGAGCCACACGGACACCTGGATCACGTCCTCCGCGCCGAGCACGTAGTCAGCGGCACGTGCGGGGATCGCCATCAGGATCGAGACAGCGAACGACAGTGACGCGAGTGCGAGCCCCGCGCGGCGAATGAGATCTGGACGCATCCGGTCCCTCCTGGACGTCGCGTTCGCCGATCGGCGAGCGCAGGGCTTCCGAGCATGGGGAGTCTTCGACATGATAGTGCATGCCACCGACGGATCAGCGCCGTGGAGGCGGGGAACGTGAATCAAGCAGCAGGCCTGACATCGACCGAGGCTGCTGGCATGGGGCGAAGTCCGCGCGGGCGTCGGATGACCACCGAGAGCGTGCGAGCCATCGTCCGGAGATCGAGCAACAGCGAACGGCGTTCGACATAGAACAGGTCGTAGTGCACGCGACGGACCACGCCTTCGGCATCGCTATCCGAGATGCCCGAGACCTGAGCGAGGCCCGTCATTCCCGGCAGCACCGAGAAGCGGCGCTCATAGTCGGGGACCAAATGGTGCCAGCGGAGCACGAGTTCCTCCTTCTCCGGCTTCGGTCCGACGATGGCCATCTCGCCGCGGATCACGTTGAACAGCCACGGCAACTTGTCGAGGCGGTGCCGGGCGCACAGTCGGCTGATCGGGCCGAGGTCGTGGCGGAAGCGGGAACAGGCCACCGGCTCGCCCAGTAGATTCTGCGTTCGGCGCTCGATGTTGCGCCGGTCGATCGCCATCTCCTGGCGACCCGCGCGGCGCTGACCCTGGCGCCGGGTGCGCCCGATCCGAGTCTCGCGGAACAGGATGCTCTTCTTGCCACGCAACCTGGCCTCCAGCAGCAGCGCGATCCAGATCGGCGCACTGAGCACCAGCAACAGCGTCGCAAGAACGACGTCGACCGACTGTCTCGCCCGCTCGGGCCACGATGGGTTCGTCGCTGCCGGGGCCACGACCGACGAGGCGGGCAGCAGAACGTCCTCCTTCGCCGGTGTCGGCTGGAGGCGGAGTTCATCGGGCGTCGGTTCGCGGTACTCGGGGACGATCGCATGCAACTGCTTCTTGATCGCGATGGGCTCCCCGATGACGGACAGGCGCTCGAGTTCAGCGACATCGCGCCGCAGGACGCCCTCCTCCTCGGAGGTCAGATCCCACGTCAGAATGCGCTCGTGGCGTGTGATGCGAGTGCGCTCGCTGTGGGAGTGCAACTCCTCGAAGAGCTTCTCGCCCGGGCGCAAGCCGGTGAACACGATCTCGATGTCCTCCCCTTCGCGCAGCCCAGCGAGACGGACCAACTGGCGAGCGAGATCCTGAATGCGGACCTGCTCTCCCATGTCGAGGACGAACACCTCGCCGACGCGGCCCATCGCGCCGGCCTGCAGCACCAATCGCACCGCCTCGGGGATGCTCATGAAGAATCGTCTCGCCTCGGGATGCGTCACGGTCAGCGGCCCACCGCGCTGGATCTGGCGCTGGAAGAGCGGGATGACCGAGCCATCGCTACCGAGGACGTTGCCGAATCGCACGGCGCAGAATCGAGTCGCGCTGCGCTGACTCGCGCTCTGCAACAGCATTTCGCAGACGCGCTTGGAGGCGCCCATGACACTGGTGGGATTGACTGCCTTGTCCGTCGAGATGAGGACGAACTTCTGGACCCCGACGCGATCCGCGGCATCGACCAGATTGCGCGTCCCCACGATGTTGTTGAGCACCGCCTCACGCGGACTCGATTCGAGAAGTGGCACGTGCTTGTGCGCGGCGGCATGGAACACGACCGTCGGCCGAAAACGAGCGAAGCACGACTCGACACCCTCGGCATCGCGCATGTCGCAAACGATCGCGTGCACGGGATAGCCCGGCCGTTGCGACACCAGCTCATTGTGGATGAAGTAGAGCCCGTTCTCGGCGTGATCGAACATGACCATCTCGGCCGGGCCGAACTCCGCGACCTGCCGGACCAGTTCGGAGCCGATCGACCCGCCGGCACCCGTGATCAGGACACGCTGCCCCTGAAGGAACGATCCGACCTCATCGAGGTCGAGCTGCACGGGCTCACGACCCAGCAGGTCCTCGATCCGGATGTCGCGCATCTGTGCGAGCGACGTGCGTCCCGTGTTCTGGACGTCGGACAGGCCGGGCAGGGTCTTGACGCGAACCGAGGCATCCGTGCAGACGCGTGCGATCTCGCGCAGAACACGGCCGGGGATGTCCGGATCGGCGACGACGACCATCTCGACATGCCGGGCCCTGAGCACCTCGGGCAGATCCGCCACCGTCCCGAGCACCTTGAGTCCTTCGAGCAGATGGCCGGTCAGGCGCTCGTCGTCATCGAGGAACCCCACGGGCATCAGCGATTCGTCACCCGAGAGGCGACGCCGCATCTCCTGCACCAGATTGACGGCGGCGTGATCCGCGCCGATGACCAGCGTCGGCACGGCATGACCGGAGAACGGGCCGAGCACCTTCTCGCGCGCGAGACGCCACGAGAACCGAACGCCGCCCACGAGCACGAGTTCGATCAGCCACACGAGCACGATCAGGCTTCGCGGGAACAGCTGTTCGGGGATGAACAGCATGAGCACCACGAGCGATGCGGCCGAGAGTGTGACGCCCTTGAAGATCTGGAAGAGCGTCACCGTGCTGGCATATCGCCACAGTCCATGGAACAGGCCGGCGAGGAAGAAGCCGAGCAGACTCAGCAGCGTGAAAGCGGGCGCGATTTCCCGGTAGCCGCTCGCGAAACGCGCCGGCACATCCCCCTCGAAGCGCAGCAGCAGCGCGCCCAGGTAGGAGAGGTTGACGATGGCCGCATAGGTCATCGTCAGCAGAAGGAATCTCGGTGCCTTGCGGAAGGTCATGAAGTGGGGAGTGTGGACCGATCCACTCTCGTACCTTCGCGATCGCGAAGATCGACCGCGCCCGGGTCCTCTCGGCGCACGGTACACCCCGACTCCGGTCCCGGAGGTTCCGGAACAGGGGCAGGATTCGAGGGGTGGATACTGGCCTCGCTCCGTTGGAGCATCGGCACTTCCAAGGTTCGAGGCCAGCACGGCTGTCGCAGGTGCACCGGGGCCGTCCGACCTTGACCAGTTCCCCCGGGCGCCGCGCGACGGCGGAAGTCTAGGCGGCGGCGGCGAGGCGGGTCAACTCAAAGCCCACCAACAGGTTCAGCCGAGTATCGGCTTGTCTTTCCCGGGACCCGGACCGGTCATTGTCCGGGATAGGGGCCGCCGCGGAGCATCGCCACTTCAGCCGCGATGCCCTCGGCGAAGGTTCTCGGTGAGAAACCAAGATCCCGGGTCGCCGGAGTGATGTCCACCGCTTTGGATTCGGCCAGTCTCAGCACCTGCTCCGGGCTCACCGGGAAGGGCATTCGCAGTCGCTTCGCGGTGATGGCCGCCAGATGCGCCGGCCGCAGCGGCAGCGGCAGCACGTACGCTCGACGGCCCAGGGCCCCCGCCGCCGCCCGCACGACTTCCCGCAGATCAATGGCCGTCGGGCCGCCGACATCGTAGGACTTCCGCGCCGCCTCCGGGCGGACGAGCGAGGCCAGGATCGCCTGCACGAGGTCCTCGACATGCACCGGTTGCTGTGGCGTGATGCCGCCGAGCGGCGCCGGCACCACTCCCCAGCGCTCGATCCATCTCAGCAGCCGCACCATGTTCCGGTCGCGCGGCGTCCCGTAGATCATGCTCGGGCGCAGGATGGTGTAGTCGAGTGTGGAGTCGGCGAGCGCCTTCTCCCCCGCCCGCTTGGCAGCGGCGCCCGAACTGACGAGCCGCGTGTGGACTCCCGCCGAGCTGACGAACACACCGCGCGAAACCCCCGATGCGACGATCGTCGGCAGCATCGCCGGAACGAGTGCCAGTCCCGCGAGATGGATCACCGCGGCCGCACCCTCGAAACATCCACCGAGCGAAGCGGGATCGGACAGGTCCCCTCGCCGGATCTCCACGCCGCCGAAGCGGCCAAGCGCCTGGGCGTCGCTGCCCGGCCTCACGACGGCGAGCACTTGGGTCCCGGCGTGATCCAGTCGGGGCAGCAGATGGGCGGCCACGAAGCCCAAGGGCCCGGTGACTGCGATCGGACTCGGCCAACCCGCCATCTCGGCTCCCGGCTCTCGCTCGCTGCCCCATCGCAGCGCGCGGCCAGCTACCCTATCATCGCGCGCGAAGGAGCGCCCCTCACTCGACCGGAGCTTTCATGCCCGATTCGCACACGCCGGACCCGATTCGACTGGAACGCGCGATCGACCGACTGCGCGCCGTGGCACTCACGCTCTCGATCGGCTTCGTGCTGCTGGTGGCGCATCAATTCACCCCACGCACCCAACTGGACGCACAGCGCTTCGTGCTCCGCGACTCGGCCAAGGTGTTCCGTGGGGCGCTCGAGATGCGCGAGGATGGCGCCGCCGTCGTGCGCCTCAATGATGCCAACACGCGTCCACGCGTCTACGCGATGGTCACCGCAGATGGACGGCCCCGCTTCCGCTTGAGCGACGGCGATGGCATACACCGGCTGCAGGCCGAGCTCGACCCCGAGCAGCGCATCCACCTGTTCCTCAGCGACGCGACCGGCCGCTCACGGCTCCACCTGTGGGTGGATCGCAATGGCGAAACGTCGATCACCCGGCGCGATTCGACCGGTCAGCATCCGATTGGAGAGGTGCCCCGGGCCGAAACGAGACGACCCGCGCGGCGGTGAGCCACGCGGGTCGTCGGTCGATTGGTAGCGCTACGGGGATTCGAACCCCGGTTTGATGGCTGAGAACCATCCGTCCTAACCCCTAGACGATAGCGCCACGAAGGCGATCGCATGCCCTTTCGGGCCACGAGGCGAGGGACCCTAACGAGCGTCTCGCATTCGCGTCAAGCATTGCGGCCACAACGCGCCGATCGGAACGTGTGACGCGTGAAACTGGCTGCCCGGCAAGGATTCGAACCTCGACTAACAGGGCCAGAACCTGTCGTGCTACCGTTACACTACCGGGCAAATGAGGCGGGGAATCTAGCGACCCGAGCCGCGCGTTGCAAGTCACTCAAGCATCCGGCTTCGCGCTCGAACACTCCGCCCAGTGGACCGCGGCCGAACGCAGCCGCCGAACCGCCCGATCGCGGCCCACCAGATGCACCACTTCGAAGATGCCCGGACTCGAGGTGCGCCCGGTCAGGGCGATGCGCGCCGGCGCCACGAGTTCGCCGAACTTCACGCCCTTTGCTTCGGCGAGCGCGCGCGTGACCGCCTCGATGCTGGCCGGTGAGAACTCCCGGTCGGATGCGAGGGCCTCGGCCAGGGCCTTCAGAAGCGGCCCGGCCCCGGGCCGCGCGCAGAGCGCACTGAGCGCTTCGGGCTCGAGCGAGACCTCGTCCTCGAGTGCGAATGCCCCGAGCGAGGCGGCATCGGCCATCGTCCGCATGCGATCCCCGAGCACACGCACGAACTCCGTGGCCCACGCATCGCCCTGGCGCGCAAGATCATGCCCCCGTCCAAGGAGGAATCCGACGACGCGGCGCGTGCGATCGGCCTCTTCCAATCGCTTCAGGTGCTGACCGTTCATCCACTCGAGTTTCTGCGTGTCGAACACGGCCGGATTCGCACCGACTTTCTCCAGCGTGAAGACGCGTTCGAGCTCGGCGAGCGTGAAGATCTCGGTCTTGCCATCGAGCGCCCATCCGAGCAGCGCAAGGAAGTTGATCATCGCCTCGGGGATGATGCCGAGATCCCCGAAGGCCTCCACCGACGTCGCTCCGTGCCGCTTGGAGAGGCGCTTGCCGTCCGGCCCGAGGATCATGGAAGCGTGTGCGAAACGCGGCGGCGCGGCCCCCATCGCCTCGCAGAGCAGGATCTGGCGCGGTGTGTTCGAAATGTGATCGTCGCCTCGCACGACGTGCGAGATCCGCATCGCCAGGTCGTCGACGACGCATGCGAAGTTGTACGTGGGCAGGCCATCGGAGCGCACCAACACGAAATCATCGAGCACCTCGTTCTGGAACGCGATGCGCCCGCGCACGATGTCGTCCCATGCGGTCTCCCCCGACTCGGGCAGGCGAAACCTCCACGCCGGGACCCGGCCCTGTGATTCGAGCGACGCTCGATCGGCAGCCGTCAGCGTCCGTGCGCGCCCGTCGTATCGCGGCGACTCGCCACGCGCCACCTGCGTCTCGCGCATCGCGTCGAGCTCCTCAGGCGTCTCGTAGGCCGGGTAGGCCGTGCCGGCCGCCTCCAGACGACGCAGTGCTTCTCGATAGAACTCCTCTCGCTCGCTCTGCACGTAGGGACCGTGATCGCCGCCGACATCGGGGCCCTCGTCCCAGCCGAGTCCGAGCCAGCGCATCGCCGCGAAGATCGCGGCGGTCGACGCCTCGGTCGAACGCTCGCTGTCGGTGTCCTCGATGCGCAGGATGAATCGGCCACCCATGGATCGGGCGAACAGGTAGTTGAACAGGGCCGTACGCGCACCGCCGACGTGCAGGAATCCGGTCGGGCTGGGCGCGAATCGCACGCGGACGCTCATTGTTCTCCTCTCTCGCGGGGTGCGCGACACTACGGAGACGCGCACTCGAGGGTCAAGCGCCGTGCATGCGAACGGGGCGCCTCGTCACCGAGACGCCCCGTTCACGTCATGCACGGCTCACTGCAGGACGACGAGCTTCCTGGTGGCGCTCTGTCCGCCGAGTGTCAGGCGCGCGAAGTACACGCCACCTTCGACCAGCCGTCCGTCCTCGCCCTGGAGGTTCCATTCGAGCGAGAAGCGACCCGAGGAGGCAACGCCCGTCTCGACCCGTTTGATGAGGCGACCGGAGAGATCGTGGATCGCCATCTCGTAGGACTGCCCCGCCATCTCGGCGGGAACGCCGAACCAGAGTCTCGTCGAGTGTCGCGCCGGATTCGGCGCCACCGCACTCAGCTCCACTCTCGCCACCGGCCCGGTCCCGCCTGGAGCGGGGTCGACGCCCACGAACAGCGGGGCGTTGAAGAATCCGGTGCGGCGGGCATCGTGATGGAACTGCGGCCACGGCGCGGGACCGTTCGGGGAGAACGGGAAGTCGTAGTCCCACACATAGACGTTCTTGTCCCATCCCGTCACCACGATCTCGGTCATCCCGTCGCGGTCGATGTCCCCGACCGCCGCCGTGCCGCGGATCTCGGCCTCGAGCTGGATCGGGAATCCCGCCAGGATCTGTCCGTTCAGGCCCGAGAAGGCGGTCAGCAACCCGGTCTCATCACCCACCAGCATGTCGTTGAAGCCGTCGCCATTGAGGTCCGCCACGACTGGGCTGCTCTCGGAGGCGCCATTGGTGAACGGGCTGTAGCGCAGATTCCCGAACGGCGGGATCAGCGTGCCGGTGCGGTTCCACACGTAGAGCCCGCCGTTCGTGCTCTGCCAGACGATATCGAGGAAGCCGTCGTTGTTGATGTCCGCCAGAGCCGGAGAAGGCGTGCGCGTCGACCCGGACGTCCGCGTCCAGACCGGCCAGCCCGGACGACGAAGTCCGTTGGACTGGAGCACATAGAGCGAATCGTTGGTCGACGGGAAGATGATCTCGGGGCTCGTGTCGCCGGGGCCATCGAGATAGCCGATCGCAACGGACGCCGTGATGTTGCCGGTGGTCACCAGCGGGAAACCAGGAACGGAGCTTCCATCCGCGTTCCATGCGTAGAGTCGGCCGTCGAACCCGCCGTAGATGATCTCGGCCAGACCATCGTTGTCGATGTCGGCCATGGCGGCGGTGCCGTAGTTGAACGACGACGCGAGAACCTTGAACACGCCCTTGGTCGCCGGGTTCGAATCGCCATCCCGGTACTCGGTGCCGTCGTGGTTCATGACGTAGAAGTTGGGACCGTTCGAACCGAAGGCGATCTCCATGTCACCGTCGCCATCGATGTCGCCGATGGTGGCCGCCGACCACAGACCACTGTTCACGTAGAGCGGCCAGCCCGGACGCACCTGCCCCTGCGTGTCGAACACGTAGACGGCGGTCGAATCCCACGAGGGAGCGACCACCGACCAGCCCTGACCCGGCGCCAGCGTCGCCACCGAGGGTCCCGCGGCGAAGTACTCGCCGCGAAGACTGAAATCACCCGTCGTGACCGTCGTCCCATCCGCGTCGACCGGTGCACTGCCGTCCGCGTTGATGACGTAGACCTTGTCGGCTCCCGTGAAGATCGACATCTGCGAGCCGTGATACACGAACTCGAGTGCCGTCGAGGCGGGCGTATTGCGACCCGTCGGAACCGGGAAGATCGCATGCGTCGGCGGGTTCGTGCTGGCGTTCGACGTCAGCGAGAGGGCCGACTCGTTGCCCGAGGAATCGACGGAGGTCAGGCGATAGTAGTAGCGAGTCAGTGCCGAGAGGTTCTGATCACTGTAGTACGCCGTTCGGCCGGTTGGAACGGGCGTCACACGCGAGAAGGGGCCAGCCAGGGCGGTACTGCGATACACATGGTAGCCGAGCAGATCGGCACTCGTGGCCCGCGCCCAGACGAGTGTCATGCTCGAGGCCTTGCCGGTGCCGACGATCCCCGCAGGCACCGTGGGAGGAGTCAGATCGAGCAGACGCGTGAACAACTGCCCGTAAACGTCGGAGACAACCAGGGCCAGCTTGGCGCTGGTGGAGCTCACGACGAACTGAACACCATCGCCGGTGGCCTCCACGCCGCTCGCGACATCCCCCAACGTCGAGGTGCTGTCGAGCACGGTGGCCAGCCCATCGTAGCTGCGAAGCTTCACACTGACGCCGCGGGCGACTCCAGTCCCGTTGTTCCGCAGACGGATTCCATAAGTGATCGTCTCGCCCACATCCGGAATGCCGTTGGGTGTGCCGCCCGTCTCACTGTACGTGTGGCCGTAGTGCCAGAGCTCCGGGGCTCGCACGACCAACTGGAACTTCTCCGTCCACCTCACCCCACCCGACGCGAGATGCAGCGTGAACGGGACCTCCCGCTGGTCCACGAGATCGTAAGGGAACGAGATGCGGTATGACGACGCCGGGTTCGAGGTCGCGCCACCGGCGATCGTGCCGTGGACGGTGAACCCCGCGGATACGGTGATCAGCGGGTCCGTGGTCGAGAGCGACGCGGTGACACCCGTGGCCGTGAGCGCACCACGATTGATCACCGGGATGCGCAGATCGATCGTCTCGCCGGCATCGATCAGCCCATCGCCGTCACCGATCGTGCCGCCGATGTTGTCATCATCGATCGTGCGTGCGCCATCGGCCAGCGAGACGCCCGCGGTCGCCGCGATCGTCACGGTCGCCTGATAGGGCACCGCGTTGAATGCGGTGACGGTCAGCGTGAACGAGCCGACATCATCCGGACGGAAGGGCAGCGTCGCCTGACCGAGCGCATCGGTCGTGACGATCACGTACTCATCGCCGGGCCGGTAGGCCACCACGCGCGCCCCGGAGACGGCAAGTGCGTTGCTCGTCACCGTGACCGCGACCTGCGAATCGGAGACCGCGATCGCCGCGGGATGGCTCACGGCGAGCGTCCGGATACCCGGCTGCCACATGCGCAGCTCGGGATCACCCAGCATCAGCAGGGTCATCTGCGTCCAGCGATTGACGCCGTCGTAGGTGGAGAAGGCGATGAACGGGAGCTTCTGCCTCGCCTGCAGCTCACCGACCGCCGTGACGCTCTGCTCGATGAACAGCCGGAAGTACTCCTCCTGATAGACACGGCCCGTGGTCGGGAAGTCGAAGCGCGTCGAGCCCACGTTCGTGACCGCTCCGCCGTTGGGATTCTTCATGAACGCCTCCCCGATGCAGGGGAAGTCGATGGCGTTCGAGGTGCAGTTGTTCGCGTAGAGGTTGAAGAGCCGATTGCCGTTGGTCAGCCCGAACGCATCCGAATTGGTCAGCGAGGCATCGCCGACCGACATGACATTGCGATAGCCGTGGCCGATGTGGATCGACACGTTGTTGCCGGCGTTCAGGGCCGCGATGACCGCACTGCGGGTCTCGAGCGTGGAGCCGGGACGCCAGCGCGGGTCGAGATGGTTCTCGTAGAGGCGCGTCAGCGTCATGGCCGGCTTCTGGTCGAACAGCGGCAGCAGTTCCTCGGTCAGCTCGGCGCCGTCGAGGGAGGTCTGGAGCGACGGATTCCAGTCCTGCGGGAAGAGGACCTCGGAGAACATGAGGATCTTGTGCTCGTAGTCCCCGACCGGATTGCGCACGTACTGGAGGGTCTTGTTCACGAACACCTGCGCCTCGGCCACCGTCGAGACGGCTGCGCGGCCGACGTAGACTTCGGGGAAGAGGTCCGCCGCATCGCCCGGATCGAGCGAGTTGAGGTAGCCCTCGCCGAATAGACTGTCGCCGTCCGCATTCCAGTTGCCATCGAGCGCGCTGTAGTAGAGGTCCGCGACGATGTACTCGCCGCCGTAGAATCGCGTGCGCGCGAGGCGCTCGGGGATCACATCCGTGTCACCGCCCAGGAGCACCCACTTCGTACCCCACCGGGAGTAAGCATCGCGGATGAAGAGACGGAGCTTCTCCGCGTCATCCGCGCCGCTCGGGTACTGCTGGCGGACGAATGTCATCGAGCGGACGACGGCGGGCACGCCCGTCTGCGTCTTCCAATCGGCGAGCTGCTGGAACGTCGGGGTCATCGCGTCATTGGTGATGATGAGATAGGCGACTGGGCTGCCGAGCAGCGAGGGGACCTGCTGCGGACGGAAGGGCACGGGCTCGCGAGACGGGCCGGTCATCGACGACACCTGAACCCCACGCAACTCCATCGGCGTCAGCGGCGAGTCCTCCCACTCGGGGACGATGCGCTCGCGGCGAACGACATCCGATCCGTCGGCCTCGAGCGTCAGACGCACTCGGACGCGGACGATGCGTTCGAGCTTGCCCGTCGCAGGCTGCCACCTCGCGACCGCGATCTGGAGACCCGCGACTCCGCGGCCGCGCAAGTTGCCCTGCGTGCCGAGTCGAACGAACTCCTCGGGCTGCATCGCCTCGCCCTCGAAGAACCGATCGTCGGCAGTGGAGCGCAGAATCGGGCCGAGCCCCGGGCTGGGCGAGACGGCGGGAGCCAGGCGGGCCTGCGATGCCAGCGGCGCGGTCTCGAGCGAAACCACCTCGACTCGCGAGACGCGCTGTCCGGCAGGCACGTCGACCAGTTCCGCGAACCACGGCAGGTCGGGGCGTCCAGCCTCGGTCTCCGGCATCGATCGACGTGCGGAGACGACGCTCAGTCCATCGACGACCTCGACGCGCACGCGGGAGGTCTCGAAACTGAACTCACGCTCGATCGTCGCCGCAGTGGCCGGCGCCGTCGAGGCGGAAGTGAGGAGGACAGCGAACGCGGCGAGAACGAGGCGCATGGGGGATCTCCCTACTGGACGAGCGCCGGAAGTCTGGCGTCGAGAAAGCCCCCGCTCGGTTCACACGCTGCGGCCAGCGTCCGGGTGAGGGAACTTCTCGGTCATGGATGCAGTACGGCCCGAGACGACAAGTGAGTCCTCGAAAGCCTATCACGCGAACTCAGCGGACGAACGGAGAATCGGCAGGCCCCTTGGGTTCAGTGTGTTCCACCCCGAAACGTGGGTGGGAACGCGCGCCGGATCGCCCGGAACGCTCGAACCAGGACCAGTCGATCCGGGCGATCGGGATGGCCACGCGCTCGGCCTCGAGCCGCTCCCGGGCGACCTCCGGGCCGATCGCCTCGAGGCCGGAATGGGCCGCCTGGAGGTCCTGGGGCCGCCAACCGGTCCGGAAACCGACGATCGTGACCCCGCTCGGGCTCTCCACGAAGGGTGCGATGGCTTCCGAGGGTCCCTCGAAAAGGGGCTGAACCATGAGGAGCATGGCCGGCGGCCCCTCGCGCGCGCGGGCGCGGCTGGCGAGGCGAGCGCCGCGCAAGGGCTCTCGCTCGACATAGAGGCCAGCCTCCGCCCACCGCTCCTCGAGCAAGCCCGCAGCCCTCGCAGCCGGTCCGTCGACGTCCCAGCCCAGCTTGAAGTGGAACGACCGGCTGCTCGGCCGCTCCTGCGTCGCGACCGGCGCCCCGAACCCAGGCGACGCGATCGGCTCGGCGGGGACCGGCGTCGGAGTTCCTCCTCCCTTCACCCACTCGCCGACCGGGTGAGCCGTCCTCCCCAGTCGCGAGATCAGCGCCTTGGACTCGGAGGTACGCGACAGCTTGAGGCGTCGGTCGAATCGGGTCAGAGGTGGGCGGTCCGCCCGGAGGACGAGCACGAGTCGCCGCTCTGGACGAGCCGCCGCTTGCACCGCCTTGTAGCCCGCCGGCGGATCGGAGTCGAGCATGGCGGGCGGCAGTGGCCACAGCACGTCGACGACTCCGTCCCGAAGCAGATCCCTCACTCGGTTCACACTCGGCTCGAATCGGATGTCGAGGGTGTCGACGGTCGCGCGAAACGGCAGCGGGCCGTCGCGCCGGACCAGTCGCATCGATCGCCTCGCATTCGAACCCACCACGCGATAGGGGCCGCAGCCGACGACGCTCGCCCAACCCGCTCGGTCACCGCGCCATGGCGCGGAAATGCCGTGCAGAGCGAGCTTGGCCGGCAACATCGAATCCGGACGCGAGAGCGCGAAGACGAGCGTGCTGTCGTCGACCGCCTCGATTCCGAGCGGCGTCACCTTACGAGCGCGGCCGGGCTCGACACCCTTCACCGCTGCGAGCAGGTGGCCGCTGCGACGATGATCGGTGCGGGCGAGAGCGGCCACGAGGGCCGTTCGGACATCCTCAGGGTGGACAAGCGAGTCGTCCGCGAATCGCAGCCCCGCTCGCAACGTGAAGCGGAGCGTGCAGCGATCGGCCGACCACGCCCACCGGGCGGCGAGAGCGGGCATCACCGCCCCGAGCGAGTCGAGCTCGGTGAGTCCTCGCGAGATCGATCGCTCGAGCACTTCTCGCAGCGGGTCGGCGACGCCGTGCGGATCGAACACGGGCATCGGCGCGCCCGCGACCCAGACCGCTCGCGACGCCGGCGTGGGCGCAGGCGCGCATCCCTGCCCCGTCAGCACCAGCAGGAGCATCGGGAGACACGCAATGCGGAGTCGGAAAGTGCCGTGCATGGGGATCATGAGCGCGCGAGTCTATGTGATAGCGTCGCGACATGACCACCGCCGCCGATCCGCCGCGAGCGGATGATGCCGTACTCGCCGGTCTCAATGACGAACAACGTGAAGCGGTCATGCACGGTGAGGGCCCGCTCCTCATCGTCGCAGGTGCCGGTACGGGCAAGACGCAGGTGGTCACGCGGCGTATCGCCTGGCTGATCGCCACAGCTCGGGCACGGCCCGAGCAGATCCTCGCGCTCACCTTCACCGACAAGGCCGCAGCGGAGATGGAGGCGCGCGTCGACCAACTGGTCCCCTTCGGACTCGTCGGTGCGACGGTCTCCACGTTCCACGCCTTCTGCGACCGCCTCGTGCGCGAGAATGCGGTGGAACTCGGGCTGACGAGCCCGCTCCGCGTCGAGAGCGACGCCGAGATCCTCGTGTTCCTGAGGGAACGGCTGTTCGAGCTCGGGCTCAAGCGCTACCTGCCGATGGGACGGCCCGACGCTCACCTGCGCGCCTTCGTCGCCCTCATCGACCGCGCGCGGAACGAGGACATCTCAGCCGAGCGCTATCGCGAGTTCGCCGAGAGTCTTGTGGCCGGGGCCGGCAACGACGCTGAGAAACGCGACCGAGCCGAGGCCGAGACCGAGAAGGCGCGTGTCTACGCGAACTATGAGCGGCTTCTGTTCGCGGCGGGTCGGCTCGACTTCGGTTCGCAGATCTCGCTCGCTCTCCGATTGCTCCGTGAGCGCGCCTGGGTGAGGCGTCAGATCCAGGACCGCTATCGTTGGATCCTCGTCGATGAGTTCCAGGACACGAACCGCGTCCAGTTCGAACTCGTTCGATTGCTCGCCGGCGAGCGGCGGAATCTGACCGTGGTCGGGGACGACGACCAGAGCATCTATCGCTTCCGAGGCGCGCGCGTCGAGAACCTGCTCGGCTTCCTCGACACGTATCCCGACTCGCGCGAGATCCTGCTCACGCGGAACTACCGGTCGGGTCAGCGGATCCTGAACAGCGCGCACACGCTGATCCAGCACAACAACCCCGCACGACTCGAGTCGATGCGGGGCTACGACAAGCGGTTGCGCTCACAGCGAATCGCCGAGGACGGCGATCCGTTCCAGGGCGAAGTGATCCATCGCACGTATGCGACGGGCAGCGACGAGGCGGATGCCGTCGCCGCGGATCTCGAAGTCGCGATTCGCAGTGGACTCGGGGCCAGCGAGTGCGCCGTGCTCGCCCGCGCCCACTCGCACTTGGACGCCATCGCCTTGGCCCTGCAGGCCCGAGGCATCCGGTTCCGGCGCGTCGGCATGCGCGGGCTCTACTCGCGGCCCGAGGTGACGTTGTGCCTGATGATGCTGCGCTCCGTCGCGGACGCCGGCGACTCGATGGCTGTCTATCTGACGCTCGCGGACCCGCTGTTCGGAGCGGACGCCGCGGATCTCACGCTGCTCGCCGGGAGATCACGGAGGGCACACCGCCCACTGCTCCTGCTG
>JAYWEM010000149.1:0-17788 GCA_043779265.1 bacterium | reverse complement strand
GCCCAGATCGTCGGATTCGTCCGACGCGAATGCCTCGATCCTTGCGCCGCCCTGTGCACGAGCCATGAGCACACGCACATCCTCGACGAGCGCCTCCGTCCCGCGCGACGTGTCGTTCAGCGAAGCGATCAGGCAACGCGAGTCGATGCGCGTGCCGTCGTCGCCTGGTGCCGCCGCGTTCCACTCGCGGATGTACCCGTCGCGGCTCCCGAGCAGCATCACCCTGTCCTCCGCCTGGTCACCGTCCACGACACGCACGGCGGTCGGCTGGATGCCCGTCGCGCCGTAGGAGTCCTCGCACCACGCGAGCTTGTCCAGTTGCAACCGGAAGTGCCGGTACAGCGTGTCGCCAGCGCCAAGCGGGATCTGCCAGACATGGATCGTGCGCGTGCGCGGCTCGTAGGTCAGTTCGACGCGCGCCACGTTGAAGTCGATCGCATCCTGTAACCGCTTGGCGATGCGCCCCGAGACGATCCTCGCCTCGACGCCCATCGAGCCCACGCTGGCCACCCACATCTCGGCCTCCTGGCTCACCCACCAGAACCGCCCATCCGGCGTGAAGCACCACGCGCGACCGAACGCCATGCCGACCCCGCTCGTCACCGAGTCGAAGCGACCGCCCTGCAACGGATCGCCGCGCTGCAAAAACACGTTGCGCGCCCCGCCGAAGTAGAGATAGTCGTCCTTCCACGCGCCCATCCCCGTCACGATGTCGGGGAAGTCACCTGACGGGCTCAGGTCCGACCTCCACGCCGCTGTGACGAACGGAGAGGCTCCGGGCGGATCGAAGTCCCATCCGTAGGGATCGCCCGCCTTGGACGCGCACGCGCGCTCAGGAGCGTCCGCGAAGCCCGCGATGAAGACGCGGTTCACGAAGCGCGTCATGAACTGCCCGCGCAACGGGATCTCGCCCGACGAACGCGCGCGGTAGAACGAGAGAGGCGTCGTCGCCTTCGGGTTGTATTCGCGGTAGAGCGTGCCGTCCGTCCAGAACAGCTTGCCGAACGCCTCGCACTCGTCGATGAAACGGTGCGCCAACGAGAACGCCGCCACGTCCACCGTGGACACGCTCGCGGGCACCGAGATGTCGTAGAGCCCTGCACCCACCACCGCGAACCGCTTGGTAGTGCGCGGGTTCGTGGCAGCCGGTGTCGCGCTCACGATGCGAACCCTGTGCAGCACATCGAGGTTCGTCGTGGTCGGCCGCTCCGTGAGGAGCAGCACCTTTTCGACACGCGGCTTCGAGTAGCCCGCAGGGAACTCGGGCACCTCGGGGTCGATCAGGACCGCGTGCGCCTTCGGATCGTTCGTGAGATCCACGAGGACAAGCAACGGATCCGCGTTGAACGAGCCCGTGCCTATCCCGAGCTTCGCGTACACCGCGAGCGACGTGCCGTTCGCCACCTGGTAGATCGGAACGTAGACGTTGTCCCATTCGTCCACGTCCATGCGCGGATAGGCGTAGGTCTGCGCGCCGGGGTTCGCCTCCCAGTTCGTGATCGCCGTTGCGCCGAGCGCAGTCGCCCAGCCACTCGTCGCCCCGAGCCCCGTGTCCTCAGCGCCCTTGTCCCAATACTTCCGCACGTCGATCGGGTCCGCGCTGATGCCAAGCGCCGTCACCGCTGCCTGTCTCGGCCCGATGGTGAACACCGACCCATCGCTTCCGATCCGCACGCCGTAGCCAACGCCGCCAATCGGCAGAAGCTCGAAGCCATTTCCAACCCCGTCCGTGGTCAGCAAGTTGCGCGCCTTGCCGTTGGCCGGGTCCCATTTGACCATCATCCCATAGGGCGAGATCAGCGCACCGACGACGCTCGGGAACGTGACTCCGATCGAGTTCGTGCGCGGAGGACCTCCACGCGAAATAGGAGTGCCGCCGCCGGTTGAGTTGTAGGCCCGAAACAGGAAGAACGAGTGCGGGTAATGCCCCGTGTTGACTCCAGCGCCGTCACGAGCGGAGATGCTGGCCGCGCCGTTCAGCCAAGACCCGGTTCCTACGGCCTCCGACGTTGCGAACGTCGCAAACACACGCGGATCCCGGCGCTGCACAACCACGGCCACATTCACTCCGGTGGTCTCTGTGTTGTAGAGCCTCGCTGGAGAGAACACGGTCGGGTGCTGGACTGTCCCGACGCTGTAGTTCGTGCCCGCAACCCCTGCGCCGTTGATGGCGAAATAGAGGTTTGTCAACGAAGTCCAGTGCTGCGTTCCGCGCACGATCTCGTTCGCAATGGTCGGCCCAGCCGAGAGGGACGTCTTGAACGTGTACTGGACACCATCGATCGTGACCGTCTCGTTGTTCAGCGGGTCGTTTGTGTCCAAGAACACCGCCGCCTGGCCCGTGGACAGCTTGTGCGCGAGACCCCACTTGTGCGCTAGATAGCCTTCGATGCGCTCTAGTTCGGTGTCGCCGTCAGCGGACCACGCAAGGTCAGGGTATCGCGGCGTCGTGATGAGTTGCTTCTGCGCTAACACCGACGTTGATGCGAAGCCAGCGACGTACCAGTCGGAGAGCACGATCGACTCGCAGAAGTCACCAAGCATTCTCCCCATCCCTGTGAACTGGACATGTCCATCGACGGATCGTCCCAGGTGAACAGCCCTCAGCGAGGCGAAGATGGTTGCGCTTGTCCACCGGTCGCACGGCCTACCGTTCACACGGAATGTGGATCGCGTCGGATTGACTGCTACGTCGTCATAGCCGCCGTCGTGAATCCATGTAATCAGCGTAAGCCCTGTTTCATCGAACCCTCCGGGAAGAGGGACCGCGC
Source organism: bacterium (assembly GCA_043779265.1). GTDB lineage: Bacteria > Eisenbacteria > RBG-16-71-46 > RBG-16-71-46 > RBG-16-71-46 > CADEFY01. The sequence continues at coordinate 15,017 of JAYWEM010000149.1, read as the reverse complement.
TCGATAGGATCGTTGGACCGCTCGCTCCAGCGGCGCTCTCGTAAACCCCCGCAACGCCAACGGCACCCTCGTAGGTCGGAGTTGCCCCGATGAGGCGGATGCCCGCATTCTGAGTTAGGCAGCGATTCTCGGTGCCGCTGTTCGACTGCCCCAGCAGCACGCGCGTCGTGGCTTCGAGGGGCAGGCGAACGACCATGAAGCAAGCGAACTGCGCCTTCGTGTAGCAGGGCAGAAATGATCGATTGATCCCTCTGACCTGCGTATCGATCGAGACGCCCGCCTCGCTCACCATCGAGTTCGACGTGCCGTTGAAGTAGAGCGAATCGCGCCCAGCGATTCCGCCCTTCCGCATCGTCGGCCCCGTGTCCGTCGAGTACGGCACGAACCCGCGACCGTTGCCCGTCTTGTCCACGAGCGCGATCACTTGCTCGCCCGCCTTGTAGTCCACGTTGCCCGCGCCTTGGCCGTCCACATCGTCCGCATCGACCCACGACCACACACGCAGCCCGTAGCTGTCGAGGTTGCGCGGCGTCCAGTCCTCACGGCTACCCGTGGTCTCGGGCGAGCGCGGCGTCATCGTGCGTTGCGCGTTCGGCTGGTGAGCCGTGAAGATCGAGCCGTCCTTCGGAGAAAAGTGGTGCCCATTCACCGGGTAGGGAATCTCCCACTCGCGGATCAGCGTCGGAGTCGCAAGCCCCAGCCCCGAGTAGAGCGCCATGCGCGAGAAGAGACCGATCGGATCGTTCTGTGATGCCTGCAACGTCGCGCCATCAACCCACAGTTCTTCCGTCAGCCACCCCGGCTCCAACGTCCACAGAAGCTCGGGCGGCTTGTCCTCTTCGATCGGCTGGTAGCACCACACCCTCGCGTCTTCCGGCTGCACGCCCGCCGAGACCGCCGCATAGATGCGGCCAGCGAGGTCCACCGCAACCGCGCGCACGATCGAGCCCGGTTCAGCGGCGGGCAGCGCGATGCGCCACACCTTGCGCCCGCTCTTGTTGATCTTGACGAGCCCCGCCGCACCATCGACGTAGAAGTAGTTGCCGAGGTCGTCGCGTGCACCCGCGTAGACGTTCGACCTGTTCTCCGCCTCCGTGTCCCACTCCACCACGCAACCTGCGCTGGCAAGGTTCGCGTAGGTGTGGCTCGGGTTGTCGTAGACGATCTGCGCGAGGTGCGAGACCTTCGTACCCACAACCACCGCCGCGCTCGTGTGCTTGATCTGCCCAGACCGCTGCGCGATCCCCTCGACAAGATCGACCGGATCGAGCGGCGTGACGTTCAACGCGTCTCGCGTCGTGCCCTTCTCCTGACGGTCGGCCCCCAGGATGTCCGAGAGCATCTTCAGCGGCAGTTCGATGTCCATGCGTCAACTCACCACGATTGGCACGGAGCCCGTGTGCTGCCGGAACGGGTAGTCGTCGTCGTCGGACATGCTCATGTAGCCGACGCCGTTTCGCATCTGCCCGAGGTCTTGCTGCATCGTGTCGTCGCGCTCCACAGATGCCTGCCACAACGACGACCCCACGAGCCGGTCCAGCCGGTCCTCGACGCTCCCGCGCGCCTCGTGCTCCTGTCCACCGACGTACGCGGTCACCGCACGGACGTAGATCGCCGTGATGAACGACGGCACGACGATGTGATCGCTCGCGGCGTCCACCGTGATCCAGCCCCCCTTGTAGGTCAGCACGAACGCCTGAGCGATCGACTCGTCTGGCACCGGGCCGAGTGCGAGCTGGATCGCCGCCTTCGGGCCATTCGTCGTCGGCAGGTTGGTGCCGAACGCCCCGACGTAGTAGCCCTCACGCCCGAGGCTCCGCGCACGCGCGCGGCCAACCTCGGCCATCGTCTCGATGCGGATGCCGTAGGAGCTGTTCGTCGCGCTTGTGATGGCGAGGAAGCGCGTGAAGTCTTCGGGGAGCGTGCAGTAGCCCTGCCCCGTGACGAGCGCGAGGTAGATCGGAGGCCGGATCAGCCAGTTCCAGTCGTGCGTCGAGACGAGCCACTCGCCCGCCTCGTTAGCGACCTCCGTGATCGGCATGGAGCCCGGCCAGTCGGACGGACGACGCCATCCGAGGTTGCGCGCCACGCGCTCTTGCAGTCGTGCGACGGTCAGTTCATCAGCCATCGAATCCTCCTCGCGCGCACGTTGTACGGAAAGCGCGAGCCCACCGCGAAGGTGAGCCCGCGCCCATCACCCCATCAGTTCATGCCGAAGCCGTAGAACATGCAGCTCCGAAGAGCGCCGACCGTCGTAGATCCGTCTTGCGTGCCAACCAAGGTGCGACCGATCTGCCTGTTGTAGAGGCCGTTACCAGCCCCGATCGTGGCGCTTGTGACCCCCGCAGCCACCCCCGTCAAGCCCGACCATCGCGGATACCACGAGAGCGTGATCGCTGCGATGGTGAGGACGTTGATCGATGGAGACGCGAAGACCATTTCTGTTTCCGTGTTGTCTGCCGCAACTGCCGTGGCGACACAGTAAATGCCGGTGGAGATCAAGGGCGTTTGCGCCGTGCCGCTGCCGGTGGTGTGGGTGCCGATGGCGACGATGTTGCGCCAGCACGAAGCGGGGTCCAGCCAACTGAGGTTGGTCGTCTCCGCTTGGCTCCACGTCATGTCAAGCATGTAGACGCCACCGATCTCGAGGTTGGCGCCCGTACGGTTCCAGCACTTCCACCTGAGAGTGCGGAACGGGGAGGCGGTACCGGTCGTGGTGACGCCGCCGACGCCGATCAGCATGGCCTCGGTGACCCACGGGGGGAAAGAAGCATTCGCATTCATGAGTTTGTTCCTTGTGTTGGTTGGTTGGTTGGTTTGGATCAGACGTTCACGGACGGCGACAGGAGGAAGTGCTTGCTCCGGTCGGGGCAGAGCATCGTGCCCATCGAGTTGACGCCCTGTTGCCACGTCGTCTGGCCAATGCGGAACGTATCCAGGAACTTGAGGAAGCGACTGCGGTGGAAGTACGTCTTCATGTACTTCGTGTTGACGCCGTAGTAGCGCGGGCCGGTGACGAGTGCCGCCGTCTCCAGAGCGTTGCCGTAGCCGCTCGCGTCTGGGTGGATCGCGGCGGTGTCGAGCTGCGCCTCGTGCACCAACTGGCAGCCCTTGAAGCGCGGGTTGCCGAAGGGGTCCCACGCATCGGCCCAGCGGTCCTGGTAGCCGCGATAGCTCTGCTCGGCCCGCGTGACGCCGACGGCCGAGGCGAAGATGACACCCTTGTCGTTCTCCATCTCACCGTCGTCCTCGTCCACGAAGTATTCCTGGTTGACGGGCGGCGGAGCGAAGGTCGTCTGACGCATCGCCAGCGAGAGCGCGTAGACCAGCGAGGTGTTGTCGAGGTTCGTGAAGCTCGAGTAGGTGCCGCGATACGGCAGATAACCGGTCTGCGCGACCGGGTTGATCCCGTGGATCGTGGCCCAGATGTTCGAGGCGTCCTCCCTGAAGAGGCCGTCCACCATCGGGTTGAGGTACACAGGAATCGAGCACGGACGGAGCGGGTCCGTACCGTTCATGTCGGTGTTGCTCGGCCTACGCCAGAAGGTCGCGGCGAGCGATCCGTGCAGCGAGGTCATCAGCGACTGGTACTTGTTCCAGAGTTCCTGGCTCCAGGTCTCTTCCGCGAGCGAGCCCTCGGAAGTGCCGCCCGAGTTGACGAGCAGCTCCTCTTCCTTCCACGACTCGTGCGCCATGTGGGTGCACCAGTACGCGATGGCCCATGCACCATCTTCGCTGATTGACGCAGCGTGCTCGGCGGTCGCCGCGCTGTACCAGTCGGCCTGTGAGCCGACCGAGAACTTGACGCGCGCACGCACGTCGGAACCGGCGCGGAGCATGTCGCTCATTCGCCGTCCCATGTAGAAGTAGTAGAGGCTCGCGTAGTTCTTCTGCTGCGCGATGTTGTGGATGAACTTCTGCCCGGTGACGACCTTCGATGCGACGGTCGCAAGAGCAGCGCCGAATGCGCTCAGGTTGGCCATGATCGTTTCTGCTGTGTTTGGTTGGAGACCCTGCCTCCAACCAAGTCAGCCACCGATCGCCGTCAGCCCGACAGGTGTTGCCTCGCAGCGTTACGGAAGGTGTCCATCACCTTCTCTTGCTTCTGAGGTTCCCCCTGCGACGCGACGGCGGAGTGACCGCCCTGCTTGGCGGCTCTGATTTTCGCCTTCCGCTCCGCGTCTGCCCGAAGCTGCGCTGAAGCCCACAAGGAGGCGGCTGTCTGCTCGATCGCTTCATGCGTATCGGGCGCATCCTTCCCCGTGCGGAGCGTGGCGTAGCGTTCGTTGAACGCCTTGCGGCCTTCTTGTGTCGTTGCTTGCGGGAACCGACTCGCCAGTGCGCGGACTCCGATCTCGACGGTCATCGCCTCTTTCAGAGTCTCCATCGTGGTGGTGATCTCCTTCGAGAACGACTCCCTGAGAGCCTCGACCTGCGCTTTCGCGTGTTCCGCGCCTCGTGCGTTCACGTCTCGCGCGAAGCCTGCGAGCGACTTGCCGAAGTGCCCGTCGTCCTGGAAGTCCGCGAAGTGTTCTCGCGCGATGTCTTCCAAGCCGTCGTCGTCACCGTCGTCGGTCGTTGCCGGATTCGCCGGGACCTTGCGCGCCTGGGCGGCTTCCCGCTTCTCTCGCTGGATCTCTTTCGTCCGAGCGGTCGCCTTCTTGCCAAGGGCGATCGTCTGCTCGTCGGTCAGAGCCGCGAGATCATCCTCGTCGTGCCCCATCATCCCGAGTGCCTTGCGCGCCTTATCCAGCTCTGCGCTGGAAGGCTTGGCGGGCTCGCTCGTGGAGTCGGCTGCGGAGGTGGCTTCGGTCGCTGCGGCGGGCGTTGCGCCCTCACCGGAGTCCTTCACCGGCTTCGGATCCTGCCCCTTCGGCTTCACGCCGTCAAGTGCTCCCGTGTCCGTCTCCACGCCCAGCGCCTTCACCACGCCGATGCCCATCGTCTGACGGAGCACCTCGGCGGTGTCCTGCATCGAGAACTTCTCGACGATCTGGTCGCGCTCGGCGAACTTGCCGTCCGTGCTACGTTGACGCGGCTGCGCCCGTGCGTACCCGTCCTGGACGGGCTGGCGTGCGCCCCTATTGCGCGGCTCTCCGGGCGTTTCGACGACCTCGACCGCGGGGGCTCGCTGCGACGGTTGGCTTGAGACTTCGGCCTGCTGTACTGAATCCATAGTCGTTCTTCTTCGTGCCGTAGTAGTCGGCGTTCTTGGCCTGGAACTCGCGGATCTCCTTCTTGGAGTTGAAGATCGGCTGTCCTTCTTCGGGCGTGCCCTTCGCTCCGTAGCGCGGTGCGCCCGGTTCGTTCGCGCGAAGCTGCCACGCGACGTGCCGGTAGTCAGGCTCGACGAGAGCCTGCGGCAACGACGCCACGCGGCGCAGTCGCCGCCCGTTGATCGTGACGAGCGAGCCAATGCGCGGTGCGCAGTCGGAGTCCATGAACTCCTCGACGCCCTCGCCGGTTTTCGCATCCGTGAACTCGTACAAGACGGTGCCCACTTAGTACGCCCCCTGCGCGACCTTCCCTGACTTCCGCGCCCGGTTGCCCTGCGAGGCCCCCGTCGAGCGCGCACCGGCTAGCGGGTTGGCCCCTGGACGCGCCCCAGCCGCACCCGGCTTCGCGGGACCGGCCATGCTCGCCTGCGGCACCGCTGGCTGCTGCTGCGCCGTGCGCGCCTGCGGCACGTCCTGGGACATCGACGGCTCTTGCCGCACGGTGCCGGGCTGGTACGCCATCTCCGGGGCCATCGCGTTCATCAGCATCACCGCCGCAATGTTGCTCGCCAGCTCCGTGTTGAACCGGCTCGGCAGGTACGCCTCACCGCGCGCGTCCGCGACATCGAGCAAGATGCCTGGGATGTCGATGTGCGGGTTCTGCAACGAGAAGGGCCCGATCCGCTCGAACAGAGCGATCTCGTAGTCCGCTGCCGCTGCTCGCTCGTCCTCACTGCGATACCGCATCGACAACGCTTCGACGCTCAACTCGTAGTCGCTGAACATCTCACCCGGTTCGCGTCCACCGAAGATCCCCTCGGGGAACTGCTCGGCCAGCTCGGGCGGAGGCGGAATCCAGAACCGATCATCCTGGTCGAGCATCGCTGCGGTGCCGTAGAAATTGCTGTTCACGAACGAGTACCACTTGTCGCGCAAGAACGCGATGCGTGCACTGCTGCCCTGCGCTGCATACGTCTCCGCCGTCGCGGTCGTATTCGAGGTCGCGTTGCCGCGCTGCGTCTGCGACAAGCCACTGCGCTTGTCCATCATGTCCTGGAGGTATTGGTAGGCACTCAGCATCGTGTTGTCGATGCCGCCGACCGTGAACTGCTCGGCCATGCCCTTCTGGAAACCCTTAGCCTTGAGCACGCCGTTGTGTCGCACGCCCTTGAGCAACGCACCGAGGTTCTTCTGACCCGTGCCTTCGAGCAGGAACCGCTTGAACTGCCGGATCGCGTCGTCGATCACCGACGCCTGCATCCCCAACGTGCGCGCGATCTGCTCGATCGCGGTCATCACAGACAACGGCTGGATGCGATCGGGAACGTGCATCTGCCCGCCCATGTGGTAGGGGCCGCACGCGGGTCCAAACCACGACTGCGGGTCGCGGATCTCTTCCAGCGGATTCGTCTTCGTGCCGTTGAAGCGCGTGCGCTCCGTCTCGGCGTAGTAGTGCATCGTGCCGTTGAAGCCGTCCTCGGGGCCGAGGTCCTCTTCCAGTTGCTCCTCCGGCACCCACACGCACCACATCTTCACGTCGTCGCGTCCAGAGAGGTTCGCGCCCTCCTTGGGCACGAGCGAGTCGAGCCCGCTCTCTTCGCGCAACCTATCGATGATCTCCGGTTTCCACCCCGGCTCGGTCTTCGCCAGCATCAGGAGCCCCTTCTTCGACGTGAGGGCCCCGTGTCCGCGCCAGCGCGTGTCCTCCCAGTCCGTCGCACGCGCGTCACGTCGCCACAGCTCAGGACGCACGCGACCCAGCGTGGGTCGATACACCGGCCCGTCGAGCGGTCCTGCGTCGTACTCGCGCGACGGGCGACTCATCTGCACGGAGACGGCAGCGCCGAGGTTCCAGTCCACGAACAGCTTCTCGAACTTCGCGCGGTCGTTGCGTTCGCGGCTCACACGGTTCGTCGAGTGCTGGAGCGCACGCGCCTTCAACGCGGACATCGGTCGATCCGCGCGCTGCGTCTTGATCGAGCAACGCGGGATGCCCGCCATGATGAGCGACGAAACGGTGGCGAGGTACTCGAACGCGGGATTCTCCGGTTCCTTCTGCCCAGGCTGTTCGGCCTCGTCGTAGTAGGGCCCCGTGTAGCGCCGAATCATGTCGGCACGGTGCTTGGTCTGTGCCTCGACCTGTCGGCGCGAAGCCTCCAGTTCGTCCCACATCGCCTTCGGAGAAGTGTCGAGCGTCATGGTCCAAGCCCCTGCACGATGGTGTCTACGATCCAATCCTCTTCGTCAATGTCCGGGATCTCGTCGTCTTCAGCAAGCTCCACCCCGGTCGTGCGCTTGTGGATCCAGCGCAGCATCTCACGGTACTTCGACTTCTTCTTGAGCCCGTTGCCCTCGTCCGGCTCGAAGTATTCGAGGCCCACGCACAGGTAGCGCAGCGCATCCGCGCCGTCCGAAGTGGCCTTCGACTTGTCGGGCTTGTCGGGCCTTGAGGCGGTGTCGTCGATCTTGTCGTCGGAGTAGCTCGACCGCTTGTAGACGTACCCCGGAATGCAGTCCACCGTCTGCCACGGGACGTGCCGCTCCATGAGGTCGGCATCGGGCAAGTGCAGCAACGAGTCGTGAACGAAGTGCAGCGTTGGCGGCCCATCGCGGCTCGAGAGCCTTCGCCGCACGATCTCGAGTCCGCGATCGACGCCCTTGTCGGCCCGAATGAAGATCGCGCCGGGACCGTCACTCGGCGCTCCCACCGCATCGTTCCATGCCGTGATCCAGTCGGGACGGTTGTGGTCGCAGAACGCCAGCGTGAGCGGGTAGTGCTTGTGAATCTTCACGATCCACTCGCTCCACCACGCCAGACTCATGTGCGAGTGGAACAACTCCGCGAGGATGACGATCTTGCGGTCCTTCGTGTAGCCACCGATGACCGCGACGCCCGCGTTGTCGTAGCCGAGGTCGATGCCTGCGTAGAACTCGACGATGCCGAGTCGCTCGATCTCCGAACGCAGCACCCAGCCCTCGTCGTCCTTCTTGACCGCGCGCGCACCGCGCAGGACGTGAAGCTCGGGGTCCCACTCGAGCCACACCGCGCCCTCGGCGCTGCACCACTCGGCCAGCACGAGACGCCGATACGTAACGCCCGTGAGCTTCGACATGCGCGCCCGATAGGCCGCACCCATGACGGTCACTTCGTCCTTCTCCGCGTCCCAGTAGGCCGGGTTGTCGTGGATCGTGGACTGGAGGAACGCCATCTTCCCCGACAGACCACGCATCCGAATCCAGTGGTTCTTCGCGTCCGGGTTCGTCGCAAGGATCGTCAGCGAGAACGGCACGTCGATCGCGCTCGGCTTGTTCGGATCGAGCAGGTTCCCGAACTCGTCGCGCGCAAGCGAGCCGTCTTCGGCGTAGCGGTACAGCGCGAAGTTGCGCGAGCCACGCCCGAACTCCTCCCACGTCCTGAGTCCGATCTCGCGCCCCTCTTCGACGAACACGATGTCCCACTCGGTCGAGTAGAGCCGCGACGGTTCGGAGAGACCGGAGAGGGTGATCGTCCACGCACCGATAGTGTATTCCTCGCGGTGCTCGTCGCCCGGACCTTCAAGCGCCGGATGTCCGCGCGGCAGGATCTTCCGAATCGTGACGCACGCCGAGCGCACCAGCGACTTGTAGGTGTCGCGGCAGATCAGCATCCGGCCCGGCACGTTGGGGTAGCGGTGCGGAAGCCACAGGAGCATCGTCAGAATCGACCACGATTTCGAGGCCCCAGCCTCTCCCCACAAGGCGACTTCCTGCGGCACAGACCCCGGATCGTCTTGGAACTTCTGCCACAGATCGGCGATCGGGCCGCGCACTACGAGGTTGTGCATCGTCGCGCCCTTCTGGAGCTTCGACTTGAACCTAGTCTTCGAGCGCCGGGCCGCCATTCTCCGCCTCCACAAGCCGCTCGACGTGACGAGCCTTCAGGTGGATGTTCTGCAAGGTCACCTGAATCGGCGTGATCGCGTCCTGGATCTCCTTCATCAGCGGGCCGTCGAGCCGGTCGAACATCAGCTCCATCGCACGCAGCGACTCGTTCGGCTTCGCCGTCGCAGCGATCGACACGAGACGCTGCATGAGCATCTTCGCAATCTCGCGGTCCTCGGCCAACACATCGCACAGCGCCTCACGCAACGGTGCGGTGCCAGCCTCGCCTACCTCGGGCATCGGCTCCGCGCGTTTCGCACGCTTCAAAGGCACCATGTCGGTCATCACGAGGAAGTGCCCGCCGCCGAACTACCAGAGCAGCCGACGACGGGCGGTGGCAAGAGCCTGCCCGACGCGCGTACCGCGTAGCGCGGTCTCATGTGCTTCGATCCAGGTCTCGCGTCCTGGTTCGGGCCGAGCCACGGCCGCACGAGCGGCACGGGCACCTCTTGGCATGAAGGCGTCAGGCGCATCTACAGATACTCGTTCCCCATCAACAAGGGAACACTCGCCTGCAACTTGCCCGCGCTAGACGCGAGCAGGAATGTGTACCGAATCCGATAGAGCCGACCAGCGCCAGCATCGAACAGAACCGTCGGATCAAACTTGTGTAGGAACGTGTGGCCCAACGCAAGACGCGAAGCGCCAGTCACCACCGCAACCGTCGTCGCAATCAGGATGATCGCCGTGTCGGCGTTAGCCGCCGTGTTCGCCTTCGCCAGCTCTCCGTAGATCGGCGTCTCGGGCGAAGCGCCCTGCTCGTCGAACACCTCGAAGTCCCAGTTCGTCACATCCGCGCGCAAAAGCGCCGCGTTCGACTGCGTCCGCAGGTACAGGTCGATCCGAGCCAGAGAGCCGTAGGGCACGCTGACCACCGTGTTCGGGAGTGCGTCCAGGCTCACGACAACGCCTCACCGCGCCCGTTCACCAACGCCAACTTCTGCAACGGACGTGCCGCGCCGCCGCACTTCACGCACGCCGCACTCGGACCCATGTCCGCAGCCGTACCGCGCCAGGCGCACGTATCGCTCACGCACACCGCCTCCGCATCCGACACCACCGCCGACACGAACCCCGCAATCGTCTCCACCATCCCCTGAAGCTCTCGCGCAGACGCGGTCTTCGACTTCTGCGCCATCTGCAGCCTGAACTGCGTCTCCAGGAGCGAGCGCACCAGCAGCGACAACGCCTCCTCGTTCACCGTGCGCCACACCGCCGCACGCGCTACCTCCGAAGACCCCGCAGCCGGACTCGAGAGCGAGGCCCCCCACCGACCCGCGTCCTCCTCCGTCTGCTCACGCACGCTGACCCACGCAGCGCACATCATCTCGATCAGCGGGTCAATCACTTGCGCGCCGGGCGTTGCCATGCCGAGAAGACTCGCACGGATCCAGCAAGGGAGTCAAGGAACCGCGTTCTCACACGCCTCACCAAGCGACTGCCTTCGCACCAGGTCCTTCAGCCGCTCTCCCCACACCGGACGAGTCCACTTCGAGCCGCACCAGCCACACCGCGGTGCCGCTCGCAACGCCCTCAAGTCCACCGGAAGGAAGTCCGTCACACGGTGGCAAGCACCACACTCCCGCGCACTCCCACGCCCCCCCTCGCTAGGTAGTCGCATTCATACCCCCCTCAATCCGTGAGGACGTCGGTCCCGAGTTCACTACGTTCACCGGGACCTTCCCTTCCCTGCCGCCCTCTACTCTTCCACATCGCAGGGGGAACAAGCAACGGGGGATCCGTACAAAAGGGGACCCATTCCTGAACTAAACCGTTGCCACATCTAGATATCCGAAGGACCTGGAATCCACGGGACTCCTACAGATGGGACCCTGTTCCACGTGTAGGGGGGGGGCAGGGGGAGGGGGTCGAATGGAACGTGACTCCCGCGACGGGGTCCCCATTCGGGACGGGTCGAGCGCGCGGTCGTGGTCGAGGTGGCCCGTCGCGCGCGCCCTTCGCATCCTCGTCACACGTACGGTCTACAGGTAGGTCTCGAGCTTCGCGCGCATCGTTGCCTCTCGAAGCGAGTCGAGGGCGCTCGTGACCTTCACGCGTGACGCGCTGACCATCACTGGTGATCCCACAACGTCCGCCGCGTCCTCCCCTTCGCACGACGGCCGGACTCGATACCTCAAGTCACCACACCGACCGACAACCTCGAGGATGTCCACCGCGACTGTCCAACAGTGGCCCTGTGAGACATTGAACTCGAGGATGCCGCTCCCGATGACGTGTTGTGAGGTGATCATGCCATCTAGAGCCGGGGAACGGGGAAATGCGAACGGGGGAGGCAACGATAGTCTGTCCCTATCGTCCCCCCCCCCCATCGATAGGCTGCGTCTATGATTGAGGTATCATGCGCGCGCGAGGGAGTGGAGATCACGAGGCGTCTTCTCCTTGTAGGTCGGCCCACGCGTTGCAGCCTCCGGCGCATTGTCGTCCGTGGTCGAGCTTTGGGTTGGCGTTCTCCCACGTGGCGGCGTGGTGTCCACCGATGAGTCCGCGCGCGAACATGCGGCGTTGGCAAGTTGGGCAGACTGCGAGGCGTTGTCCGGCGAGCGAGCCGATGCGCCACGGTCCGTGTCCGGGTTCGGTGCGTGGTGAGTAGGCGACGGCGTCCCTGATCCATTCGCATAGTTCGGCCGGGCTCATGGCGTTGTTGGTGTTCGTGTGCATGTGTGTATCAGCCGGGATCGTCGTCCTTCCGAACGAAGCAACCCGCGATGCCTTGAAAGACCAGGATTGCGATGGAGAGTCCGGCGATTGTCCATCCGAGTATTTGGGTGAGCGTGCTCATTTGTTCTGGTTGTGTGTGTCGATGATGGCGGAGAGGATGAGTCCGATTCCGCGCGCTTCCTGTGCACGGATGCGCCAACGTTCGGCGCGCTCGGTGTAGGTGTCGTGTGTTTCTCCCCTGTGGAGGGCTGCGAGCCCGCAGTATCGCTTGGCCTCTCCCTCGTTGAATTGTGCGCGGATTTCGACTGCATCGCGTGCAACGGTGAAGGGGTTGGTGGTCACGGTGCGCGTCCTTCTGCCTTGGCGATTGTGCGCGCTGCGTCGATCGGGACCATGTTCACCTCGCCGTAGTCTTTCACGGCGATGTGGCGGAGACCGGGCATTAGGGCCTCGATGAGGGCAAGTGACCGCTTGAGGGCGTCGAGAAGCTCGGGCGCTGCGGCAATCAAGCGCGCGTTCGCGTGCGCCTCCGGCCCCATATCGGATGTTGTGGCGATCCGGCAATAGGGGCGCGTGCCGTCGATGTCGTCATAGGACCATGTGCCCATCGTCCCCTCGTCGCGGTCGGGGTCGGGGTCGCGCGGGTCCCAAGTGGCGAAGCTGGTAGCGATATCCCAGGCTTGTCCAATGTTCCCGCGATAGCGAGTTGACGGGTGAGCGGTCCACTGTCCGGGTGTGTGCGTTGTTTCCATGCCTCGCCTAGCCGGGGACCGTGCCCGACCGAACGGGCTTGTTCATTGCGGCACGGATTCGCGCGAGTTCGTGATCGGCCTCGGCGCGTGACTCGAAGCTATCGATCGGGTCGCCGTCCGGGGTGAAGGGGTCGGTCAGTGCGCTCATGCGCGGACGCGGCTTGCTTCGAGGAGTTTTTTCCAGTTCGCGTGTGCGGCCTCGAACGCGGCCTCCTCGCGTACTTCGAGTTCCTGCGCGATGATTTCGAGGGCCTCTGCTGTGGCGATTGACTGCACGGACGGCGATAGACTTCGGAGCGCGCGCAGTCGTTCTCGCGCTCCGCAGGCGGCATCGGAGAGTGCGAGGTATTGCGCCCGGAGCGCGACGAGTTCTGGCTGTGCAGTACTCATGCTCGGGCCTTGCGTGCATTCTGGGCCTTGGGCTCGTAGGACTCGGGATACATGGCGCGATGAAGCGCGGCGGATTCTGCGATTCGAGCATTCCAGCGATCGGCGCGGACCTGGGCCTCATCGCGGGTGGGAAGCGACTGGTGGCCGTGACCGGTAGTTCCGTCGCTGCTGTCGTAGGTGGTCCAGCCGACGCTACGGCGTGTCCAGCGCGCGCGTTCGGCGTCGGATGTCCAGGGGCACGCGCCAGCGGTGCTCGCGGTCCGTCCGTCGTCGCGCTGCCAGATCACGGACTCGACGACCGAAAAGGGATTGGTGCTCATGTTGAACCTAGCCGGGGTTCTTGTCGGAACCGAACGCGGCGAGCTTGCCGAGGATTCGGCGCTCCGCTTCCTCGAACGGAAGCGGTGGTGTGTCGAGTTCGCGGAAGAGGGTGCGAAGTTCTTCTCGTGCGCCGTGGGCGTTCAGGTTCGCGTTGAACACGATGTCGCGGATGCGGCCGAGGTTGGTCATTGGGCGACGGCGCGTGCGAGTTCGGCGCGGGCCTTCACTTCGCGCTTGGCTGCGGTGCGGGCTTGGCCGAGGGTTGGGTAGAGTTGGAAGAAGCCCACGGTGTTGACCTTGCCTTCGATGCATTCGCGCAGCGTGTAGAGGCGCGCGTGTTCGCTGCTCTGCTGTTCGCTGGTGACGAAGAGGTGCCCACCGTAGACCTCGGGGTAGACCTTCGAGCGGAAGAAGCGGAGCGTGCCGGCATCGAAGAAGTTGAATCCAAGTTCGGCGTTGTCTTCGCGGATCTGGGCGATGGTGAAGTAGGTGTCTCGCATGTGCTCTCCGTGGTTGTGGTTTTGACTCCGGCAGATAGAGCCGGAGCGCGTCCGTTTCCGAACGCGCTCCGGTTGCCACGGTGCGGGGAGAGAGTTCGAGGATCTGCGCACCGTGGCGGTGGAGTCGATCCCCGTGAGGCTACGGCGCGTTCCTGATCTTCGCCTCACGCTCTAGCTTCGCCTCACGCTCTGCGGCGCTCGAGTGGAGTTGGTCGGCGCATTCTCGAAGGGCTACGGCGAGGGCCCGGCGATCGTCGAGGTGCTCGGCGTCGATGCGCGCAGTAAGGCGATCGTGCTTGCCGATGACTCTCAGTCCCTGGCCGAGCGCTGACACCTTGGCTACGCCGTCGTCGATTTCGATTTCGATGTGGGGCGCACCGAGGCACAAGATCTCGAATTCACAGAATTCTCCGTAAACGTGGACTTGGATTGTGGGCAGCATGTCATCTCTCCGGTTTCCATTCGATGATCTCCGCCGACTCGTTGTCGGCGCGATCGAGCAAGCCGCGACGACGGCGAGACCGAACGTGCGGGGAGTCGATGATGGCTTGCGCTTGTGCACGGGCGGACTGGGTGAGCGCGATCGGTTGGCGCTTCGTCGCAGGGTCCACGGGCTCGAGCACGATCCAGCCTCGAGTTTCCCAGGCGAGCAGGCGGCGGGCGGCGAAGGGGCGCGTGCGAGTGCCGTCGGCCCAGGTGATGGTGACGGCTTGGCCTCGGTTGCGGTGGACTACGCCTCTGCCACGGGTTTCGGAGAGGGACGCGAGGAACCACGTCGCGCTGACGCCGTCCTGACGCCCTAGCGTGGCCTCTCCTGCGCGCGAGGGCTCTGGTGAGCCCAGGGAGCCCTTTGCGTGGACGCGCGCGGTGTGGGCCTGGCAGAAGCCTAGGGAGCCAGCGGCTGCGGGCTCACCTAGCGGCCCCATCTGGCATCCATCGGGGTGCTGGCAGTAGCCGGGTGATGCGCGCGAGGTGCGGGTCACGTTGGCGCGCAGTCGCTTGGCGGCTTCGGCCAGCCCGTCCGCGAGGGCGAGGACGGCGAGCTTGGACCGGCAGTGCGCGATGATCCTGCCTGGCTTCTTTTCGAGCTGGAGCTGGTCGCCGTCCTCGATGACGAGGGCGGGGAACTTGTCGGTCTTGGGGTCGTAGCCCGCTGTGTAGGCGACGACGCGCAGTGGTCGCTCTGCAGTCACGAGGTCGCGTCCACGAACGCACGGGTCCGGCCGATCTGGTCGTAG
>JAYWEM010000148.1:0-17890 GCA_043779265.1 bacterium | reverse complement strand
GATCGTCCGGGCCGGTCCATTCACACGCCGGGTCGAACCACGTGTGGAAAATTTGCAGAAAAATCCACTGGGTCCAGCGGAAGTACTCGGGGTCGGTCGTCGAGAACTCGCGGCTCCAGTCGTAGCTGAAGCCGAGCATCTTGAGCTGCCGCCGGAACGTGTCGATGTTCTGCTCGGTGGTGATTCGCGGATGCGTACCGGTCTTGATCGCGTGCTCTTCGGCCGGCAGCCCGAACGCATCCCAGCCGGTGCAGTGCAGCACATTGAATCCGCGCATCCGTTTGTAGCGGCACTGGATGTCGGTCGCCGTGTAGCCCTCGAGATGCCCCACGTGCAATCCCGCGCCGCTCGGGTACGGGAACATGTCGATGCAGTAGTACTTGGGGGCGGTCGTGTCGTCGCTCGCCCGGAACGTCTTGTGCTCGACCCAGTGCTGCTGCCACACGGGTTCGACCTGGGCGAAGGGATAGCGATGAACGCTCATGAGGCGGCGGGGCTCCTGCGCGGCGAGAGGGCGGAAGGTTGGCCGCGAACATAGCGGAACGCCTTGGCGGCCGTCACGCGAAGCGGCTCGGAGCCGCGGCTCAGGCGCTCGCGACCTCACGTGTCGCCTGCTCGAGCGCCGTCACGGCATCCAATCGCCCGGACTTCCAGGCTGCCTCGGCCCGATAGACGGAATCGACGGCGCGGGCGAGCTTGCCGGGCCCCAGGCGACGGCCCAGTGTGGCCGATGCGGCCTTGTTCTTGGCCCAGCCCCCGAACGCGCCACCGACCAGATTCGAGAGCGCGAACAGGATGGTCCCCTCGTTCTCGCCCGCGGCGAGCAGCCGCCCGAGTCGCTGTTGCGCGGTGGCGCCATCGCCTGCGGCCAGCGCGGCCAAGAAGTCCGGCAGGTCGGCGCCGACGGTCGGGCGCATGAGCGAGGCGATGTGCGCGTCGGTGACCCGACCCGCCTCGGCCAACGACGGCAGCTTGGAGAGTTCGTTGAAGAACGCGAGCGACTCTCCCTCGCAGCGATCGAACAGCGACTCGAGCACGCCGCGGTCGGCTTCGAGCTGCCAGGCCGACAGGCGAGCCGCACCCCAGGCGAGCAACTGGCTCCGACTCGCATCGAGTGACGAGAAGCGGGCCTTGCACGCGACCCGCAGCGGCTCGAGCGTCTTGCGCTCGCTGTCGGCGGCCGACTCGACCAGCACCAGAGTCGACTCACCGCCCGGCCTCGCGAGTCCCGCCGCGAGCGCTGCCACCTTCTTCTCCGAGCGCGTCAGCTCCTCGATGTCGAGCACGATCGTCAGCTCGCGCGGCGTGAACATCGAGACGCCGTGGTAGGCGTTCAAGATGGCATCCACGTCGTCCTCGCCCGGACGCAGGATGCGGGCGATGGCCGCCTCGGGGACGGCCTTGGCCCACGCCAGCTTCAGCTCCGCGAGGAACGCGCGCTTGAGCGCCTCATCGGGCCCCTCGACATGGAGCGTCCCGGGGAAGCTCCCACCTCGCGCACGCTCGATCAGGGCGAGGCCGTCACCGGGAGCCGCGGCTCGAGCACGGGGCGCTGCAGCGCGGGATCGCACGGCAGGCGCCTCGTCACCAGCCTTCGACGCTGCGGCTGAGGACTTCCTCGGCGATCTTGAGGATGGCTTCTTTGCGTCCATCGAGCTCCGTCCTGGCCGTCTGACCGGGCACGTCCTGCACGTAGTAGTTGGCGGTCTTGGTCAGATCGTCCGACCACAGTTCGCGGTTCTTGACCTGGTCCTTGAACGTGATGCGGACGCCGATGGTGACGCGGTACTCCTGCGCCTGAGCCGAGTTCGAGAAACCGAACACCGAGTTCTTGTACTCGATGACGCGCCCGCGGACCACCGCATTGGCGCTGCGCTCGTCCACGATGCGCAGGCGGTTGTCCTGCACCAGGCGGTCGATCACCGCCTGCGTGATGTCCTGCTCGAGCGTGTACTCGCTGGTGCCGTTCTCGAACGTGGGCACGGCGACGGTCTTCAGGTGCCCCGGCAGCGCCGCGTTGCTCGTCGTGTAGCCACAACCGGACACGCCGAGCCCCGCGGCCGCGCACACGGCCAGGAGGCCGTTGCGCAGCGCGCGGGGCAATGGGTCACGCCGCGGAGGAACGCGGGGATGCGGAGTTCTGATCCTGGGCCTCTTCTTCGTTCTGGATCCCGTAGAGCTTCATCCGGTACCGGAGTTTGTCGCGCTTCAGGTTCAGCAGCTCCGCCGTCTTGCTCTGGTTCCAGTTGGTAGCATGCGAGGCGCGCAGTATCAAGGCCCGCTCGACTTCCTCGAGCAGGGGCTCGAACGAGATGCCCGAGGGCCCCATCGGACCCATCACGGCCTCGTCCACCCGCTGGCCGATCGAGGCCTCCGAGGAACTGCGGCTGCGCGAGGACAGCTTGAGGTGCTGAGCCTCGAGCCGTTCGCCCGTTTCCAGCAGCACCGTGCGCTCCATGAGGTTCTTGAGCTCGCGGATGTTGCCGGGCCACGGGTAGTCCGTGAGCAGGCGCTCGGCCGAGGGGCCGACGTCCTTGAAGGACTTCTTGAACTGCTTGGCGAAACGCTCCATGAAGAGCCTCGTCAGCGGCAGCACGTCCTCGCGGCGCTCGCGCAGCGGCGGCACGAACAGCGGCACGACCTTGAGCCGATAGTAGAGGTCCTCACGGAAGCCGCCTTCGCGGACCATCTTCTCCAGGTCCTGGTTCGTCGCCGAGATGATGCGCACATTGACGGCGAGGTCCTTGGTGCCGCCGACGCGGCGCAGCGTGCGACGCTCCAGCACCCGCAGCAGTTTCACCTGCAGCATCGCCGACATCTCCCCGATCTCATCGAGGAACAGCGTGCCGCCGTTGGCCAGCTCCATCAGCCCCAGCTTCTGGGTGCGGGCGTCGGTGAATGCGCCCTTCTCGTGCCCGAACAGCTCGCTCTCGAGCAACTCGCTCGGGATCGCGGCGCAGTTGATCTCGACGAACGGCTGCGCGTGCCGGGCGCTCATCCGGTGGATGAGGTTGGCGAAGTACTCCTTGCCCGTGCCGCTCTCGCCTTCGATCAGCACGCTGGTCGTGTCGCCGCGTGCCACCTGCTCGGCGATCGCGTAAGCCTCCTGCATCGAGGGCGCGCTCGAGTGCAGGTAGTCCTCGTCGGCGAACGCCTGGTGGCGCAGTCGGCGCAGTTCGAGCCAGATCTTCTGCGACTCGAGCGCGCGATTGGTGATGGCGATCAGTTCCTCGTGCTGGAATGGCTTCTTCAGGAACCAGAAGGCGCCTGCGCTCATCGCCTCGACCGCCGTCTCCAGCTCGCCGAAGGCGGTCATGAGCACGATCGACACCTCGGGCTGCAGGCGCTTGATCTCGCGCAGCAGCTCGAGCCCCGTTCCGTCGGGCAGCTTGAGGTCGAGGAACGCCATATCGGGCATGTCGCGTTCGATGGCGGCCCGTGCCTCTCGGACGGATGCGGCCGTCACGACGGTGTGTCCTTCGTCTTCGAGGGCCTTCGCCACGAAATGGCGGATCGAGTCCTGATCGTCGACGACCAGGATATGGGCCTTGCTCATCGCTTGCCTCCCTGAGGGGCGAGGGGGAGTTCCACGGTGAACGTGGCCCCCCGCCCGGGTTCGCTGTGGACCGTCAAGCTCCCGCCATGGCGCTTGACGATGTCGTGCGTGATGTAGAGCCCGAGTCCAGTCCCGCCGGGCTTCGTCGTGAAAAAGGGTTCGAACAGCGTGCGGCACGTCTCGAGGTCGATCCCGACGCCCTCGTCACGCACATGCGCGAGCAGAGCGGGGCCAGTGGCCGCGGCGCGACGATCGCGCGCGCGCTCGAGCCGGACGTGGATGACCGCGCCATCGGGCGATGCCTCGGCGGCGTTCTTGATCAGGTTGATGAACACCTGCTGCATCTGATCGCCATCATGCGGCACCGATGCGAGATCCGCGTGAGCCTCGAGCGCCAGCTCGATGCCGCGCTCGGCGAGCAGATGGGCCAGCGACTGATGCGCGCGGCGGACGCTGTCCGCGAGCGAGCGCGGTGATAGGTCGAGCTGCCGTGGGTGCGTGACGTCGAACAGCTCCTGCACGATCCGGTCGAGGCGCTTGATCTCCCCGTGGATGAACTCGAGGTTCTGGGATTGGCCGGCACTCTCGGGCAGGGCACGCGCCAGGTGCTGCACGCCCATGCCGATCCCGGTCAGCGGATTGCGGATCTCGTGCGCCACGCTCGAGGTGAAGCGGCCGAGCGCCGCGAGCCGGTCCATCTGCTTCGCGTGCTCCTCGGCCTGCTTGATCGGGGTCAGGTCGAGGAACGTGGCGAGCGCGCCGTAGACGCGGCCATCCTCATCGCGCAGACGCGACGACGTCAGCCGGACGGGCAGCGCCTCGCCGTTGCGGCCTCGAAGCTGGGTCTCCTGACGCGCCACTTCATTGCCATGGACCATGGCGTCGTCGAGCAGGCGCTTCCCCTCCTCGCCCATCACGTCACCCACTTGGGCTCCGAGCACATCCTCCTCGGACCAACCGAGCAGTTCCTCTCCGGTGTGGTTGAGTCCCAGGACCTCGCCGCGCAGATTGACGGCGACGAGGGCACTGGCCATCGAGTCGAGCACGTTCTGCTGGAAGCGCTGGCTCCGCCTCAGCTCGTGCAACAATCGGGCGTTCTCGATCATCGGGGCGAGCGACAGCGCGACGCTCTCGATCAGCGTCAGGTCGGCACGGCCCAGAGGCGGCGCGCCGGCGCCCCGAGCCATAGCGAGCACGCCGAGCGTCGGAAGGTTGCGGCAGGACAGGCACCGCCGCTGCACGTCCTCACGGTCAGCGGACCACACCGAGGACGCATCACCCGGAGGCGGCGCCAGCATGCGCGAGTGGCCGAGGGCACAGCCGGTGTAGCAGGCGACCCCCTCCTCCCCCTGCAGCGTCGGCTGGCTGCGCACCAGCGGCACACAGGCCAGCGAGCCGAGTTGGGCGAATGCCGAGCTCAGCGGATGATCCTCGCCCAGGATGGCGGGAGCGTGCCGCTGACAGTCGTGATGAAGGAGCGTGCGTCCCATCCACACAGCGCGTGCCAACGCACCGCGCTCACCGACGAGCGGCACCTCGAGGGACGACGTCGAGTCCGAGCCTCCCATCGACGTGGTCCACGATCCCGTCAGCACGCCCTGCTCGCGGTCGATCAGGAGCAGCCCGACCTGGTCGAAGCCGAAGGCACGCTGGACGTAGCGCGTGACCGTGCGCGTCGTCTCGCCGCTGTCCACGGTCTCGGCGAGGCGGCTCGCCACCTCGCGCAGGGAGACCAGCTGGACGTTGGTCTCGATCAGCCGGCGGTGGGCGCGCTCGAGCTCCTCGACCAGTTCGCCCAGCGTCTGGACGATGGTCTCGGGGTCCTCGAGCGTGGCGGCGTGGGACGCGGGCGAGGGCGCACTGAGCCCTCGGACCTCGTCCACCTTCCGCAGCAACGCCGCCAATCGATCGTGATCGGGAATGGGCATCGGACCGCACAAGCGCCAGCGGAAGGGGACCGGCGGCGCGGTCGTTCGGGAGACTCGCGATCGCGCCGTCTCGGGCGGGGTGGACGGCGCGATCGTTGGGTTGTGACGGGGACGGCTCGCGCCGGCCCCGGTGGATCAGGCGTCCGCGAACTCGCGGACGGACTTCGCGACATGACGGATCTGCTCTTCGGACAGCTCGGGGTAGATCGGCAGCGCCAGCGTCTCGAGGGCAGCTGCCTCGGAGTGCGGCATGTCGCCATTTTTGTAGCCGAGGTGCGCGAAGCACTTCTGCAGGTGGAGCGGCACAGGGTAGTAGACCTCCGTGCCGATACCTCGGTCGCTCAGGTGCTTCTTGAGACCGTCACGGTTCGAGCTGCGGATGACGAACTGGTTGTAGATGTGCCGGGTGCGGGTGTCGTGGTGGGGCGTGCCGATCTTGGAGCCCTCGAGCAGGGCGCGGTAGAGCGCGGCATTCTTGGCGCGCTGCTCGCTCCAGCGATCGAGATGGCGCAACTTGACCCGCAGGATCGCGGCCTGAAGCGCATCGAGGCGCGAGTTCGTGCCCACGAGAGAGTGGTAGTATTTCGGCTTCGCGCCGTGGTTGCAGAGCAACCGCAGCTTGTCGGCCAGCTCCTGCGTCTGCGCCACGACCATGCCGCCGTCGCCCGCGCCGCCCAGGTTCTTGGAAGGGAAGAACGAGAACGTGCCGAAGGCGCACATCGAGCCCGAGCGCTTGCCTTCCCACTCCGAGCCGATCGACTGGGCCGCATCCTCGATCAAGTAGATGCTGTGCTTCTCGCACACGGCCCGGATGGCCGGGATGTCGGCGCACTGGCCGAACAGCGAGACAGCGATGACCGCCTTGGTGTTCGGCGTGATCGCCTTCTCGAGCAGGTGCACGTCGAGGTTGTAGGTCTTGGGGTCGACATCGATGAACACCGGCGTGGCGCCGTTGTTGGCGATGGTGCCGGCGGTCGCGAAGAACGAGTAGGCCGGCGAGATCACCTCGTCACCGGGGCCGATGCCGAGCGTCCACATGGCCATGAGCAGGGCGTCGGTACCCGAGGCGCAGGCGACGGCGTACTTGGACTGCGAGTAGCGCGCCACTTCCTCCTCGAGCGCACCGATCTCGGGGCCGCCGATGAAATGGCAGCTCTCCATCACCCCACGGACAGCCTCATCGACTTCGCCGCGGATGGTGGCGTACTGCGCCTTGAGATCGAGCAACGGCACCTGGATGGTCGTTTCAGCGGACATCGATTCACTCCCTCTTGAGGTCTGCGGCGTGGGATTACGAGTCGACCCAGCCCTGGTTCTCGAGCAACTGTTCGGTCGGGACGTCGCGCAGGCGCTTGGCCGGCTGCCCGAGCATGATGGTGCGCGCCGGCACATCGCGCGTGACGGTCGAGCCTGCGGCGATCAACGCATCCTCGGCGATGACCACGCCGGGGAGCGTCACGGTTCCGGCGCCGACTCGGGCGCCCTTCTTCACGGTCACGCCCTTGAAGTGCTTGAAGCGCTCCTGGGTGCGGCCCACGAAATTGTCATTGGAGGTGACGACGCCGGGCGCGATGAAGACGCGATCCTCGAGCGTCGAATACGCCGTCACGTAGCACTCGCTTTCGAGCTTGCAGAAGCGCCCGACGGTGCAGAAGTTCTCAACGGTCACGCCGCGGCCGACGATCGTGCCGCGCCCGATCGTGACGTTCTCGCGGATGGTGCACAGGTCGGCCATCAGCACTTTGGGGTCGATCGCGGCCCCGCGGTAGAGCACGACCGACGTGCCGACGATGGAGAGCTCCCCCACCGACAGTGGCGGCAGTTCCTGATCCTTGGTGGTCGCCGAGTTGGCGGCCTTCATCGGCAGCTTGCCGAGCGAGGCGTGATCGTCGATCCGGACATGGTCCCCGACGACGGTGTCGGCGTGGATCACGACATGATTGGCGATGCGGCAGCCCTTGCCGATCACGACGTTCGCCGCAATGACGCAGAACTCGCCGAGCGTCGTGCCCTCGCCGACCGTCGCGCTCGGGTGGATGACGTTGCTCACGACACCTCCTGCGGCAGCGGGGCGATCGCCACCGGGGCGCCACCGCTCTTGAGCGACTTCTGAGCCGCATCCAGCACCTTGACCACGCGCAGCCCGCCGACACCGTCGGTGAGCGGGCGCTTGCGATCGCGGATGCACTCGACGAAGTGGAGGCACTCGAGCTTGAGCGGCTCCTGCTGCGGCACCTTGGGGATCAGGATGTCGCCGCTGCGGATGGTCAGCATCTCGCCATACGAGACGAACTCGCCCGCGCGATCGACGCCCTTGTCGTAGATCGTGATCTTCTCGCTCGGCGCCATGTCGTCGAACACGACCATCTTCTTGGAGCCGACGACCGTGACCTTGCGCTCCTTGTGCGGATCGAGCCACGAGACGTGGACGTGCGCCATCTTCCCATTGGGGAAGCGCAGGTCGACGAACACGACATCCTCGATGCCCTCCTGGAGGAAGGCCGCGCCACGCGCCACGACATCGACGGGCTCCGCTCCCAGCAGGTAGAGGACGACCGACAGGTCATGCGGCGCGAAGCTCCACAGCGCGTTCTCGTCCTTGCGCACCTTGCCGAGGTTGACCCTCTGGCAGAGCACGTAGAACACGTCGCCGATCGTGCCATCGTCGATCAGCTTCTTCATGTAGGTGACCGCCGGGTGATAGAGGAGCAGATGGCCGACCATCAGGATGAGGCCCTTCTCCTTGGCGATCCGGCACAGCGTCTCAGCGTGCTCCACCTCGAGCGTGATCGGCTTCTCGACGTAGACATCCTTGCCCGCCTCGAGCAGCACTTTGGCGAGCGGATAGTGGCTCACGGCGGAGGAGGCGACGACGACGCCCCGGACCTCGGGGTCGGAAGCGACTTCGGCGACATCGGCCACGGCACGCACGCCGGGATACTGCGCTGCCGTCTTGGCCAGTCGCTGCGGGTCCGCATCACACACGGAGACCAAGCGCGCCCCTTGGAGGTTCGCGAAGTTCCGTACGAGGTTCGCACCCCAATCCCCGGTTCCGACGACCGAGATCCCGATCCGCTCCGACACGCCTGCCTCCTTGGAAGAACCACCCGAACTCGGGAAGCTAACAGCCGCCTTCGAATCGGGTCAAAACTCGTATTCGATACGGTGGATCAGCGCGATTCAGGCGGCTTGCGCCTCTCCCCCCTCCATGCGGTTGCGGCCGCAGCGCTTGGCGAGATACAGCGCGCGATCGGAGGCATCGATGAGCGAAGCGGCACTGTCGCCGTCGGCCGGGAACATGGCCACGCCGAGACTGACGGTGATCTGGCCCGCGTGTGCGAGCGGGAAGGCGTGCGCTTCGACTGCAGCGCGCAGGCGCTCGCCGACGACCATCGTTCCCTCGCGTTCGGTCTGCGGCAGGATCACCGTGAACTCATCACCGCCGTACTTGGCGACCAGATCCCACGACCGCACCTGGCGCGTGAAGAGCTGCGCGATCTCCTTGAGCAGGAAGCTGCCGCGGATGTGGCCATTGCGATCGTTGTAGGACTTCAGATTGTCGACATCGATCATGAGCAGGCCGAGCGGCTGGCGGAATCGTCCGGCGCGCTTGATCTCGCGACGAAGCGCCGTCTTCAGATAGCGGTAGTTGTAGACCTGCGTCAGGTCGTCGGTCACCGCCAGTTTCTCGAGGTCGCTCGCGAGCCGGACTCCATCGAGCGCAGCGGCGAGCCACGCCCCGAGCAGTGCGAGGCCACGCGCATCACGGCCTTGGAATCGCAGGCCTCCCGGGCTGCGATGGACCGCGATGTGGCCCTGCTCACTCTCTCGGACGCGCACCGGCACGAGCATGACGGGGCCCGCATCGAGACCGGGGCAGGCGAATGCGGCGCGGTGACGGCTCTCGCGCAGGTCGGGCAGTGCGCTCGGCATGTCGGAATCGAGCAGCAGGCGCTCATCGCCCGAGGCGCGCGCGCGAATCTCGTGCGAAGCCGTTGCGCCGGGAGAGCGCCAGGCGCGCTCCACCTGACGGCCGCTCACGAGCACCACCGACACCCCCTCGGCATCGGTGAGTCGGATCGCAGCCTCGAGCGTGGCTTCGAGGATCTCCGGCCGCGAGCGGCCGATCGCGCGACGCGACAGGCCCATCAGCGTGCGGATCAGATGTTCGGGAGCGGGCATGGTGATCTTCCTGGTGTGAGGGGTGGAATCCCACACCAAGGTGGCAACCCCTGTGCCACCTCACCCAGCCCCCTCAGAGACCTCGCCCGGCCGCCCCGAGCCGAAGCAGCAGCCACACCGTGCGCGCCCCGAAAGAGGCGATCCCGCCCAGGATGAGAACCCACCCGGCCGTTCGCTGGAAGGGAGTCAAAGGCAAGTCGGGATGGGACTTGGCCCAGATGGCGAGAGCCCACACGAGCGCCGCTGCGAGCGCCGCCGCCACCGCCGCCTGCGCCGCGAGCCAGCCCTTGGCCTCCGCCGCCCGCCGATCGGCTGCAACGGCCATCGAAGCGCGCTGCGGGATTCCGCCCGATGAGTCACTTGCAGCCTGCACGTTGCGCGCCTCGTCCGAGGGCAGTTGCCCCAAGCGCTCCGCGACCCAGAGCGTGGTCGCCCCGAGAAGATAGCGGCACCGCTCGCGCACCACGAAGCCGGCCGCGGCCAGCTCGCGCTCGAACTCGGGGCCCGACCCGAACTCGAAGATCGACTCACTGAGGTAGCGATACGCCGAGGGGTCGGGCGACAGCCGCCCCGCGTTCGGGACGACGTGGCGGAGCCAGAACGTGTGCGCCGGCGCAAACAGCCCGGGCGAGGGTGCGGTCGCCTCGAGCACCACGAGCGAGCCCCCGGGTCGGATCACGCGCGCCAGTTCACGCATCGCCTCGAGCCGCGGCCTCAGGTTGCGCACTCCGAAGGCCACCGTGACCGCGTCGAGCGAGGCGCCTCGCAGCGGCAGTCGGAAGCCATCCGCGCACACGAGCCGCGCTCCCCAGCCGATGCGGTCGGTATCGCCCTGCGCCACCTCGAGCATCTGGAAGCTGACGTCCATGCCGAGCAGCGTGCGACCGGGCCGCTGCAGTCCGGTCAGCGAGACGCCGCTTCCGGTGCACAGGTCGAGCACGACGGCAGCGTCCTCGGGGACGCGGCGCCACATGGCCTCTCGCCACGCGCTGTCCTGCCCCAGCGTCATCACGCGGTTGAGCAGGTCGTAGCGCCCGGAGACGTCGTCGAACATCGACGCCATCTCGCGGTGGGCGTTGGGGCGGAACCGGTCCTCGGATTCTGGGGTCATGGGACGGGAGGCCGCGCGAGAGGACGGAAGAAGTGGTGCGCCCGACAGGGATCGAACCTGTAACCTTCAGCTCCGGAGGCTGACGCTCTATCCAATTGAGCTACGGGCGCACGCGAGCACGGATACATAGCACAGTGGAGCCGGAGTTTCATCGCAGCCGGGCCCGAGGTCAGGGCTCACGACCCGTGACGCGCAGCACCTCGGCCACATCCTTGTCGCCGCGTCCCGACAGATTGACGATCACCTTGGCGCCGGGCCCCAGTGCGCGTCCCTCGCGCAGCACCCACGCGAGCGCATGCGAGGACTCCAGCGCCGGCAGGATGCCCTCACGGCGTGACAGCAGCTCGAACGCGGCCAGTGCCTCGCGGTCGTCGGCATGCGAGAACTCGACGAATCCCTGGTCGAGCAGCCAGGCGTGCTCGGGCCCGAGCGCCGGGTAATCGAGCCCCGCGCTCACCGAGTGGGTCTCGCGGATCTGGCCCTGCTCATCCTGCAGCACCAGCGTGCGCGTGCCATGAAGCACGCCGACACTGTGCTCGGGCACGCGTGCGGCATGACGGCCCGAGGCGATGCCGTGGCCGGCCGCCTCCACCCCCACCTTGCGCACGGAGGCGTCGCCGAGGAATGCCGTGAACAGTCCGAGGGCGTTGCTGCCGCCTCCGACACAGGCGACGAGCACATCCGGGAGCCGCCCGAGTCGTTCGAGACTCTGCGCTCTCGCCTCCTCGCCCAGGACGCGATGGAAGTCGCGCACCATCGTCGGGAACGGGTGCGGTCCGAGCACTGAGCCCAGCACGTAGTGCGTCGTGCGCACCTGCGTGACCCAATCGCGCATCGCCTCGTTGATCGCGTCCTTCAAAGTGCGACTACCGGCAACGACCTCGCGCACCTCGGCGCCGAGGAGCCGCATCCGTTCGACGTTGAGTCGCTGGCGCCTCGCGTCCTCGGCGCCCATGTAGACCACGCACTCGAGGCCGAAGCGTGCCGCCGCCGCCGCGGTCGCGACGCCATGCTGGCCCGCGCCGGTCTCGGCGATGACACGCGGCTTGCCCATGCGCACGGCGAGGAGGCACTGGCCGACGGTGTTGTTGATCTTGTGGGCGCCGGTGTGGAGCAGGTCCTCGCGCTTGAGCCACACCTCGCAACCCGCATCCTCCGAGAGCCGCCGCGCTGGGAACAGCGCCGTCGGACGGCCGGCGAAATCGCGCAGCGTCTCGGCGAGCGTCCGCTGGAACTCCGGATCCTGACGCGCCGCCTCGTACGCCTGTTCGAGTTCGTCGAGGGCGTGGATCAACGTCTCGGGGACGAAGCGTCCCCCATAAGGTCCGAAGTGTCCGGGGCGGTCGGCTTCACGCGTCTTGTGCATCGTGCTCCCGGACGGCGTCGAGGAATCGACGCACGCGTTCAGGGTCCTTGATTCCCGGGCTCGCCTCGAGCCGCGAACTCGCATCGACTGCGAAGGGTCGCACGATGCGCAGCGCCTCCGCCACATTGTCGGGTCCGAGGCCCCCGGCGAGCACGAGGCTCCGGGTCCGCGCCAGGTCGCTCGCGATGCTCCACGGGAACGGCTGTCCGGTGCCGCCCTCTCGCCCGCCACGTGAGGTATCCAGGTGGAGCAGGTGGGTGTCCGGCGGCAGCGGCGCGGTCAGCGCGCCTCGCTCATCCACACCCACCGAGACGTGCAGGGGAACGGGGAAGTCGGCGGGCCATGCGGACGAGTCGATGCCATGCAGCTGGATGCGGGAGGCGCCCGCCAGGCTCGCCAGTTCGAGCGCCTGTGCCGGGCTCGGGGCCACCATCACCGCCACCGCCTCGACTCGTGGCAGTGTGGCGAGGATCGCAGCGACCTGGCGAGCGTCGATCCGCCTCGGGCTGTCGCCGTGGACGATGAAGCCCAGCCAGTCGGCACCGTGCTCGATCGCGAACGCTGCGTCGCCTCGATTCGTGAGCCCGCACACCTTGACTCGCGTGCGGGTCGGCTCGGGCGAACCCTCGGCACTCACGCGTCACCCCTGGCAGCGGCGAGGAGATGGGCCAGCGTCTGCCTGCGGTCGGAACTGGTCATGAACACCTCGCCCATCAACACGGCGTCACAGCGGGTCTCGCGCAGTCGGAGCAGGTCCTCACGGCGCGACAGCCCACTCTCGGCCACCGCGACGACGTCCGCGGGCAACTGGGGCAGCAACGCCACCGACGTGCCGAGGTCCACCTCGAAGGTGCGCAACGAGCGGTTGTTGATGCCGATGATGCGCGCCTGGGCGGCGAGCGCCTCGTCCAACTCGCTCGGCTCGTGGATCTCGACGAGCGTGTCGAGCCCGAGTGCCACACCCTCCTGGATCAGCTCGCGCATGTGCGAGCGATCGAGGACGGCGGCGAGCAACAGCACCGCGTCGGCCCCTCTCGCGGAGGCATCGAGCAGTTGGTAGCGATCGACGACGAAGTCCTTGAGCAGCAGCGGCAGCGCCACGTGTGGCCGCACGGCGTCCATCCACGCCGGTTCACCGAGGAAGTGGTCGGGCTCGGTGACGAGCGAGACGGCCGAGGCGCCCGCGGCCTCATAGAGAGTCGCCAGCGCCACCGGGTCGACATCGGGGTCGAGCATCCCGCGGCTCGGCGAGGCACGCTTGACCTCGCACAGCAGGCGCAGGGGCTGGGAACCGCCGCCTCGTCGCAGGGCCGCGGCGAGACGTCCCGCCGAGCGGCCATGCGGAATCGCGGCTTCGAGCGTTGCAGTCGGTCGCGCGAGCTGCATCTCGGCGATGCGCAGCCGGCGACTGGCGACGATGCGGGCGAGGAAGTCAGGCGGCGAAGGCGTCACGCGCTCGGCCGAGGGCCGCTCGCGCTGGGCTCCTCCCACCGCACCAGCACCGCCCCCGCCAACATGTCGTGCAGCGTCTGTCGCCGCTTGGTCCACACGCACATCAGGAACCCGAGGCCGAACGCGAGGAACGAGAGCCAACTCGCGACCTGCCGCACACTCGCTCGCACGAACGACAGACGGCCGCCCGCGACGTGCTCGACGCGGATCCCCAGCAACTGCTTGCCGAGCGTGCCCTGGGACTTCGAGGCATCGAGCCATGCCGTGTAGAGCCAGTGGAGCAGGCAACTCGCGATGAACAGCCCCAGGTCCCGTCCGTCGGCCTCTCGCGTCAGATCGGTGTCGAGCAGCGGCAGGCCGCTCGTCACCTTGAGGATGCTGAGCGGGAACCACAGCAGCAGGCTGTCCACGAGGAACGCCCACGTACGCCGCCAGAATCCGACGGGTGTCGCAACGGGCCGTGACCGGTCGGGTCGTTGCGCATCGTCGGACGGCGCGGCCGCGGGCTCACTCGCGGGCCACATCGCAAGTGGCTCGAGGGCGGGTTGCGGCCGGTCCTCCAAGGCTCAGCCCCGGAACGCGGAGAGCTCCGCGAGCTTCTGATGTGCTGCGCCCGAGTCGAGTGCGTGACGCGCCTTCTCGACGCCGGCCTCGAGGTCCTTGCTCACGCCGGCGACCACGAGCGCTGCGGCGGAGTTGAGCACGACGATGTCGCGAGCCGCGCCCGTCTCCCCCTCGAGCACGCGCCGGATCGTGGCGGCATTCTCCGAGGCGACGCCTCCCGCGACTCCCTTGCGGTCGGTGTGGGCGAGGCCGAAGGTCTTGGGGTCGATCTCGTACTCGCGCACTTCGCCGCCCTCGAGATCGGCGACATGGTTGGTGTCGAATACGGTCAGCTCATCGAGTCCATCGCGGCCATGCACGACGAGCGCGCGCTCGCTGCCGAGTTGGCGCAGCACCTCGGCCAGCGCCGACACCAGGTGATCGCTGTAGACGCCGAGCAACTGGCGCGAAGCACCCGCGGGGTTGGTCAGCGGGCCGAGCACGTTGAACACGGTGCGCACGCCGAGTTCGCGCCTCGTCCCCGCCGCGTGCATCAGCGCGCTGTGGTAGTTGGGCGCGAACAGGAACGTGATGCCGAGCAGGTCGAGCGAGCGACCGGCATCCTCGGGCGTCAGGTCGATGCGCACGCCGAGCGACTCGAGCACGTCGGCCGAGCCGGTGCGGCTCGAGACCGCACGATTGCCGTGCTTGGCGACTGCGACGCCGCAGGCGGCGGTGACGATGGCGGTCGTCGTCGAGATGTTGAACGTTCCGGCGTTGTCGCCGCCTGTTCCACAGGTGTCGAGCAGCGGCGAGCGTCGCGTGCGCAGCGGCGGGACGCGGCTGCGCATGGCCTCGGCGAATCCGGTGATTTCGTCGGCGGTCTCGCCCTTCATCCGCAGGGCGATCGCAAGGGCGGCGATCTGCGACGGCGTCGCCTCGCCCGAGAGGATCTGGTCCATGACGGCGCGTGCGACTTCGCGGGACAGTGGTTCGTGCGCGACGGCTCGCGCGATGGCCGACTGGATCAAACGGCACCCCTCTTGGATGGAGTCTGCTGGCGGCACAAGGTGAGGAAGTTCTCGATCAACGTGAGCCCCTGCTTGGTCAGCACGGACTCGGGATGGAACTGGACGCCCCAGGTGTCGTGGTCGCGATGCTTGAGGCCCATCAATTCGCCCTCGGGGGTCCACGCCGTCACCTCGAGAACCTCCGGCAGCGAACTCTGCTCGACGATCAGCGAGTGGTAGCGCGAGGCCTCGAACGGATTGTCGAGACCTGCGAACAAACCGCGACCCTTGTGCAGGATGGGGCTCGTCTTGCCGTGCATGAGCCGACCGGCACGGACGACCTTGCCGCCGTAGACCTCGCCCAGCGCCTGATGTCCGAGGCAGACGCCGAGGACGGGCACCTGACCGGCGAGCGCAGCCAGCGCATTCTTGGAGATGCCGGCGTCCTTGGGTTCGCCGGGCCCCGGCGAGATCAGCAGGCCGGTCAGCGGCAGCGACTGGAGTTCGGCCACCGTGGTGGCGTCATTGCGTCGCACCCACACCTCGGCCCCCAATGTCCCCAGATACTGGACGAGGTTGTAGGTGAAGGAGTCGTAGTTATCGATGACCGCGATCATCGTGCGCCTCGCTCGGCCCGCTGGACGGCGAGCCACAGGGCCAGGCCCTTGTCGATGGTCTCCTGCCACTCCCGCTCGGGATCGGAGTCCGCCACGATCCCGGCCCCGACACCCCAGTGCGCCTGCCCACGCGTGTAGACGAGCGTGCGGATGGCGATGCAGAGGTCGAGGTTGCCATGGTAATCGAAGTAGCCCACCGCTCCCGCATAGACGCCGCGCCGCACCGGCTCGAGCGATTCGATGATCTCCATCGCTCGCACCTTGGGCGCACCCGAGACCGTACCGGCCGGGAACGTGGCGCGCACGGTGTCGAGCGGGGCGAGTTCTCCGCGAACACGCCCGCGCACATTCGAGACCAGGTGCATGACCTGCGAATAGCGCTCCACCTTCATGTACTCGTTGGTCTCGACCGTGCCGAACTCCGCCACGCGTCCGACGTCGTTGCGCCCGAGATCCACGAGCATCACGTGCTCGGCGCGCTCCTTCTCATCGGCGAGGAGTTCCTCTTCGAGCTGGCGGTCCTCGTCGGCCGTGCGCCCACGCGGCCGCGTTCCCGCGATCGGACGGACCTCGAGGACCGACTCGGTGCGGCGCACCAGCACCTCGGGACTCGAGCCGACGATGGCGAACTCGCCCAGCCGCAGGAAATACATGTAGGGCGACGGGTTCGTGATCCGCAGCGCGCGATATCCTTCGAAGGGCGGCTGCGACACGTCGGCGCTCATGCGATGCGCCAGCACGACCTGGAAGATGTCCCCGGCGCGGATGTGCTCCTTCGCGGTCTCGACAGCGCGGCAGAACGCGGCCTTGTCCATCGAGGACTTGGGCTCGCTGGCCTCGCCCCACGACGGCGGGTCGATCCACGACAGCGGCTTGCGCAGGCGTTCGACCTCGGCGTTGAGGCGGGCGACCGCCGCGTCGTAGGCGGCATCGGGATCGCTGCCGCCTCTCGCATGCGTCACGACTTTCATCGTGTGCGTCAGGTTGTCGAACACGCTCACCACATCGCCGAACATCAGCACCGCGTCAGGCAACTGCTGTGTGTCCACCGCCTTCTGGGGCAGCTTCTCGAACCAGCGCACGGCGTCATAGCCGAAGTAGCCGACGGCGCCGCCGCAGAAGCGCGGCAGCCCGGGCAGCGTCACCGCCTGGCGCTCACGCAGCAGCGTCGACAGCGCCTCGACCGGCGTGCCCGGCAATGGTGTGACCTGATCGCCCACGTGCAGCTCGCTCTTGTCCCCGCGGGCGATGAACACCGCGGCGGGCCGGCTGCCGAGGATCGAATAGCGCCCCCACTTCTCGCCGCCCTCGACACTCTCGAGCAGGAAGCCATAGGGGCCATCGTCGATCTTGCGGAACGCCGAGACCGGCGTGTCGTGATCGGCGAAGACCTCGCGGAAGACAGGCACGAGCTTGCCCGTACGGGCGAGCGCGAGGAATTCGGAGCGGGTCGGGACGATCATCGGGGCTCTTTGCCGGAGGGCGTCGCGAGGAGTTCCCTCGCCTGGCGTCGCGTGGTGTCGGTCACCCGCTCACCCGCCAGCATACGCGCCAGCTCCTCGATGCGCTCGCCCGGGCTGAGCTCGGTGATGCGCGCCGTGGTGCGTCCTTTCGCGACCTGCTTCGAGACCGAGAAGTGGTGCCCGGCCATGGCCGCGATCATCGGCAGATGGGTGATGCAGATGACCTGCCGGTGGCCCGCCAGCGTGAGGAGGCGTTCCCCCACCGCTTGAGCGACGGCACCACCGATTCCGGAATCTACTTCATCAAACACCAGAACCCCAACTCGGTCACGGGTTTGCAGCGCGCACTTGAGGGCTAGCATGACCCGAGAGAGCTCCCCTCCCGAGGCGATCCTGGCGAGCGGCCGACCCGGCTCGCCCGGATTCGGGGTGAACAGCAGTTCCACATCGTCGAGTCCGGTGGGCCCGGGCCGCGCATCCGGCGAGGCGGCGACCTCGAACGCGATCGTGGCGTGCGGGAAGCCCAGCGGCTCGAGTTCGCGGCTGAGCGTGGCGCTCCACTGTTTCGCGGCCGCCTTGCGGCGCTGCGTGAGCGCATGGCACGACGCAAGACACGCCGCCTCCGCGGCCGATCGTTTCGCCAAGGCCGATGCGAGCGCCCC
>JAYWEM010000147.1:0-17953 GCA_043779265.1 bacterium | reverse complement strand
CCGTTACGAGAAGGTGGCGGTCGCGACCGGTCAGATCGTCTTCGAGTGGGACATGGTGAATCGCACCGTGCGCCGCAGCGGCAACTTCCTCAAAGTGCTCGGGCACGAGGCCTTCCGCGATCTCGACACCGAGTGGGCCTACTGGCTCGAGCGCGTGCATGCCGATGACCGTGACCGGGTCAACCGCTACCTCGAGCGCGTGCTCCTGACGGGCGAGTCGTTCAACGAGGAATACCGTTTCCGGCACGGAGTGGGACACTGGATCGTGATCCGCGACCGGGGCTTCTTCGAGTTCGAGGACGGCCGCCCCGCCCGCATGTACGGCACGATGGATGACATCACCGAGCAGCGCGCGCTCGAAGAGCAGTACCGTCAGGCCCAGAAGATGGAGACGGTCGGCACGCTCGCTGGCGGCATCGCGCACGATTTCAATAACGCCCTCACCGGCGTCATCGGCCACATCGCCCTGGTCGAGGACGAGATGGCAGCCGACGACCCGCGCTCCCACCACCTGCGCGTCGCTCGCCGGGCCGCACACCGGTGCGCCGAACTGACCCGTGGGCTGCTGGCGTTCAGTCGGCAGCTGGAAAGCCATCCGAGGGCCACGGATCTCGAGCGCGTCGTGCACGAGTCCATCGAGCTGCTCCGCCGCATGCTGCCGAGCACGGTGCAGATGGAAGCGAGCGCGGCGAGCGGGATCCCGGCTGCATTCGTCGACCCGGTGCAGGCGCAGCAGGTGCTCTTCAATCTCTGCATCAATGCCCGCGACGCGATGCCCGAGGGCGGCCGCATCCGCGTGCGCCTCGACATGGTCGAACTGCAGGAGCCCGACGTCCGGTACGACGACGTCAAGCCGGGCCGTCATCTGGAGATGCGCGTCGAGGACGATGGCGCGGGCATCGCACCCGATGTCCTGCCTCGCATCTTCGAGCCGTTCTTCACCACCAAGCCCGTCGGCGTCGGCACCGGGCTTGGTCTTGCGATGGCCTACGGAATCGTGCGTAAGCATCATGGTTGGATCGAGGTGGACAGCGAGCTGGAGCGCGGGACCACGTTCCGCGTCTACCTGCCTGCTGCTGATGAGGCCGAAGCGCCGACGCCCGCGGAGCGCACAACCGGTATCCAACTCGCCAACGGGGAGCTGGTGCTCATCGCGGACGACGAGGCGATTGTCCGCGATCTCGCCACCACCGCACTCGAATCCGCCGGGTTCCGCGTCGTGGTCGCGACGGATGGCGAAGTGGCCTTGCGGCTCGCGCGCGCCAACAGCGATCGCATCTCGCTCGTTCTGCTCGACATGGTGATGCCCGGCCGCAGTGGAGCGGACGTGCTGCATCAGCTCAAGTCGATCGCTCCTGGCGTCCCGGTGATCATCTCGAGCGGCTTCGCCCCGAGTGAGGCCAAGGGACTCGAGGGTGCCACGGCCTTCCTTCCGAAGCCATGGACGCCGACGCAGTTGCTCGAAAGCGTCCGAGCGGCACTCTCCGCGCCCACGACCTGACGCGGCGACGGCTCGAGCCGCCGCTGCGTCCGTCGTGAGATCGCGTGACGCTCAGCGCGTCAGCTGCTGCGTGACGTTATCGCGAAACACGTTGGTCCCGTTCAGATCCTCGTAGGGAGCCACGAAGTAGTCGATGACGTTCCTGCGGAACACGTTATTCTGCGAACCCGCGCTCGTCTGGATCCCGATGCCGAACCGCGAGAGCCGATTGCGCTCGACCAGGTCCCTCTGCGGACCCGCTTGGCCCGCTCCGGCGGCCGGGTTGTAGCAGATCGCCAGCAGCCCGTGGTCACCGGCGACGACCGTGTTACGGCGCAGGACGTTGGAGTACGAACCCTCGCCCCGGATGAACAGCCCCAGATTGACTCCGCGAGCCTCCACTCGTGCGACGCGATTGAACGCGCTGTTCACCAGCATCACGCCGATCTGGGGCGGATTGCCGTTGGCCGGATCCGCGGTCTCGTCGCCGCCACGGATCCACAGCCCGCGCACCGCGCTCTTCTCGACGCCGTTCATCTCGACCCCGACCCCGAATCGCTCGATCCGTCCGTTGGCGACCCGGACGTGCCGTGCATTCTCGATCACGATCGCGCGACCCTGCTTGTTCCCGGGCCCCGTCAGCGTGTGCCCGCCCAGCGAGAGCAACACGCCGCTCGCTCGGATGGTGATGGCGACGCCGGTCGCGGGGTCGGCTCCGATGTCCTTCACCACTTTGTAGACGCCCGGCGCATCGATAATCGTCGGACCGTGGATCGGAGTCGCCCACGATGGCACTTCGTCCGCATCATCGGACTCGGATTCGATGGTGGCGGCGAGGTCGGTGCCGGGCGCCAGTTCGCCCGGCGTGGTGACAGCGGGGCTGAGCGGGGAACCCTGGCCGCCGCACCCGGCGAGCAGGACAACGGACAAAGCGAGCACGGCCAATGAGGCCCGCATCAGCGGGCGGGGAGCCGGAATCATGAGCACCTCTGGATGTGAGAGTTCCCGGTCGTTTCGTGTCAGGCGTCTGGGAGCGCTCCGTTCCGCCGTCTCGCTTACGCGGCCACTGCCGAGGCGTGACCGACGGCCCTGTATTGGCCGCTGACTTCCTCGTCGCGGTTGCGCTATCGTCGCGAACACGGGTGCGGCATGTCGCCGACCCTGCTCCCGACCCATCCGGCCGCCCCACTCGGGCGGCATCCGCGGCGGCCCCCGCCCCGCGATAGAGGCCACCATGTCCGACATCGTGCAGGTCACCCTGCGCGGCGCGCGGCGCGAGTTCTTCCTCAACTCGCGCAACCTCTGGCTCGCGCTCCGCGACGACGTCATCGTGCAGGGCGAACACGGCGAGACGTTCGGTCGTGTCTTCCTCAAGGACCCCACGCTGGTCTCGCTCAAGAAGCCGGGCAATGTGACGAGCGAGATCATCCGCAAGGCCGAGGAGGAGGACCTCGACCAGGACGACCACAACCGTGAGATGGAGAAGGACGCGCTCACCTTCTGCCGCCAACGCATCGCGGCGCGAGAACTCAAGATGGATCTCTCCGAGGTCGAGGTCGCCTTTCGCCGCAACCGCATTACCTTCTTCTTCTCGGCGGAGCAGCGGGTGGACTTCCGGGAACTGGTCAAGGACCTCGCCGGACGGTTCCGCACCCGCATCGAGTTGCGGCAGATCGGCGTGCGTGACCGCGCCAAGCGACTCGACGGCTGTGGCCCGTGCGGCCGCGCCTTCTGCTGCTCGACCTGGCTCAAGGGGTTCCATCCCGTCACGCTCAAGATGGCCCGCGAGCAGCACCTCTCGCTGAACCCGGCCAAGATCTCGGGCGCCTGCGGCCGACTCATGTGCTGCCTCGCCTACGAGCTGACGCGCTATCGCGACGCCGCCACCAAGCTGCCGCCCGTCGGCGCTCAGCTGAAGACCGGCCAGGGCCTGATGACCGTGACGCGCACCGACCTCCACCTGGAGGCCGTGTGGGTTCGCGACGACGAAGGCGGCGAACACCGCATCGTGATGGACGACCTGCCCCCCGGCCCCTACCACGAGTGCGGCGACTGCAACTGCGGCAAGAAGAAGCCGAAGGAGCCCTCGTGAAGCGCGCTCGCCCACTCTGCCTGCTGGCGCTGCTCTCGTTGAGCGCATCGTGTGCGCCCACGAAGCGAGAGGCCGCGCCCGTCGTCCACTACGCCTCGACTCAGGTCTCGAGCGATTGCATCATCGGCTCCGACACCTCGCGCGTCGTGCTCGATTGGCCGCGCTTCGAGGGCGGAGCCCCGGGGGTTGCGGACTCGCTCAGCGAGGCGACGCGGGCGTTCGTCCTCGCCGGCTGGGGCGGTGGCTCGGCGTTCTCGCACGAGGATTCGCTCACGCGGGCCTTCTTCGATGAGCTCGTGCTCGTGCAGGAGAGAACCGGCCTGCGTCAGCCCTGGCACTTGAACCGCCGCGTCGAAGTGCTCGGCGACACTCTCGGCACGCTGAGTCTGTCGTTCGTCGAATCGAGCTATCTGGGCGGGGCACACCCGAACACGCAGTCCAGGCGCCAGGTGCGTGACCGCAACGATGGGCGGAGGCTGACCTACGCCGACCTGTTCCGCGCGGATTCGCGCGACTCGCTGTCCGCCGTCTGTGAGCCCTACTTCCGCACCGCGCGCGAATTGACGCACGACGTCTCACTCGACGGCCTCGGGTTCTGGTTCGCATCCGGCCGCTTCCTCGTCAACGACAACTTCGCTCTTACGAGCGCCGGGTTGCGCTTTCGCTTCGACGCCTACGAGATCGCGCCGTATGCGATGGGGCCCACGGACTTCGTCGTGCCCTACGCCGCGGTCCGCTCGTTCGCCCGAGCCGATGGGCCACTGAAGCGCGAGGGCCGCTGAGGCCGCTTTACAACCCGCGCTTGCCGAAACTCCGCAACGCGATCAGCACGAGCACCGCCGCATAGCCCGCAGCCCACCACACCATCATCGGGCTCGGCACGGAGGCGGGCGAGAACGGGGTCGCGTGCATCTCGCGCATCAGGGCCGGCTGCATCTGAGAAGCGGCGAGCTGCCACATGCTCTCGGAGGGCATGATCAGGCTGGCCACGACGCCGACGCGGCGCGCCGCGTCGTTGTGGGCGAGCGCGCCGATCTGCTCGACCCATCCGCCGATGAACGCGAGGCCGTAGAGCCCGAACGCGACGACGCCATTGGTGACGGTGCTCAATCGCGTTCCGCCAGCGATCGACAGCGACACGAGCACCACGGCCTCCAGCATCATGAGCGGCAGGCCGAGTTCGAATCGGGGCAGCATGAAACCCGACACCAGCCGCGAGATCAGCACGACGCCGCCCGCGAGCAGGAACAGATAGCCGTTCACGACGACCACATAGGCGAGCCACTTGCCGAGCACGATGCTCGAGCGGCGGATCGGCTTGCTGGCCACCGTCTGCGTGACGCCCGAGGCGATCTCGCCCGCGAGCGTATCCACGGGCAGCAGCACGGCCGACATCACGGTGAGGAAGTTGACGGCATAGAGTCCGGCCAGCGTGATGAGGTTGAGCACCAAGCGGCGCTCGACCTCGGAGCCGGTCTGCGAGCCCGCCTGAGCCGCGATGAAGTGCATGCCGATGCCGAACAGCACCAGGAACGCGAGGCCGCAGATCAGCGCCGCGACCAGGATGCGGCGGCGCAGCGCCTCGAACAGCGTCAGGTGGGCCATCACCAGGATGTCGCGCATGGTCAGCCCGGCCTCACTTCGTCGCCCATCACCTCGAGGAACAGCTGCTCCAGCGACGGCGTCATCGAGCGCATGCTGAACACATCCACGCCCTGCTCCACGAGCATCCGGACCACGTCCGGCAGGCTCGACTCGGCTTCGAGCCGCAGCCGCCAGCGTCCCTGCTCCTCGCGCAGCCCCGTGCCCATCCGCTCGAGAGCCTCACGCACTGCCGGCGACACCGTTCCCAGCCGCAGCTCGACCTCGACCCCATGCCCCGAGGCGCCGAGCAGCATCTCGCGCACGACCCGGCCCTGCTTGACGAACACGACGCGGTCGCACGTCTGCTCCACCTCGCCCAGCAGATGCGAGTTGAGGAACACCGTGACGCCATCTCGCTTCAAGTCGCGGATCAGACCGCGCACGAGGCGCCGGCCGAGCGGGTCGAGTCCCGAGGTCGGCTCGTCGAGGAACACGAGACGCGGCGAGTTGAGGAGCGCCTGCGCGATCCCGATGCGTTGCGTCATCCCCTTGCTGTAGGTCGCGACCCGCCGATGCGCCGCATCCGTCAGATCGACACGGTGGAGCAACTCATCGATCCGCGTTTCGAGAGCCGCCCCCGACATCCCGTACAGCCGCCCGTGGAAGCGCAACAGCTCACGCCCCGACAGCCAATCCTGGAATCGGAAGTGCTCGGGCAGGAAGCCGACGCGAGCCCTCGCCGCCTGGTCCCCGAGCGGGGAGCCCAGCAGGGAACCGCGCCCCGCCGTCGGCGCGATCAGCCCGAGCAGCATCTTGAGCGAGGTGGTCTTGCCGGCGCCGTTGGGCCCGAGGAAGCCGAAGACCTCCCCCTGTCCGACGACGAGGGAGAGGTCCGCGACTGCCAGTTTGTCCCCGAAGCGCTTGCGAAGCGCGTGGGTCTCGATGGCGGGGGGTGTCATGCGGACGAAACTACCGCACGGACTCGGCCATCACGACCAGATCACCCGCGTTCATATTGCCGCCGAGCGCGTACACCCGGCCGTGCTCGGTCCACAGCACCAGGCCGCCGCTCTTGGCGCCGCCGCTTCCCCGCGCCTTGGTGCTCTCGACCAGCAGGCCCTTCTGGCCGTGGATCGTGATCTCTCGGAACGCCGTCGCATCCATCGGCACCGGTACGAGCAGCGTGCTGTTCCAGTCGATGCGCGAGGCGGTGCGCCTCGCCTCGTCGGCATCGAGCCCCAGCACCCGCAACGCGATCTCGCCGAGTTGCGCCAACTCGGCGCCCGGCGGCAGGTCCACTTCGGGCGAGGCGGCCTGCTTGAACTCGGCCCGACGCTCGCCGTTGACGTACTGCATCGTGACCATGCGCGGCACGCGCAGCGTCACGCTGCGGCCGTGCCACTCGCTCGGAACGCGGACATCCCGCAGGTCGAGCAGCTCGAGCATCGAGCCCAGTTCCTGGGTGTTGGCCGTCATCCGCACCTCGGCATCCCCGCTCACCGAGACCCGCTCGAGCGAGAAACCGCGTGGCAGGTCATACGGCGTGCGCACGATGAGCCCGGATGCAGCAGCAGCCGCTTCCGGGCTCGGATGGACCTGCGGCTCGCCCGGCTTGCGCAGCACCTCGGTCTCGAAGCCCAACAGCCCTGGGCCCTCGCCCTTGGAATCCGCCAGCGCCTTGAGCCGCTCGAGTCTCGCGGGATCGAACGGCACGGCCGTCAGGTTCTGCACGCGGAAGCGATCCAAAAGCTGGCTCGCCGTGGCGCGTACCGCCGGCACACTGAACAACACGGCCACGAAGGCGACGGCGAGCGCGCCGCTCAATGCCGGGTGCAGTCGGAAGCCACGGCGCTCCGAAGCCTCCTGCGCCTGCTCGCGCAGGTTCTCACGCAGCGCGCGCTCGAATCCGGGGCGCGGCTCGCGGCGATGCTCATGCAGGAATCGATCGTCCATCGTCACTGCTCTCCTTCCTGCCAGCGCGATCTCAGCGCCGCGACGGTGCGGTGCAGGATCGTGCCGACGTTGCTCTCACGGAGCCCCATGATGCGGGCGATGTCGCGATGCTCGTGTTCGGCGCCGTACTTGAGTGCGATCAGCTCGCGCTCACGTTCCGGCAGATCGGCGAGCAGCCGCCCGAGCTTGTCGAGGTCGGACCGGAGCACGGACGCCTCGTCCGCCTCGGCTCCTCCCGCGACCTCCAGCACTCGATCCAGCGGCTGGTGCACGCGGCGACTGCGGTAGTGGTCGACCGCCACGTGGCGGGCGATGGTGAACAGCCAGGTCGAGAAGGCGGCCTTGTCGCGTCGGTACTTCGCCCTCGCCTGCCATGCCTTCTGGAAGGTCAGGGCCGTCAGATCCTCGGCCTCCGGTCCGTGCCCCACCCGGTACCGGAAGAAGTTGTAGACGCGCGGCAGCAGCGCCGAGTAGAGGGCGTCCCAGTCCGCCGCTCTCGCCGGGTCCAGGGCCCCGAGCCGTCCGAACATCAGATCCGTGATGGCCATCATGGAGATTCTACGGGCCAGGTCGGCCGCCATCACACGGGCGGTCGGCAATTGTCAGCCTTCGGCTATACTGCCCGTTCGCCAATCGTCAGCCCCGGAGACCTGCGTGCCACGCTTCTACATCACGACCGCGATCGACTATGTGAACGGCCAGCCGCATCTCGGCCACGCCTACGAGAAGGTTCTCGCCGACGCCATCGCCCGATGGCACCGCCAGCGCGGCGACACGACGTACTACCTGACGGGCACCGACGAGCACGGCCAGAAGATCGCCAAGGCCGCCGCGGCCGCAGGCAAGGAACCCAAGGCCTTCGTCGACGAGTTATCGCAGACGTTCGTGGCCGCCTGGGCCGAACTCAACGTCGGCTACGACCAGTTCTTCCGCACCACCGATCGCCGCCACGAGATGGCCGTGCAGGAGCTGTTCCGCCGGCTCCGCGATGGCCTCAGCCCCAAGACGGCCGAACCCGTGCTCTACCAGAAGGAGTACGAGGGGCTGTACTGCGAGGGCTGCGAGGCGTTCAAGACCGAGAAGGACCTCGATGAGAACGGTCACTGCCCCGAGCATCGGGTGGCGCCCAAGGAGATCCGCGAGTCGAACTTCTTCTTCCGGCTCTCCGAGTACGACGAAGCGCTGCTCAAGCACATCGAGGCGCACCCGGAGTTCATCCAGCCCGACTACCGTCGCAATGAGGTACTGAACGTCATCAAGGGCGGGCTGCAGGACGTGAGCGTCTCGCGGCCCAACCTCACCTGGGGCGTGCCGCTTCCCGAGGATCTCGATGGCCACGAGGGCCATGTCGCCTACGTGTGGGCGGATGCGCTGCTCAACTACCTCTCGGCGATCGGCTGGCCCGAGCGCAAGTACTCGAGCTGGTGGCTCGCCAAGGAGGGGGACGCGGGCGGCCCCGGCGCCGCGCGCGAGGACGAGTTCCAGGACCTCGACGGCTCCGGCAAGCCCGGCGCGGCGTGGGCCGGCACCGGCAAGCCGCTGTACACGAACGCGTTCCACCTGATCGGCAAGGACATCAGCCGGTTCCACTGCATCCTGTGGCCGGCCATGCTGCTCGCGGCCGGCGTGCCGCTGCCGCGACAGGTGTATGTGCACGGATTCATCTACGCCAAGGGCGAGCGGCTCTCCAAGTCGCTCGGCAACCTCGTCGACCCCGTCGAGATGGCGCGCACGTTCGGCGCCGATGCGGTGAGGTTCTACCTGCTCGACAGCTTCCCCACCGGGCGAGACGGCGAGTTCACGCTCGAGCAGATGGTCGAGCATTGCAACACGCACCTCGCCAACAAGCTCGGCAATCTCGCCAACCGCACGCTCAACCTCACCGGCCGCCACTTCGAGGGCACCGCGCCGACCGAGTGGGCGCCCGATGCGTTCACCGGCGACGCCCGGGTCGCGCTGCAGGCGATCTTCGATACCGCCGACGTCACCGCGATCGAGGCGCCGAAGGCGTGGGAGGAACTGCGGCTCCACGAGGCGCTGGACCAGACGTGGAACGTGATCGAGCGCGCCAACGAGTTCACCGATCGCTCCAAGCCCTGGGAGCTGGCCAAAGATCCGGCGCGGCGCGCGGAGCTGGCGACATCGCTCGGCACGCTGCTCGAGGTGCTGCGGCTGACGGCCATCTGGGCGTGGCCCGCGATGCCCGCCAAGTGCGAGGAGCTGTGGACGCTGCTCGGGCACGCTGGATCGCCCGGAGCGCCCGGCACCAAGGCGGTGCCCTCGTTCGGACCCGGCGACGGCCGCGCTCTCGGAGCCTCGGCGATCCTGTTCCCGCGCATCGATCTGAAGAGCCTGACGACCGCAGCCGAGTAGCCCCGCGCGCCGACCATGATCGACACGCACTGCCACTTGGCCGACAAGCGCTTCGACAAGGATCGTGCGCAGGTGTTCGACCGCATGCGCCACGTCGGCATCACGCACGCGATCGAGATCGCCTACGGGCCGGGCATCTGGGAGAAGGGCTTCGCGCTCGCAGCCGAGCACGCCCATCTGTTCCTCGCCGTCGGCGTGCATCCGAGCGAAGCCGGCA
The DNA here is from genome assembly GCA_043779265.1 of bacterium. Lineage (GTDB taxonomy): Bacteria > Eisenbacteria > RBG-16-71-46 > RBG-16-71-46 > RBG-16-71-46 > CADEFY01. The sequence continues at coordinate 8,254 of JAYWEM010000147.1, read as the reverse complement.
AGGTGCCGATCGAGGCGCTGAGCGATCTGCGTTCGCACGCGCGGCACGCCCGCGTCGTGGCGATCGGCGAGACCGGCATGGACTTCTTCCGCGACTACTCGCCGCGACAGGACCAGGAGCGTTGGTTCCGCGCCCAACTGACGCTCGCCGATGAGGTCGGCCTGCCGGTTGTGATCCATCAGCGCAGCGCGCTCGACGAGGTGATGGCGATCCTCGAGGAGATGCGGCCCCAGGCGGGCGGCGTGCTGCACTGCTTCGATCAGGATGCGGCGACCATGGAGCGCGCGCGCGCCATCGGCTTCAAGCTCGGGCTGGGTGGCGTGCTCACCTACGGCCACGATGCGCTGGACGAGGCCGTGAGGCAGGCACCCGAGGACATGCTGGTGTTGGAGACCGACTCGCCCTATCTCGAACCCGAGCCGAGGTCGCTCAAGCGCAACGAGCCCTCGCTACTGACCCGAGTCGCACGCCGGCTGTGCGAGTTGCGCGACTGGACACCAGCGCAGGCGGTCGCGATCACGAGGCGGAACTCACGCGAGTTGTTCCGGCTCCCGATCGCCCCCGACCCGGCGCCGGCGGCACACACATGAACGCGCGCGGCGTCCTGGCCGCCGGGCTCGTGTTGGTGCTTGCAGCCACCGTGGCGCGCGCTGCGCCCGGTCCGGCCGAACGCCTGCGATTGCAGGCGCGCGCCGATGCGCTCGTCGAATCGCGCGAGCAGGCTCGTCGCGGCGAGACCGATGCCAGCAGACTGGTGCCGCAGTTCTTGGCGTTCACCGATACGCTGGAAGCAGCGGGGATGGACTCCCTGGCGTCGCTCATGCTCTATCGCGCGGGAGGATTGAGCGGCCGACTCGCCCGCGACGCCGAGGCCGAGGCCCATCTGCGGCGCTCGCTCCACCTCGCCATCCGCGCACGCGACGAGGGCATGCAGATCCGCTCGCGCATCCTGCTCGCCTCACAGCTGATCAACCGCTCGCCCGAGCAGGCGATCGAGTTGCTGCTCGGCGTCGAACCCCTCTGCATCCGCCGCAAGAACTGGATCGACCTGTCGCTCGCGCGAGGCACGCTCTCGAGCGCCTATGGCACCCTCGGCCGATTGTCCGAGGCCCAGCGCGCGGCGCGTGGCGCGCTCGAGGCGGCCAAGCGCTCCAAGCGCGATGTGCCGCTGGCCGAAGCCCACACCGGCCTGGGGCAGATGCTGCTCGCGTCCGGGCGGACACGCGAGGCGCTGGTGCACGCCGACAGCGGACTGGCCGCCGCTCGCCGCTTCGGCACGAGTCTGCAACTCGCCGTCGCCCTCAGCCTGCGGGCGCGGGCGCTGATGGCCAATGATCGGTCGGCCGAGGCCCTCGCCATGTTCCGCGAGGCCCTGCATGTGGACCGCATCCGTGGCGACCGGCAGCACTTGATGCGCACCCGCCTGGCCTTGGGCTCCTACTATTGGGAGACGGGCGACAATGCGCGCGCACTCGCACAGGCCGACTCGGCGCGCGAGGACGCGATCCGAGCACGCAATCGCCTGCTGGAGTCCCGTTCCATCGCACTGCTCGCGCTGTCGCTCGCGAACCTCGGGCGCATCACTGAGGCCGAGACCACGCTGGCGCGCGCCATCCCGCGATTCGAGGGTGTGCGCGAGGGCATCGGCTCGGCCGAGAGCCAGGCCGGACTGTCGATCCGAGGCGGCGAGATGTATGCCACATGGGCGCGCTGTCTCACCCACAGGGCCGCACGGTCGAAGCGTGGCGCGCAGCCGACCGCGGCCGCGCCTGGGCCCTGCGCGAACAGCTCGCCGATGACGACTCACTCGCATCACTGAGGTCGCTCCAGAAGCTGTTGCGTGAGAGCGGTGCGACGCTTCTGCAGTGGACCGAGAACCAGCGCAATCCCGCGCTGGCGTTCGTGATCACCCCCGACAGCGTGATCGCGGTGAACCTCGGGCGCGCGCAACCGCTGTCGCAGCCGCGGCAGGTATGGAGCGCGCTGCAATCCGGACGCGACGCCGCCAGCGTGCTGCCCGCACTCACCGCGTTCGCGCGCGCCTGGCTGCATCCGCTGCTCGGCCGCATCCCGGCGAGCACGCGCCGGCTGATCCTGGTCACCAACCGTTCGCTCACCGATGTGCCGCTGGAGGAACTGCCGCTGCCGGATGGCCGTGCCCTCGCCGACCGCTGGCCCCTGAGCCAGACGCCGTCGGCCAGCGTCCTCCTGCTGCTCCAGCGCCGACCGGCCGCGTCATCGGGCATGTCCGTGTGGGCGGACCCGGCGCTCGCGCGCACGACGCTCGACACCATCGGCCAGCGTGCCGGCGACGCGGTGCGCGACCGCACTCGCCAGCCATTGCCGCAAGCGCGGGCCGAGGCGCGGGCCGTGGCCGCGCCGGGTGCTCGCGTGTGGATGGGGGCCGAAGCGACTCGCGCGCGGCTGGTGGAGCCCGCACGTGCGCGCGATGCCGTGCTGCATCTGGCCACGCACACCTGGATCGATCCGCGTGACCCGGACGCCGCCGGCCTCGCGTTGGCGGGCCCGGACGGGCTGCTGACCGCGCGTGACATCGGCCAACTGACGCTGCCCGCCGACCTCGTCGTGCTCTCGAGCTGCGCCTCGGCCGAGGGCGTCGAGATGAGGGGTGAGGGCGTGTTCGGACTGCCGCGCGCGTTCCTGTTGGCCGGCACGCGCAGCGTGCTGAGCACGCGCTGGCCGGTTCGCGACGCGGCGGCGAGGCGCGCCATGGAACTGTTCTATGCGGGGCTGCGCGCCGGCCTGCCGCGCGACGAGGCGCTGCACCGCATGCGCGCGCAGATGGTGCGCGAGCGCTATCCGATCCGCGACCGCGCCGCGTTCATGCTGCTCGGCGTGGGTCACGAACCCGTGCGGGCACTGCGCGGGCGGTGAACGCTACGCGCGATGCTTCTCCACCAGCGCCGCGATCGCCCGCACGCTCTCGAAGTGGTCGGGCAGCACATCCTCGTCGGGGATCGTCACGCCGAAGCTCTCCTCGACGAACGTCACTGTCTTCAAGATCGAGAGCGAATCGAGCAGGCCCTTGGCGAGCAGCGAGTCCTCGACACCCAAGCCGTTGAGATCCTGATCGTAGAAGACGTCCTCGACGAGGAACTGACGGATGGTGGTCTCGGTGGCGGTCAGGCTCATGACTCTCTCTTGCCTCTTCAGGCGTCGGTGAGGGCGCGGCGGTCGACTTTGCCGCTGCTCGTGCGCGGGAGATGCGCGTGGAACTCGATGGTCTCGGGAACCATATACCGCGGCAGCATCGCCGCACAGTGCTGCTTGAGCTCGTCCGCGGTCACCGCCCCATCAGCCGCCAGCACGACAGCGGCCTTGAGCCGATTGGTGATCTCGTCATCGGGGATGGCCACGACAACGGCCTCATCCACGGCCGGATGCGAGGCGAGCCGCGTCTCGATCTCGCCCAACTCCACGCGATAGCCGCGCGTCTTCACCTGATGGTCGCGCCGGCCGAGGAACTCCAGGTCGCCGTCCGGACGCATCCGGACCAGATCGCCGGTGCGATACGCGCGGTCGGAGAGGCCGGGAGCCACATCGATGGTCTGCAGCGAGAGTGCGGTGCGCTCGGGTCGGCCCCAGTAGCCCTGCATCACGGTCGCGCCGCGGATCCACAACTCGCCGACGCCGCCCTCGGGAACGGGCGCGAGCGCTTCGTCGAGCACGAGCGCTTCGTCATAGGGACAGGCGCGGCCGATCGGCAGCGGCGTCTCGTCGGCGGGCGCAGCGCTCACCTCGTGCCAGGTGCACACGTTGGTCTCGGTGGGGCCGTAGAGGTTGGCGAAGCGGGCGTGCGGCGCCAGCGCCATCATCTGGCGCAGGTACTTGTTGGGGAACACCTCGCCCGCGAACAGCAGCACCCGGAGCGCCGAGAGATCCAGCTTGTCGATGCCGCCTCGAGTGAGCATCAGGATCAACGAGCTCGGGGTGCAGTACCAGACGCTCAACCGATCGTTCGCCCATTGCTTCGCCACCGCGGCCGGGAACGAGAAGATGCGCGGCGACACCGGGTGGACCGAGGCACCCGCGTAGGCGCTCGAGTAGAGATCGAAGGTCGAGAGATCGAAGTGGAACGGCGCGTGGTTGGCGACGCGATCCTCGTGCGTCAACGCGAACTGCTCCGCCGCCCAGTCGGTGAACGCTCGCGCGTTGCGATGCGACACCATCACGCCCTTGGGCTCACCGGTCGAACCGGAGGTGTAGAGGATGTAGGCGAGGTCGTCGGCCAGCGACGGGCAGGCGAACGCATCGGCCGACTCGCCGGCCAGCGCGCTCCACGGCACGCCGGGCAGCGCCGCGACGCGAGGGGCGCTGGCATCCGCGCCGAGGTCGGCGAACCACAACGCGCGCATCGGGGCCTGCGTGCCGAACGCCTCGTCCAGCGCCGCTGCGCGATCCGACACCGTGACGAGCCCCGCAATCTGGCAGTCGCGCGCGATGTAGGCGAGCCGAGCCGGCGGCGCCTGCGGGTCCACCGGCACGTGCGCCGCGCCCGCCTTCATGATGCCGTAGAGCGCGACGATCGCCTCGGGCGACTTGGGCAACCACAGGCCGACACGATCGCCTCGGCGCACGCCGTGCGCCACCAGAGAGCGGGCGAACTGGTTGGAGGCCGCTTCGAGCGCGCCGTAATCGAGCGTGCGGCCGTCCATCACCACGCTGGCGGCCTGCGGCCGCCGTTGCGCGGCGCGCGTCACCAGGTGCGGCAGCAGCACGTCGCTCACCCTAGAGCCCCAGACAGCGCGCGATGATGCGGCGCTGGATCTCGGAGGTGCCCGAGTAGAGCGTGCCCGAGAGGGCGTCACGCACCTCGCGCTCGATCGGGTACTCCTTCATGTAGCCGTAGCCGCCGTGCAGCTGCAGCGCATCGAGCGCGGCGCGGCTGTGCATCTCGCTCACGAACAGCTTGGCGATCGCCGACTCGAGCACGGCGCTCTTGCCCTTTCCGGTCAGCCAGCCGACTCGATACAGCAGGAATCTCCCCGCCTCGATGGCCACCTTCATGTCGGCGATCTTGCCGGCGACGCCCTCGAACTTGGCGATCGGCTGGCCGAACTGCCGCCGCTTCTTGGCGTACGAGATGCAGTCCTCGAGCAGGCGCTCCATGGCGCCCAGGTGCCCGGCGAAGATGCAGGCGCGCTCCCACTCCATCGCGCTGTTGAAGATGCGCATGCCCGCGCCCTCGGGGCCGAGCCTCGCCGACTCGGGCACGACGCAGTCCTCGAACACCACTTCGCCCATGGGCGAGGTGCGCAGTCCCATCTTGGGAATCGGCTTGCCGAACGTGACGCCCTTGGCGCTCTTCGGCACCAGGAACGCCGTCAGCGCCCGCGACTTGCCCTCGCCGCGCTCCACATACGCGAACGCCAGCGCCAGATCGGCGATCGGCGCGTTGGTCGAGAACGTCTTCTGACCGTTCAGGCGGTAGCCACCGTCCACTCGTTCGGCGCGCGTGCCCAGCGCCATCACGTCGCTGCCGGCATCGGGCTCGGTGATCGCGTGCGCGCCGATGGCCTCGCCCGAGACGAGGCGAGGCAGCCACTCGCGCTTCTGCTCCTCGGTGCCGTAGTGGACGATCGGCATCTGCACCGCCCACATCTGCGCGTTCAGGCTGAACACCAGGCCGTTGTCGCGGCAACCCCAACCCAGCGCCTCCATGGCGATGGTGGTGGTGATCAGGTCCTGCCCCTGGCCGCCGTACTCGGCCGGCACCGGCAGCCCGAGCAGCCCGAAGTCGGCGCACTTCTTCCAGCAGTCGCGAGGGAACGTGCCCTCGTGATCGCGCTGCTCGAGCCCGTCGTTCAGGGCCTCGCGCGCGAAAGCACGCGTGGCGTCTCGCAGCTCGACCTGTTCGGCGCTCAGCTCGAAATCCACGCGATGCCCCTCATCCCTTGCGGCCGTTGCTGCCGACCGTGGCGGCCGTGGCCGCGGAGTGGAACTGCTGGAACCAGTCCATGGCGCGCTCGAGCGAGCGGCGCTGCATCGGCAGGTTCAGGAATCCATGCACGTCGCCCGGCCACAACTCGAACTCGATGCGCGAGCGCTCCTCGGGGCTCAGCCGCTGGAACACCGTGTCGAGCGCGACGCGGAATGAGATCAACTCGACATCGGCCTCACCATAGATGAAGAGCGCCCGTGACTTCGATGCGACCAGGGCGCGGAAGTGGCTCACGAAGCTGTCGGCCAATGGCGTGTCGTTGGCGGGCTCGGTCGAGGCGGCGGTGGCCGGCATCGAGCGGCGGGCGACACGCCCGAGCACCGTGGCCATGTAGCGCCACCTCGCCGGATCGCCCAGCTGCTTCCAGTTCTCCGCATTGCCGAGCGCGCGCGCCATGTGGCGCCAATCCTTGTGGTCGGCGTGCGCCTTGACCAGCGTCTCCAGTTCCATCACCGGCGCCGCGTAGAACACCATGCCGTCCACGACGTCGCCGGCGCCCGCGAACATGCTCAGCGCGGTGCGAGCGTCGAAGCAGGCCCCCGCCACCAGGAAACGCTGCTCGCCGAAGTGCTCGTTCAAGTGCACCAGCACGGCGATGCCGTCAGCCTGGTTGGGGGTGTTGGGGTCGTTGAAGTGGCTCTCGCCCTCGCTGTCGCCACAGCCGTGATAGTCGAAGCGGAAGGCCGAGAAACCCTGCAGCGACAGACGCCTCGCCCCTTCGACCCACATGCGATTGCGATGCGAGCGCGGCCGCGTGAACAGCACGGCGCAGCGACCCGCGGCTACCGCGGTGGGATCGGCCGGCGTGTAGATGCCGAACAGCGTGCCGAGCGGCGTCACGATCGTGACGGGCACCTCGGCGCGGGCGCGCGCGAGCTGTTCCGGGGTCTCACGCCAGGGCATCGAGCCACTCCAGGATCGCTCGCGTCAGAGGCGGCGACTCCCACGCGGGATTCGCGATGTTCTGGTAGCCGGGCTCCTCGTGGATCAGCGCCGTGCTCACCGCCGCGCCACCCGCGCGCAGCGCTGTGCACAGCGCCTCGAACCCGGGCGACAACTTGGCGCGCTGTTGCACCTGCGCCAGCAGCACCGGCACACGCGTTCCCGCCAGCGCATCGGCGAGCGAGGCGCCATCGGAGCTCTCGAGGATCTCGCGATGCAACAGGTAGCCGTTCACATCCACTTCGCCACCCGCCCTCGCCTGCGCCAGCAACTGATCGGCGGTCGCCTCGGGCCGCACGCCGCCCGCGATGCGCGAGAAGAGCAGGAATCGCAACTGCGCCCGGAAGTGATCGGCCGGCTTGAGCACCGGCTCCCACAGCGCGAACCCGGCGGTGTCGGTGCGCTCGCGCGCGGCGAGAGCGGCCACCAGTGCCCCGAAGCGCACGCCGAGCCACGCGACGCGCGTCGCACCCGAGCGGCGCTTGGCCTCATCGGCCGCATGGCGCGCATCGGTCACCAGCCGCGCGAGCGAGACAGCCGCGAAGTCGCCCGCCGAATCGCCGTGGCCACGCGAGTGATAGCGCAGCGCGGGGATGCCTCGCGCCGCCGAGGCGCGTGCGACCAGAACCTCCTGGCGATAGAGCGTCAGCTGCTCGATGCCGAGACTGTGCACGTGCACGAGCACCGGCGCGCCTTTGCGCGACTGGGCGGCAGCGTGCGAGACGGCGTAGCAGGGCCGGTCGTCCGACTCGAAGAAGAAGGGCGTCTCGGGTGCTGCGGCGCGCGTGGGACCGGGCGTGGCGGTGCCTGGGGAGACCAACGACTGACTCCTGACGCGGCTCGGGGGAGAGGGCTGAGCAGGGCCTGAAATGCTACGCGGGGCGCTCCGACCGCGTCAACGGTCGCGCCCCGCACCTACTCCCCTCCATCGGCCTTCCGTGCGGTTCGCGTGAGCCCGGGGTGGGCCCATTGCGAGTTGCACGCCATGTCCCATGCTTTCCGCCATTTAGCTCGGCCGGGGAATCGCGGTCGAGGCTCAAGGAATCGACATCCGAGCCGATGCTTGTGGGACCATGATCGACTCCCTGCCGCCTGGGATCATCGCCACGATGCTGGCCGTGCTGTCGCTCGGATCCGCCATCGGGTTGGCGTTGCTCCTCACCCGTGCCGCCCATCGCTCCACACGCAGCCAGCGCCGCAACCATGCCGGCGAGATGGTGCGCCTGCTGAGCGCCCGGCTGAGCGGCCAGGTCGCCTCGAGCGCGCTTCGCCGCGCCGCGCGCGAAACGGAAGCGCAGGCGTTCTGGGATGCCATCGAGGCGATCTCCTCGTCGCTGCGACTGAGGGAGC
>JAYWEM010000146.1:0-3236 GCA_043779265.1 bacterium | reverse complement strand
CACGAGCAGCGCCTGCAGCGGCACGAGCAGCAGGTCGATCATCCGCGCCCCCAGACCAGCAGCGCGACCAACGTGAGGAGCAGGCAGGCGATGTGGAGATGCAGGGGAGGCGACTGGAAGCGTCTCGCCTGATCGGACAACAGCAACACCGCTCGCACGAGCGGGGCGACGAACGGGCGTTCGAACATGCGGGGCGTGCCGCTCTGGACACGCGTCTCGAGCGGGGAGTAGCGCGTTCCGCGCTCGGTCGTCGAGCGATGTTCGCCCGAGCGGAACAACGGCTCGACCAGCAGCCGGATGGGCCGTGCGAATCCGAGCGAGGAGTACTGCGTCCGCGGTGCGATCGGAGTGCCGCCGGTCCAGCTGGGGGCCCGACGCACCGCTTTGTTCCGGGCGCCGGCGCGCAGCAGCAAAGAGGCGAGCACCGTCAGCAGCGCGACCAGCAGGACCGCGCCGAGCGGCGAGGCCTGTGCCCCCGCGAACGTGAGCGTGATCCCGTCGTGCGTGCTGAGTCCTCCCGGCGCGGCTCCCGGCAGCATCATGGCGAGCGGACGAGCGAGGATGGCGAGCAGCTGCGGCGCGAGGAGGCCGGCGGCGAGCGACGACAGCGCAGCGACCAGCACGGTCCAGGTGACGAGGGCGGAGCATTCGCGCGCGGCATCGGCGGCCTCGCTGCGCGGTCGTCCGAACAGCCCGATGCCGATCAGCTTGGCGCACGCGCCGAGCGAGAGCGCGGTGGCGAGTGCGAGCCCGGCGACCGCGAACGGAGCCAAGAGTCGAAGCTGCCCAGCACCCGCCGAGGTGCCGTGCAGCAGCGCCTGCAGCAGCAGCCATTCGCCCGCGAAGACCGAGAACGCGGGCAGGCCCGCGACGGCCGCCATCGCGGCCACGGCGCCAACGCCCATGCCGGGCATGCGGCGCGCGAGTCCGCCCCATTGTTCGAGGTCACGCGAACCGATCGCTCGGGCGAACTCTCCGATCGCGAGGAACGCGCCGGCCTTGGCGAGCCCATGGCCGACGATGTGCACGAGCGCCGCCGCCATCGCGAGCCGCGCCAGATCGGGTTGCGCCGCCGCATGGAACATCGCCGCCAATCCGATGGCCATCGCGATCACGCCGGAGTGCTGGATCGTCGACCATGCCAGCAGCCGCTTCGCATCGGACTCGACGGCGCAGTAGAGCGCGCCCATCAACGCCGAGACGAGCCCCGTGAGGAGCAGCAGTGTGCCCCAACCCTCGGGTGGCGAGCCGGGCGCTGCCCACGCGAATCGAAGCAGTCCATAGAGGCCGACTTTGACCATGACGCCCGAGAGGAGCGCCGAGACGGGCGAGGGGGCCTCGGGGTGAGCGAGCGGCAGCCAGCCATGCAGCGGCACGAGGCCCGCCTTCACGGCGAATCCCGCCGTGAGGCACCACACGAGCGTTGCTGCTTCGCCCGGCGGCAGCGAGGCGAATGCCATCGCCATCGCCTCGAGGCTCCAGCCTCCATGTGCGCCCAGGGTGAGGAGGGCGTAGGCGATCAGCGCGGTGCCCAGATGCGACAGCCCCAGATACACATAGGTCGCCCGCCTCGCGCGGCTGCTCTTCGGCTCGTGCGAGACGAGCGCCGCCGACAGCAGCGTCATGCCCTCCCAGGCGGCGAGGAACAGCAGTCCATGCCGCGCGACGATCGCCACCAGGAGCGCCAGGGCGAAGCCCGCGTGCAATGAGAGCGTCGCCGATCCGGAGCGCCCGACCGTGGCATGAGCGCCGAACGACAGCAGCGTGACCACCCCGAACAGCAGGACGAAGGGCGCGGAGAGCGCGTCGAGTCCGAGCGTGAAGGGTTGCGTCGGGAAGCCCGGCCAGAACTCGAGCGGTGCGGACTCCGAACCCGCCAGCGCGGCCGCGGCCGCCGCCGCCGCGAGCGCGCCACCCAGCGCCCCGAGCAGACGCGGGAGCGCGTGGAGCGGAAGCCGGTGGCCGGCTCCGAGCGCCATCGCGACGACCGGGAGCAGTGCGGCGGTGCCGAGAAGTGCGATCGCCCCGGCGAGAAGCACGCCATCGAGGCTGGCCGTGAACATGGACCGTCCGTGGTCGGGGTCGAGCTCGCGTGGCTTCGGCGAGCCCGCCGACCACGCGACCATGAATCCGGCACGAGGGATACACCTCGGCACCCCCCGCGACAAGACCCAGATGCAGGCGTATCGTCGCTGGTGCCCGACACCATCGCCCGCTCACACGACCTCCGCTTCCCGGAGCCCCCATGTCCGATCGCGCTCGCTTCACCGGCAAGGCCGTCCTCGTCACCGGTGCCAGCAGCGGCATCGGGCGCGCCTGCGCCCGCGCTCTGGCCGCCGAGGGGGCCGATCTGGCACTCGTCGGCCGCCGCCGTGACCGACTCGATGCCCTCGCCACCGAGCTGAGCCGCGACGGACAGGCGCCCCTCGTGCTCATCGGCGATGTCCGCGATGAGGCCACCTGTGCCGAGTGGGCACGGCAGACCGATGCGCGCTTCGGCGGTCTGGACGGACTGGTGCAGGCAGCCGGCGTACTCGGCAACGGTGCGGTGGCTTCGACCCCGATCGCCGAGTGGGACCGCGTGATGGACAGCAACGTGCGCAGCATCTTCCTGCTGACCCGCGTGATGGCCGAACTGCTCAAGCGCAACCAGGGCGCCGTGGTGAACCTGTCGTCCGTCACGAGCCTGCGGCCATACGCGAATCTCGCCGCCTACTGCGTCAGCAAGGCGGCGGTCGACATGTTCACGCGCTGCGCGGCGCTCGACTTCGCGCCGCACGGCGTGCGCGTGAACGCCGTGAACCCGGGCGTCGTGGTGACCGAACTCCACACCGTGACGCACGCGGTCGCCGACTACGAAGCGTTCCTCGAGCGTGCCAAGAGCACCCACCCGCTCGGCCGGGTCGGCACTCCCGAGGACGTGGCGAGCGCCGTGCTCTTCCTGCTCTCCTCCGAGGCCAGCTGGATCACCGGGGAGTGCATGAGCATCGACGGCGGGCGGGCCCTGACCAGCCTCCGGTAGTTGTCAGGTCGCACCGGCGGCACCACGCGGAGCTGCTTCGCCCGAGCGTGCCGCCGCCATTGCCATCGTCCGCCGCGACAGACGCCCGCTCTCGCAGTCTCGAAACAGGGTTCAAGCCCTACGGCATCACCACCACCTTCACGGTCTCATGCCGGGTGCCGACGACGAGACGGCAGAAGTGGATCCCGGGCCCGACGCGACGGCCCGAGTCATC
>JAYWEM010000145.1:0-17963 GCA_043779265.1 bacterium | reverse complement strand
GGATCCGTCACGGTTTCGCCGATGTGCACTTCCTCGAAGCCCGCCAGCGCCACGATCTCCCCTGGTCCGGCCTCCTGGACCTCGGTGCGTTCGAGGCCTTCGAACACGTAGAGATTCGTGACCCGGGACCTCACCTGGCTGCCGTCGCGGCGCACGAGCATCACGTCCTGGCGGGGCTTCAGCGAACCATTGACGATTCGCCCGATCGCGAGCCGGCCCACGTAGTCGGAGTAATCCATGTTCAGGATCAGCATTTGCAGCGGCATCGCCTCGTCGTAGCGCGGGGCCGGGATGGTCTTGACGATCGCGTCGAACAGCGGCTTGAGCTTGAAGTTCTCACCGTCGGGCGTCAGCCGGCACACGCCTTCGCGAGCGATCGTGTAGAGCACCGGGAAGTCGAGCTGCTTCGAGGTGGCATCGAGATCGATGAACAACTCGTACACCTCGTCGAGCACTTCCTTGGTGCGCGCGTCCTTACGATCGATCTTGTTCACGACGACGATCGGGACCAGGTCCAGTTCCAACGCCTTCTTGAGGACGAACCGAGTCTGCGGCAGCGGGCCCTCGCTGGCGTCGACCAGTAGCAGGACGCCGTCGACCATCTTGAGCGTGCGCTCGACCTCGCCGCCGAAGTCCGCGTGGCCCGGCGTGTCGACGATGTTGACCTTGCGATCACCGACTCGCACCGACGTGTTCTTCGCAAGAATCGTGATGCCACGCTCACGCTCGAGGTCGTTCGAGTCCATGACGCGCTCCACGACTTCCTGGTTCTCGCGGAAGACACCGCTCTGCCAGAGGAGCGCATCGACGAGCGTCGTTTTGCCATGATCGACATGGGCGATGATGGCGATGTTGCGAAGCTCGTCGCGTGTCGCAGTGGCGAGCGACTTGGGGCTTGCAGGCGGGGTCAAGGTGAAACCTCCAGCGAGGACCTAGGCGCGAGAAGCTCTCGCAAGCGCGCCCAGAGGTCCGCTCTTTCGAAAAGGGAGTCGTAGGAATAGAGCGCGACGGCGGGGTAACCCAGCGCACGCGCGCCCTTGATCTTGGCAGCCGCTGCAGCGGCCGACGCGTTGTAGACCGCGATCCCGGGGACCACCCGGTCCACCCCGAACTGAGCGGACATGGCGACCAACTGGTCCAAGACGGTCTGTACAGGAGGGGCGTAACACATTGGGAATGCACGGTCGAGCAGACCGCTTCGGAGCCACTCGCTCCAAGATTGGCGGTTCCGGCGCTGAGCGGAGAGCGTGTCCGCGAGCACGGCTGCGCTGAGCGACAATCCGGGTCGCACGCGAGCGACGGAATCCCGCACTTCACGCACGATGGCCGTCACCTGCTCACGCTGGAAGCGCTCCCAGGCCTGTTCCTTGGCTGCGCGCTCCGACGCCGGCAGCCGCGAGAACATGCTCGGATCCGCGCCATGTTCGAGGGCGAAACGTGACCTCGACGTGGCATCGAACCCCACCGCGATGCTGGGTTGCCGGATGTAGTCGAGATGGAGCCCATCGATCGGGTAGCGCGACGCGATCTCCTGCGCTACACGCGCGAGGTGGGTGCGGACCCCCGGATGAGCGGGGGACAGGAAGACCCCCTCGACCTGGAGACGCTCGCGCGCCGGTCGGCTGAGCGACAACATCGATCGTCCGTCCGACATCCGAGCGATCCACTCCGGGTGCATGTTGACGACATGCCGCGGATCGCGAGGCCGATGATCCGCCGACCAGACGAGGCAGGCGTTCATCCAAGCGTGCACCTCGAGCCCGGCCGCATGGGCGAGCGGCAACAACTCACCGAGCGGGTCGCGCGTCTTGTCGGCGATCGCCTCGGGCGGCGGCAGCAGGTCCGAGCGATACCAGGCGTCACCCCTCCCCACCACCTGGACCAGTAGTCCCCTCGCGCCCATCTCGCGGGCACGCTCGACGATGCGCGGGACATCCTCCGGCTCGACGAGGGACGTGCGGACCACCCAGAGGTAGTCGATCAGGCTCTCGGTGTCGGGGGCCTTCGCGACCGGAGGCGCGACAAGCGTTGCGACGATCGCCAGCGAGGGCGCGGAACCGTCAGCGGGGGCGTCGATCGCCAGCGAGGCCGGCCGCGCTTCGCCCATGCCGGGCATCAGCAGGCATGCCAGCACCGCAGCGATCCACAACCTCACTCGCATAGGCGTTTCCCTCCAAAATGAACGCGGGCGGGAGGTGGCCCTCCCGCCCGCTGCCCTTCACCGGCTGGTATCGGCCGGTCCGTCGCTCGACTTCAGGCCCCGACCTTGCGGCGGGTCGTGCGACGAGTCGTCTTGGTGCCACCGTCCGCTCCGCCGCCCTGCTTCTTGCGGCCGCGCTTCGGCTTGTCCTCGGTGGCCGCGTCATCCTCGACGGCAACCTCCTTGGCCTTCTTCTCGGCCTTGCCCGAGGCCACGGTCTTCGCCAGCGCCTTGGCCTCAGCTGCTGCCATGCGCGCCTGACGCTCGCTCTCGCGCTGCTCCTCGGACTTCACGAGCTCGAGGTACGCGATCTCGCCCGCGTCGCCCAGACGGCGCCCGATCCGGATGATCCGGGTGTAGCCACCCTGGCGCTCCGTGTACCACGGCGCGATCGTGTCGAACAGCTTGCCCACGATCTCCGGACGGTTCACGAATTTCGCCACATGACGTCGTGCCGCGAGATCGCCCTTCTTGCCGAACGTGATCATCCGCTCGGCGTAACGACGCGTCTCTTTGGCCTTCGCCACGGTGGTCTCGATGCGCTCGTACTGGAACAGCGCCGTGACCAGATTACGCAACAGGGCGCGACGGTGCTCAGCTTTGCGCCCAAGCCGTCGGTGGTCTCGGTTGTGTCGCATGTCAGCTCATCCTCTTCCTGAGCGCCGCGGGCGCATGGCCCACTCGCCCGGCGCCATCGATCAGGCGTCTGCCCGAACCGCGCTCTTGTCCATGGTGAAACGGCTCAGGTCCATTCCGAACGACAGCCCCATCTCTCCGAGGATGTCCTCGATCTCTTTGAGCGACTTACGCCCGAAGTTGCGGAACTTCAGCATCTCCGGCTCGCTCTTGGTGACCAGTTCGCCGATGGTCTTGATCTCGGCCGCGCGCAGACAGTTGCTCGAGCGCACGGAAAGCTCCAACTCCTCGACGCTCTTCCCGAGCATCTTGGTCACCCGATCGATCTCGGGATCCGCGGCTGCCTCGACCTCCTGCTCCGGCTCCTCCTGGAACTGGATCAGCGGCTTGAGGTGGTCCGTGAGGATCTTGGCCGCCATCGCGACGGCGTCGGCCGGCAGGATGCTGCCGTCCGTCCACACTTCGATCGTCAGCTTGTCGTAGTCGACGCGCTGACCCTTGCGGGTCGCCTCGACCGTGTAGTTGACCTTCGTCACGGGCGAGAACAGGGAGTCGATCGGAATGACGCCGATCGGACGGTCCTGCGCCGAGTGCTGGTCCGCGGACACGTAGCCGCGGCCCGAGTTGATCTCCACCTCCATGCGGAGGTCGCCGTCGCGATTGAGCGAGGCGATCGGAAGATCGGGGTTCAGCACGTGCACATCCGTGCTGACCTTCAGGTCAGCCGCTCGCACCTCACCCTTGCCCCGCGACTCGAAGATGCCCTTCATCGGGCCGTCGCCGTGCAGCTTGAGGCGCACCTGCTTCAGGTTCAGCACGATCTCCGTGACGTCCTCGATGACGCCCGGAAGCGTCGAGAACTCGTGCAGCACGCCATCGATCCGCACCGCCGTGATGGCAGCGCCCTGGAGCGACGAGAGCAGCACGCGACGCAGGGCATTGCCCAACGTCACTCCGAATCCGCGCTCGAGCGGCTCGAAGGTGAACTTGCCGTAGCGGTCGCCATTGTTCGTGTCAGCCGCGAGCAACTTCGGAATCTCCAGATTCTTCCACTTCATCAGCATGCCTCCCTGTGGGAGCGGTCCACGGTCACTTCGAGTAAAGCTCGATGATCAGCTGCTCGTTGATCGGCACGCCGATCGAGGCGCGCGACGGGATGTGGAGGATGCGGCCCGCGAGGCGGTCGGCATTGATCTCCATCCAATCGGGCACGCCCTGACCCTTTCGGGCTTCGAGCGATGACTTGAAGACGATCATTTCTTTGGACTTGTCGCGCACCGTGATCTCGTCGCCGACGCGCACCTGGAATGACGGGATGTCGACTGTGCGGCCGTTCACGTAGAAGTGACGGTGACGCACCAGCTGACGGGCCGCACTTCGCGACGGAGCGAATCCGAGACGGAACACGACGTTGTCGAGGCGACGCTCGAGCATCTGGAGCAGCACCTCGCCCGTGACGCCCTTCGACGTGCTCGCTTTGGCGAAGAAGTGACGAAACTGCGCCTCGAGGAGCCCGTAGATACGGCGGGCCTTCTGCTTCTCACGAAGCTGGAGTCCGTAGTTGGTCTCCTTGGTACGACGACTCTTGCCATGCTCGCCGGGCGCGTAGCCGCGACGTTCGAATGCGCACTTATCCGAGAAGCAGCGAGCGCCCTTGAGGAAGAGCTTCATGCCCTCGCGCCGGCACAGCCGGCATCGTGCGTCATGATAGACCGCCATGCGATCCTCCTAGACGCGCCGCCGCTTGGGAGGGCGGCAACCGTTGTGCGGGATGGGGGTGACGTCTTTGATTGCCGAGATCTCGAGACCCGCTGCCTGCATGGCGCGAATCGCAGCTTCGCGGCCTGCACCAGGACCCTTGACCCACGCCTCGACGCGGCGCAGGCCCATGTTGATGGCTTCGCGCGCAGAAGCCTCCGCTGCCACCTGAGCGGCGAACGGCGTGCTCTTGCGCGAACCCTTGAAGCCGACCTTCCCGGCACTCGACCAGGAGACGGTGTTGCCGTCCTGATCGGTGATCGTCACGATCGTGTTGTTGAAGCTCGCATGCACGTGGGCCACACCGTTGGTGCCCACCTTGCGATCGCGCTTCTTGCTCTTCTTCGCATCAGCCACTGCAGAACCTCCTGAAAAGGTACCCGTCGGAGAGCCCCAGGTTCACCGGAGCGCCGAGGATCAACCCTTCTTACCGGCCTTCGCCTTCCTGCTGGCGACCGCCATCTTCTTCGGGCCCTTGCGGGTCCGGGCGTTCGTCTTGGTGCGCTGCCCATGCACCGGCAGACCGCGGCGATGACGCAGTCCGCGATAGGCGCCGATATCCATGAGCCGCTTGATGTTCATCGCGGTCTCGGAACGCAGAGCGCCCTCGACCTTGTGCTCACGCTCGATGATGCCGCGCAGCTTGCCGGCATCCTCATCGCTGAGCTGCTTCACCCGAGTGTCCGGGTTCACGCCCGTCTTCGCGATGATCTTCTTCGCGATAGCAGGGCCGATACCGAAGATGTATGTCAGTGCGACCTCGATCCGCTTCTCGGACGGGAGGTCGATACCAGCGATACGAGCCATCGTCGTCCCCCTCAGCCCTGACGCTGCTTATGCCGCGGGTTGCGGCTGCAGATCACGCGGATGACACCCTTGCGACGCACCACCTTGCAGTGCTCGCAGATCTTCTTCACCGATGCACGGACCTTCATGAGCTTCTCTCCATGGCGCCGGACGACGGAACCGCCGTTCGGGCACCGACTGCGCGGAGGCCCAGGGCCTGCCGCTCGATGACGGAATGCGCGTCGACCGCGCTGCTCCGCAGGTGTTCGACTCTCACTTGTAACGGTAGGTGATCCGGCCACGCGTCAGGTCGTAGGGCGAGAGCTCCACGGTCACCTTGTCGCCTGGGAGGATCTTGATGAAATGCATCCGCATCTTGCCCGAGATATGGGCGAGCAACTTGTGGCCGTTCTCCAACTCCACGCGGAAGGTCGCGTTCGGGAGCGCTTCGACGACCGTGCCCTCGAATTGGATGCCTTCTTCCTTCGCCAATCGCTACCTCTTCGATTCCTGTCCGGCAGGTAGCACCGAGAGAACCTCGGGACCATCCGGACCCACAGCCACGGTGTGTTCGAAGTGAGCGGAGAGCCGCCCATCCTTCGTCGCCACCGTCCAACCATCGGGCCGCGTCACGACCTCGGCTCCGCCGACGTTGACCATCGGTTCGATCGCCAGAACTGTTCCGGCCATCAACCTGGGTCCTCGTCCCGGAGGCCCGAAGTTCGGGACCGCCGGTTCCTCATGCATCTCGCGTCCGATGCCATGACCCACGAGTGCGCGCACGATCGAGAAACCCTGCGCTTCGACGTGGGACTGCACCGCGTGCGAGATGTCGCCCACACGGTTGCCCGCGCGAGCTTGCGCAACGCCCAAGTCGAGCGCTTCGCTTGTCACCTTCAGGAGTCGTGTGGCCTCGTCGCTCACGTCGCCCACCGCGAAGGTGCGCGCTGCGTCGCCGTACCAACCGTCCTTCTCCACTCCGACATCGATCCCGACGATCTCCCCTTCGCGCAGAATGCGCGGACCGGGAATACCGTGGACCACTTCTTCATTCACCGATGGACAGATCGAAGCTGGGAAGCCGCGGTAGCCCTTGAACGCGGGCCTCGCGCCATGATCCCGGATGATGGTCTCCGCGAGCTGATCCAACTCCGCCGTCGTGACACCGGGTCGGACCCTTCGGCCCAGTTCCTCCAGCGTCCGCGCGACGAGTTGCGCCGCCACTCGGATCCCCTCGATCTGATCTCTCGTCCTCGTGTAGACCATCGTGCCGCCGCCTCAGGCGGAAGCGGAGCCGCGAAGCACTCGACAGAGTCCTTCGTGCACCGCGTCCATCGTCCCGAGACCGTCCACCTCACGCAGCTGGCCGAGCCTGCGATAATACTCGATGAGAGGGGCAGTCTGCTCGTCGTAGACCACCAGCCGCCGCCTCGCCGTCGCTTCGGTGTCGTCGGAGCGCCCCCGAGCCAGCATCCGGCGGACGACTTCATCCGCTGGAGCTGCCAATGACAGCACTACGTCAAGCACCTGCCCGCGCTCCCTCAGGATGCCCGCAAGGGCGTCCGCCTGAGTCACTGTGCGCGGAAAACCATCCAGAATGAAGCCCTTCTGTGCATCCGGTTCAGCCGTTCGCTCCCGGACGAGCCCGATCATCACGTCATCCGAGACAAGAGAACCCTGATCCATCAGTGCCTTGGCCTCTCGACCGAGCGGCGTTCCCTGAGTCACGGCCTCTCGCAGGATGTCCCCTGTCGAGATGAGCGGCCAACCGTTCGCCTCTGCGAGGCGGAGACCCTGAGTGCCCTTGCCCACGCCAGGTGGGCCGAGAAAGACGAGACGCATCGTTACATCCTCGCCCGTCCGCGAATGCGGCCTTTCTTCACGAAGCCCTCGTAATGCCGCATGAGCAGATGCGATTCGATCTGCTGCAGCGTGTCGAGGGCGACGCCGACGACGATGAGGACGCTCGTGCCACCGAATCCAAGGGCGGGCACACCGAGCCACATGATGAAGGAGTCGGGGAGGACCGCGACGAGGGCGAGGAACACGGCACCCGGGAGCGTGATGCGTCCGAGGACTCGATCGATGAACTCCGCTGTCTTGCGGCCCGGCCGAATGCCCGGGATGAAGCCGTTGTGCTTGCGCATGTTCTCCGCGAGGTCGTTCGGATTCAGGACCACCGCGGTATAGAAGTACGTGAAGAAGATGATGATCGCGCCGTACAGCACGTTGTAGAGGATCCCATTGGGATTGAACCACGCGACCACGGCCTGAGCCGGATGATCGGGCGGGAAGAACCCCGCCATGGTCGCCGGCAGGATCATGAGGCTCGAGGCGAAGATGATCGGGATCACGCCTGCGGTGTTGACGCGAAGCGGAATGTGCGTGCTCTGCCCCGCGAACTGCTTTCGACCGACCGTTCGATTCGGATACTGCACCGGGATCTTGCGGACACCCTGGGTCATCATGACGACGGATGCCGTGACCAGCACCAGCGTTGCGAGCAGGGCCAGAACCGAGATCACCGGGAGATTGCCGGCGCGGAAGCTGTCGATCGTCTGCGCGATGCTGTTCGGGAACGCGCCGATGATATTGACGAAGATGATGAGCGAGATGCCGTTACCGATGCCGAACTCGGTGATCTTCTCACCCAGCCACATCACGAAGATCGTACCTGCCGTCTGTGTGACCATGGTCGAGAGGAAGAACAGCGGACCCGCATCCGGGACCACGGACAGTCCCTGCGAGCGCCCGAGGCTCTCGAGGAACATGGCGTAGGCGTACGACTGGAGGATCGCGAGCAGCACCGTCGCGTAGCGCGTGTACTGCGTGATCTTCTTCTGACCCTCCTCGCCCTCCTTGCGCAGCTTCTCGAGCGAGGGAACAACCGCGCCGAGGAGCTGGAAGATGATCGAGGCGGAGATGTACGGCATGATCCCGAGCGCGAAGATCGTGGCGCGCGAGAAGGCGCCTCCCACGAACATGTCGTAGAGGCCGAACAGCGTGTTGGCCTGACCACGGAATGCGCTGGTCAGTGCCTGCGCGTTCACTCCCGGCGTCGGGAGATGCTCGCCCATGCGGTACACGATGAACATCGCCAGCGTGAACAGCACGCGCCGGCGAAGTTCGGGCACCTGGAAGATGTTACGCAGCTTCTCGAGCATGGTTCAGTCAGGCCTTCGGTTGGGGGGTCTGCACGGATCCGCCGGCCGCTTCGATGGCCTTGCGTGCCGCGTCGCTCACCGCGTCCACCTGGATGGTCAGTGCGACCGTCACTTCACCACTCGCCAGCATCTTGATGGGTCCGCGACGGCGGACGATGCCCTGCTCGCGCAACCAGGCAGCGTCGATCACCGTGCCCGCCGCGACGTTCGCCAGCCCGCCGACGTTGAACACCTGATACTCGACACGCGTGTAGTTCGTGAAACCACGCTTGGGCAGACGCCGCTGGATGGGCATCTGACCGCCCTCGAACCAGGCTGGGATCTTGCCACCCGAACGCGCCTTCTTCCCCTTGTGGCCCTTGCCGGACGTGCCGCCAAGACCTGTTGCCGCACCCTTGCCGCGACGCTTCTTATCGCGAGTCGAGCCCGCGGCCGGATTCAGATCACCGATTCTCATGAGGTCACCTACTGGATCTCCACCACCTGAACGAGGTGGCGGACTTTGAAGACCATGCCCCGGATCTGGGGGGTGTCGTTGAGTTCCACGCTGCGGTGCATCCGGCGAATGCCGAGTGCGGTCACTGTCGCCTTCTGGTCGGCGGGATGGCCGCTGGCACTCTTGGTCAGCGTGATGCGAAGCTTACGCGCCATGGGTCGGTCCCCTGCGGCCGAAGATCTCCTCGACGGTGAATCCGCGCATGGCCGCGATGTCCGAAGGACGGCGGAGGCGCTGGAGTCCGTCAACGGTGGCCTTGACCAGGTTGTGGGCGTTACGCGAACCGAGGCACTTGGTGAGCACATTCTGAATGCCCGCCACCTCGAGGATCGCACGCACGCCGCCGCCCGCGATGACACCCGTACCGGGCGAAGCCGGCTTGAGCATCACCTCACCGGCGCCGAAGTGGCCGACGATGTAGTGCGGAATCGAACCGCTCTTGGTGAGCGGCACTACGAACATGCTCTTCTTCGCGGCCTCGCCGGCCTTGCGGATCGCGTCAGCGACCTCATTGGCCTTGCCGAGACCGACGCCGACACGCCCCTTCTGATCGCCCATCGCAACGATGGCGTTGAAGGAGAAACGGCGGCCGCCCTTGACCACCTTGGCGCAGCGGTTCACCTGGATGACCCGCTCCTGGAACTCCGGACGTGCCTGGTCCGAGTCTCGGGGCGGACGACGATCGCGGTCGCGCATGGGACCTGCCATAGGTGCCTCCTAGAACTCGAGTCCGCCGGCGCGAGCGCCGTCGGCGAGCGCTTTGACGCGCCCATGGTAGAGATAGCCACCGCGATCGAACGCGATCTTGGACACGCCCACCGTCATGGCACGCTGCGCGAGCAGCTTGCCGACGCCGACCGCGATTCCGACGTTCCCCGCGCCATCGACGAGCGACTCGATCTCGTCACGGCTCGAGGCGTACGCCAGCGTACGGCCCGTCGTATCGTCGATGATCTGCGCGTAGATGTGCGCCGCACTGCGGAACACGGACAGACGCGGACGCTCGGTGACACCGGTGATCTTGTTGCGAATGCGATAGCGCCGAATCCGACGCCGCTCGTACTTATTGTGATGGCCGCTACTCATCTTAGGCAGACCCCGCAGCCTTACCGGCCTTACGGCGGATGTACTCGCCTTCGTATTTGACGCCCTTGCCCTTGTACGGCTCGGGGGGACGGAACCCGCGGATGTCCGCGGCGACCTGACCGACGAGTGCCTTGTCCGCGCCACTGATCGACAGGCGCGTCGGGCTCTCGACCTTGATGGTGATGCCGGCGGGCGTCTCGAAGTGGATGGGGTGCGAGAAGCCGAGCTGGAGCACCAGCTTCTGACCGTCCATCTGCGCGCGGTACCCGGTGCCCACGATCTCGAGCACCTTGCTGAACCCCGTCGAGACACCGGTCACCATGTTCGCGATCTGAGCGCGCATGGTGCCGAACATCGGATTACGAGTGATCTTCTCGGCTGTCACCCGCACCTCGGAACCGTCGACCTGAACCGACGTTCCCGGCAGCACGACGTGATGCAGTTCGAACTTGGCGCCCTTGACGTGCACGACGCCATCGGCGACGGCGACGCTGACCCCGGCGGGGATGGCGACTGGCTGCTTACCGACTCTCGACATGGCGCCCCCTACCAGACCTGGCAGACGACTTCGCCGCCGAGACCCGCATCGCGGGCCTCACGATCCGTCATCATGCCACGGGAGGTGGACAGCACGGTGATCCCGAGCCCGCCCATGACGCGCGGGATGCGGTCCTTCCCCACGTACACCCGGCGGCCCGGCTTGCTCACGCGCTTGACGCCCGTGATCACGCTCTGATTCTCACCCGCGTACTTGAGATAGACACGCAGCACACCCTGACGGGTGTCCTCGATGACCTTGAAGTTGTTGATGAACCGCTCGCGCAGAAGGACCTTCGCGATCTCCTGCTTCATCTGCGACGAGGGCACGTCCACCTTGCGGTGTCCGGCCTGGATCGCGTTGCGAATGCAGGTGATGTAGTCCGCCACAGGATCACTGACTGACATCTCATCCTCCGTGAACCAGCGTCCAGCCCGAGGGCTGCAGCCTGGTTCGTGCGCACTCCCCGCCCGCAGGCGGAGAGGAGCGCGGTGTGTGTCTCACGCCCCGAGGGGCGACGAAATCACCAGCTCGACTTGACGACGCCCGGGATCTGGCCCGAAAGGGCCAGGTCACGGAAGCAGATACGGCACATCCCGAAATCGCGCAGAAACGCGCGGGGCCGGCCGCAACGGTGACAACGGTTGTAACCGCGCACCTTGAACTTCGGCGTCAACTTCCACTTCTCCACTTTCGACTTCTTCGCCACGATGGCCTCCGGGCACTCAGCGCTGACGGAAGGGGAACTGCATCAGACGCAGCAGTTCACGACCTTCCTCGTCGTTCTTGGCGGACGTCACGATGGTCACGTCCATGCCACGGACTTTGGAGATCTTCTCGATGTTGATCTCCGGGAAGATGATCTGCTCGGTGAAACCGACGGTGTAGTTGCCGCGACCGTCGAACGACCGCTGGGACAGACCACGGAAGTCGCGGATACGCGGCACCGCGACCGTGACCAGCCGATCGTAGAACTCCCACATCCGGGCGCGACGCAGCGTCACCATCACGCCGATCGGCAGGCCCGCACGCAGCTTGAAGTTCGAGATCGCCTTCTTGGAGCGCCGTACCGACGGCTTCTGGCCGGTGATGATGGCCAACTCATTCAGCGCGATATCGATGTTCTTGATGTCCGTCACGGCGTCGCCGACGCCCATGTTCACGACGATCTTGCTGAGGCGCGGCGCCTGCATGACGCTGCTGTAGCCGAACTTCTCCATCAGGGCCGGCAGCGCCTTCTCATGATAGTGCTTGGAGTAGTTGAGGTCGGCGGTCGGACCGCCGGGACGGCCCTCGGTCACCGCATAGGTCACCGTGCCGCCACTGCGGGCACTGCCCTGCGGCGCCTTGGCGCCCACACTCTTGCTCTGCTTGGTGGCCATGTTCACTCACTCCAGGGTCCTGTCCGCGCCGCCCCGAAGACCCTGGTGCCGGGGGCGGCGTGCGGCGCGCATCGCGCGGCCGACTACTCCTGCTTCGTGAGCGGCTCACCCGTGGTGCGCGAGAATCGCTCCTTGCTTCCGTCCTTCGCGGTACGAACGCCCCAGCGGACACCCTTGCCCGCCTTGGCGTCGTACAGCATCACGTTCGAGAGGTGGATCGCCGCTTCCTTCTCCACCACGCCGCCCGCCTGGTTCGCGGAACGAGCGCGCTGGTGGCGCTTGACGAGCTTGACCTTCTCGACGACCACGCGGTTCTTCTCGAGATTCACCGAGAGTACGCGGCCGGTCTTACCCTTGTCGTTGCCGGCGATCACGATGACGGTGTCGCCCTTGCGGATCTTCTGAGCCATCAGATCACCTCCGGCGCCAGCGAGATGATCTTCATGAACTGCTTCTCGCGGAGCTCTCGGGCCACGGGGCCGAAGATGCGCGTGCCGCGGGGCTCTTTCTCATTGTTGATCAGCACGACGGCGTTCTCGTCGAACCGGATGTAGGAACCATCCTTGCGGCGGATCTCCTTCACCGCGCGCACGACGACCGCCTTCGCGACTTCACCCTTCTTCACCTGGGCGCCCGGGATCGCATCCTTCACGGACACGACCACGATATCGCCGACCCGGCCGTAGCGCCGGTGGTGTCCACCGAGGACCTTGATGCACTGGGCACGCTTGGCGCCCGAGTTGTCCGCCACGGTGACCATCGTTCTGAGCTGGATCACAACATCACCTCCGTGGCGTCACTTGGCCCGTTCGACGAACGAGACGAATCGCCAGCATTTGTCCTTCGACACGGGCCGCGTCTCCATGAAGCGGATCGTGTCGCCGGTGCGGCACTCGTTCTTCTCATCGTGGACCTTGAACTTTGAGCGCTGGCGCACGTAGCGACCGACGATCGGGTGCTTCACGAGCCGCTCAATGGACACGACCACGGTCTTGTCCATGCGGTCGCTCACCACCTTACCGATGCGCGTCTTCCGATTGCTTCTAGTCGTTGTCGTTGCGAGAGTCGTCATGGTGTGACCGGAGCGCGTGCGCCTAACGGCGCGCCGCGGTCTCCTTCTCCTTCAGTACCGTGAGAAGGCGCGCCATCTCGCGGCGGCTCTCACGGATCTTGAGCGGGTTATCGAGCTGCTTCATGTCGTTCCGGAAGCGGAGGTTGAACATCTCCTCGCGCAGCTCGGCCACACGCGTCGTGATGTCGTCGGGCGTCAGCTCCCGAACCGACTGCGGCCTGACACGAGTTGAATCCATCTCACTCCCCTCCCACGATCTCGCTGCGCTCGATGAATCGCGTCTTCACCGGCAGCTTGGTCGCGCCGAGTTGGAACGCAGCCCGTGCGAGGTCGCGCGAGATGCCCTCGATCTCGAACAGGATACGGCCCGGCTTGATCACCGCGACCCAGAACTCAGGCGAACCCTTGCCCTTGCCCATTCGGGTCTCGGCCGGCTTCTTCGTCACTGGCTTGTCCGGGAAGATCCGGATCCAAACCTTGCCGCCACGCTTGATGCTGCGCGTGATGGCGACACGCGCCGCCTCGATCTGGCGACTCGTCATCCAACAGGGCTGCAGCGCCTGCAATCCGAACTCGCCGAAGGCGATGCTCGAACCACGGTGCGCCAGCCCCCGACGGTGGCCGCGATGCACGCGGCGATACTTGACGCGTTTCGGCATCAACATGGTCGGGATCCCCTACTTCGCCACTGCGGCCAGTTCGGCCGCCTTCTTGTCGAGTACTTCGCCGTGGAACATCCACACCTTCACGCCGCATGTGCCCCAGGGGGTCATCGCGGTCGCGCGCGCGAAATCGATATCCGCGCGCAGAGTGTGCAGAGGCACCCGGCCCTCACGATACGTCTCGTAGCGCGCCATCTCCGACCCACCGAGGCGACCCGTGCAGCAGATTCGGATCCCCTTGGCGCCGGCTCGCATGGAGGAGGCGATCGCCTTCTTCATGGCACGGCGGAACGACACGCGCTGCTCCAACTGCTTGGCGATGTGCTCAGCGACGAGCTGCGAATCGAGGTCGGCACGCTTGACCTCCTCGATGTTCAGCTGCACGTGCTTGCGCGTCAGCGCCTTCATCTCCTCGGAGAGCTTGTCGACCTGCTCCCCCTTGCGACCGATCACCAGACCCGGACGCGCGGTCTTGATGCCGATCGTGACCTTCTCACCCTTGCGCTCGATGGTGATCTTCGAGATGCCCGCCTGATACAAGCGCTTCTTGAGGTACCGCTTGATCAGCAGGTCCTCTTTCAGCAGCTCGGCGTAGCCCTTCTTCGCGAACCAGCGCGAATCCCAGGTCTTGATGATCCCCAGGCGCAAACCGATCGGATTGGTTTTCTGTCCCATGCGCTACTCCCGGGTCGCCACGGTAAGCTTCACGTGGCTGGTTCGCTTGAGAATCGGCGTGGCGCGCCCCTGGGAACGCGGCAGCCAACGCTTCATCGTCGGCCCAGCTCCCACGACCGCCTCCTTCACATACAGACTCTCGAGCCGAACCTTACCATCGCCCTTGGTGAGGGCGTTGGCGACAGCCGACTTGAGCACCTTCTGCACGATGCGAGCCGCCATCTTCGGCGTGAACTGCAACGTGGTCTGCGCCTGCTCGACGCTGGCGCCACGAATCAGGTCGAGGACCTGATTGCACTTACGAGGCGTGATGCGCACGAAGCGCTGAATGGCTCTGGATTCCATCACGACTTGCCCGGAATCGAGGCCTTTTCGGCCTTCTCGGTATGTCCACGGAACATGCGGGTCGGCACGAACTCGCCGAGCTTGTGACCCACCATGTTCTCGGTGACGTAGATCGGAATGAACTTGTTGCCGTTATGCACGGCCAGCGTGTGGCCGACGAACTCCGGCAGGACCGTGCAGCGCCGAGCCCAGGTCTTGAGCACGCGCTTCTCGCCGCTGCGATTGAGCGTCTCGATCTTGCGGACCAGGGAGTCGACGACGTACGGCCCCTTCTTGATGGAACGCGCCATGTCTCGTCCTCTCCCTTACTTCTTCCGGCGACGCACGATGAGCGAGTCGCTCAGCTTGCGGCGGCGGGTCTTGAGACCCTTGGTGATCTTGCCCCACGGCGAGCACGGGTGGCGCCCACCGGACGTCTTGCCCTCACCACCACCCATTGGATGGTCGACAGGGTTCATCGCAACGCCTCGAACGCTCGGGTTGCGGCCGAGCCAGCGGGAACGGCCCGCCTTGCCCAGCTGCTTGTTCTCGTGATCGAGGTTGCCCACCTGGCCGATGACGGCGCGGCAGTTGATGTGGAACTTGCGCACCTCACCTGAAGGCAGGCGGAGCTGGGCGTAGTCGCCCTCCTTCGCCATCAGCTGGCAGAAGGCACCGGCCGAGCGCGCGATGCGCGAGGTACGGCCCGGATAGAGCTCGACGTTGTGGATGTTGGTACCGAGCGGGATGCTCTTGAGCGTGAGGCAGTTGCCGATGCGGATCTCGGCACCACTCCCCGACTGCACGGTGTCACCGACCTTGAGTCCGTCCGGCGCCACGATGTAGCGCTTCTCGCCGTCGCCGTAATGCAGCAACGCGATGCGCGCTGAGCGGCCCGGATCGTACTCGATGCTGGCAATCCGAGCAGGAACGCCATCCTTCTCGCGACGGAAGTCGACGATTCGGATGCGCTGCTTGTGACCACCGCCGATCCAACGCATCGACACGTGACCATAGTTATTACGCCCGCCGGACTTGCGTCGACGCTCAGTGAGCGACTTGACCGGCGTGCTGCGAGTGAGCTCCGCATAGTCCGACATCACCGTGTGACGGAGCGTCGGAGTGATCGGACGGAATTTCTTGAGGCCCATGGTTCGTCCTCGCCTAGATCTGCTCGAAAAGCTCGATCTTCTGATCGGGCTTGAGCGTCACGATTGCCTTCTTCCAGTCGTTGCGACGGCCGACCCAGCGCCCACGGCGCATGGCCTTACCCCGCAACTGCATCGTCTGGACGGCTGCAACCTTCACGTTGAAGATGGTCTCGATCGCACGCTTGATCTCGATCTTGTTGGCATCGCATGCGACCTCGAAGAAGTACTGATTTCGCAACTCGCGCAGCGTGGTGCCCTTTTCGGTCAGCAGCACCTTACGGACGATGGAACGAGCATCCTTGTTCATTGCGCGAACACCTCCTCCACGCGCGCGAGCCCGTCCTTCGTGAGGAGGAGCCGCTCGCAGTGCACGAGGTCATAGGGGTTGAGCTGGTGGGCGAGCACCGTGCGCACGTTGTGCAGGTTGCGCACGGACTTCCACACCGTCTCATTCTGCTGATCGACGACGATCAGGGTCTTGTGTCCGCTCAGGCCGGCGGTCTTGAGGACCCCAGCGACCTTGGACGTCTTGGGCAGCGCGTCGACCGCGATCCCCTCGATCACCGCGATGGCGTCCTGTGTGGCCTTCAGCGAGAGCGCTGAGACCAGGGCCGCACGGCGCTGCTGCTTTGGCATCTCGAGACGGTAGTCACGCGGCTTGGGACCGAACGCACGACCACCACCCGGCATGAGCGGCGACGTGTTCGAGCCCTGGCGCGCACGGCCCGTGCCCTTCTGCTTGAACGGCTTCCTGCCACCGCCCGAGACTTCGCCGCGGGACTTCACCTTGTGGGTGCCCTGGCGCTGATTCGCGAGGTAGCGCTTGACCGCGAGCCAGAGCAGATGCTCGTGGACCGGCTGACCGAACAGCTCGTCCGACAGGGCGATGGTGCCCGTCTCGGTGCCGTCGAGCCCATGGAGCTTGACGTTCATGATCAGCCTTCCCGCTTGAGGATGAAGACGATGCCATTCGGCGGGCCCGGAATCGCGCCCCGGACGAGCAGCATGCGCTGCTCTGCATCCACACCGACGACCAGGAGTCGCTTGATGGTCAGCGTCTTGCCGCCCATGCGTCCCGGCAACTTCTTGCCCTTGACGACTCGCGAAGGGTACGCGGACGAGCCGATCGAGCCCGGCTCACGGCCGAACGTCGGACCGTGCGAAGCCGTACCCGAGGCGAAGCCGTGGCGCTTGACGACGCCCTGGAAGCCGCGACCCTTGGTGACGCCTTCGACGTCCACCCAGGTGCCCTTCTCGAACAGAGTCACATCCAGCGCCTTACCGACCTCGAAGCCTTCCACGTCGTTGACGCGGAACTCACGCAGATGACGCGACGGGACGAGGTTGCGCTTCTTGAACTGCCCCAGGACGGGACGCGTGAAGCGCGACTCCTTGTTCGTGCCGAAGCCGAGCTGGACGGCGGTGTAGCCGTCGCGCTGCTTCGTGCGCACTTCCGTGATGGGGCAGGGTCCTGCCTCGATCACGGTCACGGGGATCAGCTCGCCCTTCTCACCGAAGAGCTGCGTCATCCCCACCTTCTTGCCGATCAGGCCGATCATCCGTGTGTCCTCGGCTGCGCACAGCGAGCGGATCGCCCACTGCCGTCGAGCCCTTTGAAGTGAGTGCTAAGTCTTGATCTCGATGTCGACACCCGCTGGGATGTCGAGCTTCTCGAGCGCTTCCATCGTCTGCGCGCTCGAGCGCAGGATGTCGATGAGCCGCTTGTGGATGCGGATCTCGAACTGCTCCCGCGACTTCTTGTCGACGTGAGGGCTGCGAAGCACCGTGTACACGGTCCTGCGAGTCGGCAGCGGCACCGGCCCACAAGTCACCGCGCCGGTCCGGCGCGCCGTCCGCACGATCTCGGCCGCCGACTGATCCAGCGTCGCGTGATCGTAGGACTTCAGCTTGATTCGGATCTTCTGGATCATCGTTACTCCACGATCTCGGTGACGACGCCGGCACCGACGGTGCGGCCGCCCTCACGGATGGCGAAGCGCAGTTCCTTCTCCATCGCGATCGACGCGATCAGC
>JAYWEM010000144.1:0-7708 GCA_043779265.1 bacterium | reverse complement strand
GGCGGCCCGGATCGGCTTCGAGCGAGTCGAGGTAGTGCGCCAGTGCGCGGCCGGCATCCTGCGCCGCCGCCGCCGCTTCCGACAGCGGGGCGAGTGCCGAATCGAGACTCGGATCCAGAGCGGAAGCCTGCTCGATCGAGTGATGCGCCGAGCCGAGCGCGTCGATCGCGGACGCCTCACCCTCGGACAACCGATCGAGTGCCTGGGCGACGATCAGGCGCAGACGGTCGGCGTGCGCGAGCCGAGCGGCTTCGATCGCGAGCGATTCCTCCTCGCCCTCTCGCAGCCCCGCCTCCTCCAGATCCCGCGCCGCCGTCATCAGGTAGTCACGCCGCTCGGCGTAGGTCGCGAGCGAGTCCAGGAGCCGCTGATGCTCGCCCTCGGCCTCGCGCAGCGCGGCGAGTGTGTCCGCGTAGGCCGTGCGCTCGCGGTCGAGCCCGGCGAGCCGATCGAGTGTCGCGAGAGCCGCTCCCTCTCGCAGCAGCGACTGGTGCTCATGCTGGCCGTGCAGATCGAGCAAGAGCTCACCCAGCTTCTTGAGCGAGGCGAGCGTCACCGTGCTCTGATTCACGCTGGCACGGCTGCGCCCCTCGGCCGAGATCTCGCGGCGGATCAGCAGCGTCGAGCCCTCACTCGCGTGGCCCCAGTCCTCGAGCAGCTTCGACACGCGCGCCTCGGTGTCGCCGCTCAGATGGAACTCACCCTCGATGCTGGCCACTCGGGCACCCTCGCGCACCATGTCGCTGTCGATGCGTTGTCCGACCAGAGCGGCGAGTGCGCCGACGAGCAGCGACTTGCCCGCACCCGTCTCCCCCGTGACGGCCTGCAGGCCCTGACCGAAGGCGATCTCAGCCGTCTCGACCAAGGCGAAATCGCGGATGACGAGTCGTTCGAGCAATGGGGCTCCGGTCCGTGGGGCGGGCTCGAGACAGTTCGGGGACGAGCGTCGAGATTAGTCGGGCGCCTCGGAGGATGCCAGTGCGCGGCGTGTCGGCGGCGGCTCAGCCGCCCCCCCAGCTCACAGGCTCCGCTGTTCGCTCCCCTGCCAACCCAGCTTGCTCTGGAGCATCCGCAGGAACGGTCGCTCGGGGTTCTCGAGCACGCGGACGGTGCTGCGGGCGAGCTCGATCTGCACTTCATCGTCGCGCGTCAGTTCGATCGCCTCCTGCCCGTCGAGCACCAACAGAGCCGGTCCCGGGCTGATCACCCGGACGCTCACCACCGAACCCGGCGCCAGCACCAGCGAGCGGCTGCCCAGGGCATGCGCGCACGCGGGTGTGACGACCAGCGCATCGAGGTTCGGCGCCACGAGCGGACCACCGGCCGAGAGCGAGTAGGCGGTCGATCCACTGGAACTGGCGGCGATCAGACCATCGGCGACGAGATGGCCGAGGTCATGGCCGAGCGCGGAGACGCGCAGGTGGATGGCGGCGTAGCTGACGGCGCTGCGGACCACCGCGTCATTGAGCGCGAAGCCGCCGCGTCGGTCGCGGCCACCTCTCGCCCGCCGGACGCGCGCCTCGACACCGGTGCGCCGGCCAACCGCCCAGCGGCCGGCGAGCGCCGCCGCCAGCGCTTCGTCAACGCCGGGAGCCTCGGCGGAGGCGAGGAAGCCGAGACCGCCCATGTTGACCGGCAGCAGCACGCCGCGGCGGCCCGCCATCGCGCGGCCGGCCGTGAGAACGGTGCCGTCGCCGCCCAGCGAAATCATCAACTCGCACCAACGCGCGAGCGCCTCGATCGGTTCACCCGGCTGGCCGATCGACGTCGCGAGCTCGCGCTCGATTCGGACCTCGATGCGCTTGCGCTTCAAAGCACGGGCCAACCTCAGGGCCTCTCGTCTCACCTGTGCGCGGCTGAGATGGCCGATGATCGCGATGCGTTTCGGTCGAGCGGACTTCGGCATCAGGAGAACAGCCGCGCCGTGGACTGGATGAACGTGCGCGTGCTCGCTGCGATGCCCGCGGCATCGAGTCCGCAGCGCTGCAGCAGCACGTCGCGCTTGCCGTGGGCGACGAAGCGATCGGGCACGCCCAAGCGCAGATGCGCCGTCGTGGACAGGCCGAGCCGGTCGAGCATCTCGGAGACCGCGCTGCCGAACCCACCGGCGATCACATTCTCCTCGATCGTGATGATCCGTCCGACCGACCGGGCGAGCCCGCCGAGCATGGTCTCATCGAGCGGCGAGGCGAAGCGCGCATCGACCACAGTCGCCGAGATGCCCTCGCGAGCCAGTTCATCGGCCGCGGCCATCGCCGGCAGCACCATGGTGCCGAGCGCGATCAGCGCCACATCGGTTCCCACTCGCAACTGCTCGGCGCGCCCGATCTCGAGCAGCTTGGGCTCGCGTACGGGCAGGGCGTCCTCGGGGATCGGCGAGCGCGGATAGCGCACCGCGATCGGCGCCTTGCCGGGCCAGTGCGCTGCGGTCCACAGCATGTCGCGCAGTTCCTCGCCGTTGCGAGGCTGCATCACGACCGTGCCCGGGATCATGCGCAGATAGCCGATGTCGAACACGCCATGCTGTGGCGCGCCGTCCTCGCCCACCAGGCCTGCCCGGTCGAGGCACAGCACGATCTTCAGGTCCTGCACCGCGACGTCGTGGATGATCTGGTCGAAGCCGCGCTGGAGGAATGTCGAGTAGATGGTGGTGAGCGGCGTCAGCCCCTCGCACGCGAGTGCCGCCGAGAACGTCACCGCATGCTCCTCGGCCATGCCGACATCGAAGAAGCGTTCGGGGAATCGCTTGGCGAAGCCCGTGAGTCCGGTGTTGTCGGTCATCGCGGCGGTGATCGCCACCGCGGTCGGCATGCGCTCGCCGATCAGCACGGCGGTCTCGCCGAAGATGTGCGAGTAGGTCTTCTTGGAGCCCTTGCTCGCGGTGCCCGACTCGGGGTCGAAGACGCCGACGCCGTGGAAGTTGGTGCGGTCGGATTCGGCCGGAAGGTAGCCCTTGCCCTTCTGCGTCACGACGTGCAGCAGCACGGGCTCGTCGAAACGGCGCAGATCCGACAGCGTCTCCTCGAGCACGCCGAGATCGTGGCCATCGATCGGTCCGAAGTACTTGAGACCCATCTCCTCGAACAGGATCGTCGGGGCCACCATGTTCTGCAGGCCCTCTTTGACGCGTCCCGCACCCTGCTGCGCCCGCAGCCCCTTGGGCAGCTTGCCGAGCAGATCCCAGACGTCCTTCTCGAACGCACGGTAGATGCGGCTCGTCGTGAGCTTGGTGAGGTAGCGGTGGATCGCGCCGATGTTGGGCGAGATGCTCATCTCGTTGTCGTTGAGGATGATGATGAGCCGCTTCTTCAACTCGCCCGCGTTGTTGAGACCCTCGAACGCCATGCCGCCTGTCAGGGCGCCGTCGCCGATCACGGCGATGACATGGTGGTCCTCACCCTTGAGGTCGCGCGCCGCTGCGAAGCCGAGCGCCGCCGAGATCGACGTGCTGCCATGGCTCGTGCCGAAGGGGTCGTGCTCGCTCTCGCAGCGCCGCGGGTAGCCGGCGATGCCGTCCGCCTGGCGCAGCGTGTGGAACTGCTCGCTGCGGCCGGTCAGCAGCTTGTGCGGGTAGCTCTGATGCCCGACGTCCCAGATGATCCGGTCCTTGGGCGAATCGAAGACGCGGTGCAGGGCCAGCGTCAGTTCCACGACGCCCAGGTTGGGCGCGAGGTGCCCGGCATTGCGCGCCACCGTCTGGATGATGACGTGCCGCATCTCGGCGGCGAGACGCGACAGGTCCTCGCGCGAGAACGACTTGATGTCAGCAGGCGACTGGATGCGTTCGAGCAGGCTCATAGGGGGTGGATCCGATCCCAGGTGAGTGCCGATGCGATGCCGAGCAGGGCCCCGATCAGGACCTCGAACGGGGTGTGCCCGAGGAGTTCCATCAGCTTCTGTGTCTCCCGCTCCGGATGCCGGAAGTGGCGATCGATCAGATCATTGAGGACAGCGGCGTGCTGTCCCGCCGCGCGACGGAGTCCCGCGGCGTCGTACATGACGACCAGACTGAAATAACAGGTGACTGCGAAGATCGCGGTCGCGAACCCCTCCTGGAGTCCGACCGCCGTGCTCAGTGCTGCGACCGAGCCCGAGTGCGAGCTCGGCATGCCGCCCGTTTCGACGAATCGCTTGAGGTTCCAGCGACGGGTCCGGAAG
The DNA here is from genome assembly GCA_043779265.1 of bacterium. Taxonomy (GTDB): domain Bacteria; phylum Eisenbacteria; class RBG-16-71-46; order RBG-16-71-46; family RBG-16-71-46; genus CADEFY01. Next base: position 3,550 of record JAYWEM010000144.1, on the reverse strand, counting down.
AACGACGCGAAGCCCTTGTAAGCCTGGATGGTGAATCCGCAGAGCAACGCGATCCAGAACGGTTCCGTGGCGGCCTCCTTGTGACCTCTCCCCCGCAGGACCGCGTCCATGGCGGCCCCATGGGACGGGGACGGCAGCGATGGTGCGGGGGGCTCCGAGGGGTGTCAAGCCCTGCGTCGCAGGCTCAATGGTCGCGTCTCGCGGTGGCGTCGATCAGTTCGAGCAATAGGGCGGGCTGGCTCGAGGCTCGCTCGATCGACGTGCGCACGCCCGCGATCAGCCGAGTCGCCTCGGCGCGAGCCCGAGGCGCGCCGACCGCCGACGGGAAGGTGGCCTTTCCCCGCGCCTCATCGGTGCCCGAGCGCTTGCCGAGCGTCGCCAGCGAGGAGTCGGCGTTGAGCAGGTCGTCGGTGATCTGGAAGGCCAGCCCGAGCTTGCGGCCGGCCTCATCCAGGCTCGTCACGGTGGCCGTGCCGGCGTCGCCGGCAAGCGCTCCCAGTGCGAGCGCGGCGCCCATCAGTGCGCCCGTCTTGCGGAGATGGATCGATCGCACCATCGCGGCCGTGGGCTTGCGTCCCTCGGCTGCGATGTCCAGTGCTTGGCCGCCGACCAGTTCCTCAGCACCCGAGGCGCGCGCAAGGCGGCGCACGGCCTCGAGCACGCGAGTCGCCGGCACGCCCTCTCGCTCGAGCCGCGTCAGCTCCTCGAACGCGAAAGCCAGCAGCGCATCGCCCGCGAGGATGCCGAGCGCCTCGCCGTAGCGCTTGTGGGTCGTCAACCGGCCGCGGCGGTAGTCGTCATCGTCCATCGCCGGAAGGTCGTCATGGACGAGCGAAAAGGCGTGGACGCACTCGATCGCGATCGCGGCGGGCAGCGCGCGCCGCCAACTCCCACCCACCGCCTCGCAGGCGGCGAGCGTGAGCAGCGGCCGCAGGCGCTTGCCCGGCGACAGCGCCGCGTAGCGCAGCGCCTCGCCCATACGGCCGGCTCCACCGGCGCGGCGGCGCACCGCGGTCGCCAGTGCCCGCTCGAACGAGGCGAGCCGGGTGGCGGACTCGGGGCTCAGCGTGGGCAAGGGCGCACGTGACGTGGCGCGGCGCTTGCGCGTCGCCGGTTTCGCTCTCGCGGCACTCATCAGAAGGGTAGTTCCCCCTCGCGCGTCGCCGGGTCGGAGGCCGGTTCCATCGGCTCGGTGTCCGGCTCCTCGCCTTCTCGTTCCACCAGGCGCTCGATGCGCTTCTCGGCGTGATCGAGCGTTCGGGTCAGCGTGCGCGACAGCCGGACGCCCTCTTCGTAGCGGGCGATCGAATCCTCGAGCGACAACTCACCGCCCTCGAGATCCTCGACGATGGTCTCGAGTCGCTTCATCGAGTCCTCGAATCCGGGCTCCGGCGCTTCGCCCTCGCCGCCCTTCTTACGTGCTGCCATCTCGCTCTCCTCTGTGGACTGCCTCGATCAGCGCATCGGCGGAAGCGCCGCGCGCGAGCTGCATCGTGACCCGATCGCCGGCGCTCAGCTGATTCGCCTGACGGATGATCGCGCCGCTTCGATCGCGGACCAGGGCATAGCCCCGGTCGAGTACCCGTTCGGGCGAGAGTGCCCGCAATCGGTCCTCGAGCGCCAGTGAGCGGCGCTTGAGCTGCTGGACCTGCTCGACCACCCGCGCCTGCAGCGCCCGATCGAGCCCCGCGTGGCGCGAGCGTTCGCGCGCCAGTCGTGCCGGGAGCGCCTCTCTCAGGCCGTAGGCGCGCCGCAGGTGCTGGAGTCGCTCACGGCTTCCCGCGAGCCTCCCTCGCAGCGCCAAGTCGAGCCGCTCACGCCCCTCGTCGACTCGCTGCTGCAATGTGGCGAACACATCGCGCACGCGTCGGAACCCATAGTGCGCGAGCACCGACGCCAGATCGCGGCGGCGCTCGGTGATCGTGCCGCGCACCGCGCGCAGGCCCCGCGCCCGCCACTGCACGATGCGCTGTCGCACTTCGGCGGCGTCGCGTACCGCGAGTTCGGCGGCATGGCTCGGCGTCGCCGCGCGCACGTCCGCGGCCAGGTCGGCCAGTGTCCAGTCGACTTCGTGTCCGACGGCCGAGATGATCGGGATGCGGCAGTCGGCGATGGCGCGCACGACCGGCTCCTCATTGAAGGCCCACAGGTCCTCGATCGAACCACCGCCTCGCCCGACGATCAACAGGTCCATGCCCTCGAGACGATCGAATCGTCGGATCGCCGCGGCGATCTCGGCCGCCGAGCCCTCGCCCTGCACCCGCACCGGAGCGAGCACGATCGAGAGGCCGGGCCACCTCGTTCGCAGCACCTTCACCATGTCGCGCACCGCGGCGCCGACCGGCGAGGTGACGAGACCGATTCGCCGCGGGAAGGCCGGCAGGGTCTGCTTGCGCGAGGAGTCGAACAGGCCCTCGGCCGTCAGCTTCTGCTTGAGCGCCTCGAGCTGGAGCAGAAGCGCGCCGAGTCCGGCGGGCCGCAGCTGTCGCACGGTGAGCTGATAGCGGCCCTGCGGCGGATACACATCGATGCCGCCCAGCGCCTCGACCTCCTGGCCGTCACGCAGCTCGAACGTCATCCGCACTGCCGAGCCCTTCCACATCACGCAGTCGAGCTTGGCCTCGGTGCCCTCCTTGAGTGCGAAGTAGAGGTGTCCGCTCGAAGCACGCTTGAGTCCCGACACCTCGCCTCGCACCCACAGTTCGGGGAAGGCATCGGTGAGAACGCCCCGAACCGCCGCCGTGACTTCGGCGACGCTCAGGATGCGGTCGTCGGGCGTCGGCGACAGACTCATGCGCCTCGTCCCGATTGGCGCTCGGCCGCGACCACCGTGCTGAGCACGACCATCGCCACCGTCATCGGGCCCACGCCGCCTGGTACCGGCGTGATCGCCGAGGCCACGTGCCGCACGCTCTCGAAATCGACATCGCCCGTCAGGCGCGTCTTGGTGCTGCCCTCGATCGGCATGCGGTGGATACCGACATCCACCACCACCGCGCCGGGCTTGACCCAGTCGGCTGTCACCATGTGGCGGCGTCCGACCGCGGCGACCAAGAGGTCGGCCTCGCGCGCCAGCGTGCGAAGTCCGGGGCCGCTCGCCGAGTGGCCGATGGTCACGGTCATGTCGCAACCCTTGGACGATAGCAGTGTCGCCATCGGGCGGCCGACGATGTGCGATCTCCCGAGCACGACGGCGTGCTTGCCGGCCAACGGGATCTCGTGGTGCTGCAGCAGACGAAGCACACCATACGGCGTGGCGGGCACGAACCCGGGCAGTCCCACGGAGAGTCGTCCGGCGTTCTCGGGGTGGAAGCCATCGACATCCTTGAATGGCGGGATGGCATCGAGCACCGCCTGCCCGTCGGCGGGAGCTGCGAGCGGCAGCTGAACCAGGATGCCGTGCACCTCCGGGTCCTCGCCCAGCGCGCGGACGCGTGCGACCACCTCGGCGGTCGTCGTGCCCGGGGCGAGCTTGACGCGATCGACCGCGATGCCCGCCTCGGCGCACGCTTCGCTCTTCTTGCGCAGATAGACTTGCGAGGCCGGATCA
>JAYWEM010000143.1:0-7709 GCA_043779265.1 bacterium | reverse complement strand
TCGCTCACGCCGACGTCGACGGGGGCCAGCATGTCGCGCAACTCGCGCTGCATGGCCTCGTTCTCGACCGAGCGCCGGAACTGCAGTGCCGTCGGGTGATCGAAGTAGCCCTGGCTCTTGGCGGCGATCAGCATCGCCTCTCGGATCAAGAGGTCGCGCAGCAGTGAATCCTTGGCTGCGGCGGCGTCCCCCGGATACTGCTGCTCGTTGCCTCGCGCGATCCGGACGAAGTCGTCCACGGTCACGCTGCGGTCGCCGATCTCGGCGACGGGCTGTTCGAGCGACGAGCTGCAACCGGCGAGCGCCACCAGGGCGAGCGCGGCGAACAGGGCGCGGAGGGATGTGTGCGTCACGTCGGTGGCTCCGGGATGAAGGTGGGTCATGATCCGTGGCGCGAAGCTACGGGTGACGGCCAGAGGCGGCAAGCGAGTCGCGGCGTTTCAGCGTCGTCGGCCTGCCGGGGTCGGCGCCGGGGACGGGGCCGTCGGCGGCGCGGATGCGCCAGCCTTGGCGGCCACCTCCTCGGCCAGACGTATGACATCGAGCAACTCGCGCACGCGGTGCAGGAGCAACAGACCCTCACCGCGCACCCGCACGCCGAACTCGCGTCCGGAGAAGAACTCCGCCTGCCACGGCAGTCCACCCACGACGCTCGCGATCTCGACCGGCTTGAGCGGCCGCTTGAGCGTGACCTCGGCGACCTGCTGGAACACCTTGAGGCTGTCGACCAGCGCGGCGCCGCCGCCCTCCGCATCGGGAGTGCCGCGTCCGAGGACGCGGACGCGGCGCAGCTCGACCAGCGCCACGGCGGGCGGTGGCAGCGGCCCGAAGCGATCGATCAACTCGACCGTCAGATCATCGACGGCCGCCGGCGTGCGCGCCTCGGCGAGTCGACGATAGAGCGAGAGCTTCTCGTGCTCGTCCGGCACGTAGTCCTCGGGCAGGAACGCAGCCCAATCCGTGAGCAGGCGCGGCTCGGGCCGCAGCGCATCCGCCTCGCCCTTCAAGGCGGCGACGGCCTCCTCGAGCAGCTTCACATAGAGGTCGAAGCCGAGCCCCAGGATGTGCCCGCTCTGTTCGGGCCCGAGCAGATTGCCGGCGCCACGGATCTCCATGTCCTTCATCGCCACCTTGAATCCCACACCCAGCTCGTCGAACTCCTCGATCACCCGCAGCCGCTTCTCGGCGTCCTCGGTGAGCACGCGTCTCGAGGGCACGAGCAGATAGGCGTAGGCGCGATTCGAGCTGCGCCCGACGCGGCCGCGCAGCTGATAGAGCTGCGCCAAGCCCAGCGTGTCGGCGCGATCGACGATGAGCGTGTTCACGGTGGGGATGTCGATGCCGGACTCGATGATCATGGTCGCCACGAGCAGGTCGATACGACCCTCGGTGAACTCGAGCATCACCGCCTGGAGCTCGTTCTCGCCCAACTGGCCGTGCGCGACGCCGACGCGGATCTGCGGCAGCAGCTCCTGCAGCATGGCGGCCGTGTTGTAGATGGTCTCGACCCGGTTGTGCACATAGAAGGCCTGGCCGCCGCGGTCGATCTCGCGGAGCATGGCATCGGTGATGACCTCGGAATCGAACTCGATCACCTCGGTGTGCACCGGCAGCCGGTTCACGGGCGGCGTCTCGATGACGCTCATGTCGCGTGCGCCCGCGAGCGACAGGTTGAGTGTTCGCGGGATGGGAGTCGCGGTCATCGCCAGCACGTCGACTGTCCGTGTCAGCTGGCGGATGCGCTCCTTCTGGGCGACGCCGAAGCGGTGTTCCTCATCGATCACCACCAGCCCCAGCTCGGCGAACTTCACGTCCTTGCTCAGCAGTCGATGCGTGCCGATGACGACGTCCGCACGCTTGTCGGCGACACGCGCCAGCACCTCCTTCTGCTCCTTGAGGCTGCGGAAGCGCGACAGCACCTCGATGTTCACCGGGAAGTCGGCCATGCGCTCGCGGAAGGTGCGGCCATGCTGCTCGGCGAGGATCGTGGTCGGCACCAGGACCGCGACCTGCTTGCCGTCCTGCACGCATTTGAATGCGGCGCGGATCGCGACCTCGGTCTTGCCATAGCCGACGTCGCCGCAGATAAGCCGGTCCATCGGCGATTCGGTTTCCATGTCGGCGCGCACTTCCTCGATCGCCTTGATCTGATCGGGCGTCTCCTCGTACGGGAAGCTTGCTTCGAGCTCGCGTTGCCAGATGGTGTCGCTCTTGAATCCGAACCCGGGTAGCGCTCGCCTCGCCGCGTAGGCGCGCAGCAGCTCCTCGGCCATGTCCTGGATGGCCTTGCGTGCGCGGGCCTTGGTCTTTTGCCACTGGGCCGAGCCGAGGCTGTGCACGTGCGGCTTGGCCCCCTCGCCCGCCGAGTAGCGCGAGATCAGCGAGACCTGGTGCACGGGTACGAACAGCAGGTCCTTGGCCGCGTAGGACAGTTCGAGGCAGTCGGTCTCCTGCCCGGACAGCGTCAGTCGCTTCATGCCGCGGTACACGCCGACGCCGTGGTCCTCATGCACCACGTAGTCACCGGGCTTGAGCGCGCTCAGCTCCGCCACCGTGAGTCCACCGGTACGTCGAGTGCGGCGACGGCGGCGACGGTAGCGATCGAAGATCTCGTGGTCGGTCAGCACCGCCAGACCCGCCGACTTCCATGTGAAGCCAGCGCTCACCAGGCCGACGCCGAGTGAGGCGCCGGTGATGCCGAGCATCTCCGAGAGGCGGTCGCGTTGGCCGGAGTTGTCGCACAGCACGAAGGGCGCCACGTCCTGGCTCTGGAGCACGGCCAAGTGGTCGCGCAGGCGCTCGACGGAGCGATGCAGCGGTTCCGACTGCTGGCAGTCGACCACGATGAGTTTGGCGTAGCGCTTGGCCTCGCCGGCCTCCGCCACCGCACCACACAGGTCGCAGCCCTCGCGCTCGGACGCGAACCGCGCCCACTCGCTCGCGGGCATGAACAACTGTTCGGGCGTCGAGACCAGCGGGTAGTGGGCGCGCGTCTCCTCGAAGCGGTGGGAGACCTCCGTCTCGAACGACTCGGCGCGCTCGGCGAGCGCATCGGGTTCATCGAGGATCACGATCGTGTCCTCGGGCAGATAGTCGAGCAGCGTGTCGGGATGCGGTTCGTAGTAGCTGGCGAAGCGCTCCATGCCCTCGTGGAACAAGGCGGCTCCGCCCTGCGCCTTCTCGTCGCCGGCCTCTCGCAGGCGCTCCGCGATGGCCGCCGCATCGGCGGGATCGACCAGCGTCTCGAATCGCGGGAGGAGCCTCACCGTGGAGAGTTGCTCGAGCGAGCGCTGCGTCCCGGCATCGAAGCGACGCAACGATGCGATCGTGTCGCCATCGAACTCGATGCGGATCGGGTCGGGTTGCCCCGCGGCCCACACATCGAGGATGCCGCCTCGTCTCGCCATGTGGCCGACGGCCTCGACCTCGGGGAAGCGCTCGTAGCCCATGTAGACCAAGCGCTCGGTGAGCGCGCTCGGGTCGAGGTCGGCGCCGACGCGCAGCTCGGCGCTGGCACGGGCGAGACGGTCGCGCTGCGGCAGTCGCTGCAGCACGCCGCGCACGGTCGCGAGGATCACGCCGTCGAAAGGTGCGGCGCCGGAACGAGCGGCGGCGAGTCGCGACAGCGCCTCGAGCCGCTCGGCGGTGATGGCCGGGTGGGGCGAGGTGTCGTCGTAGGGTGCGGTGTCGGGTTCCGGGAACGCGAGCGTGGCGCCTCGGCCCCGGAAGTACTCGAGGTCATCACGGAACGAATCGAACACCTCGGGATCGCGATTCTCCCTCGCGCGCTCGCGCCGATGCGGCACGATGCACAGCACGGGGCGACCCAGTTCGCGCTGCAGCCACGACACGAGATACGCGCGCGCCGAACCGGCCAGGCCCCGCACCGCCACGCGACGCGGGGCTCCCGCGGCATCGTTGCGTCCCCAGCCATCCCGCAACATCTCGAGCAGTTCGCGCGCCTCGGGGCTCTGCCCGGCATGGCGTGCGAGCGACTCGGCGAGGGGGTCGGTCAAGAACACATCGGGAATGGCCACAGCTCCCCTTTCGGGCGCGTCGGGAACGGCGAAAGCCGCCGACGGGCGGCCCCGCGGCGGTTCTCAGGATGGAGCGGTCGCTGCCGACTGCCAGCGTGAGCAACGGCCATGCACGCTAACAGGCCATTGCGGGGCGGCTCAAGGTGGCCTGTCGGCGACCGAGACTTCACGAGGAGACGCTTCGTCACCCCCTCCACCCCGGCAGGAGAATCAGGCCGTCATGGGCGAACCACTGCGCGTGCGATCGATCGATGCCGAGGCCGAGGCGCACGATCAGGCGCGGCTCGAGGCCGAGGCCGCAGTCGCCGATGTGATGGTGAACGAGGAGGCCAAGGCCAAGGTCCGCGCCGCGAATGAGGTCCGGCTGCGCGGCGGCAAGCGCGATCTTCGCAAGCCGCTCCTGTTGCTGACGCTCTGCGCGTTCAACGCCTACATCTGGTTCGCCGATCCAGCGTGGCTCAAGTTCGATGTGCCGCGCGCGCCGACCTATGACTACTACGTGAACGGTTGGAAGATGGCCGTGGCGATGCAGGCCGAACGGATCGAGACCTACCGCGCCTCCAAGGGCCTCGCGCCGCCGTCGCCTCGCGAGGCGGGGCAGCCGGTACGCGGCGTGTCCTATCAGCGCCGTGGTGCGAGCGACTATCAGTTGGCAGCGGGGGAGGGCTCCGCCCGGATCACCTACGACTCGAGCGCGGACTCGGTGGCCAGGCCCTCCCTGCGTGGTGTACTGACTCGGATCACGGGACCCGCCGGGAGCGTGCGGTGAACCGGCTTCGTGGCAACCGGGGGTTCTCGCTGATCGAGCTCATGGTCGTGCTCACGATCATGTCCGTGCTGGTGCGACTGTCGATGCCGGCGATGGCCACCTACCGGCGGCACGCCGTGACCGCCAAGGCGCTCAACGACTTCAACGTCGTTCGAAGCGCGGCCTACGCCCAGTTCGAGGCGACCGGCGTGTTCCCTCCCGAGGCAGCCGCGGGTGCGATGCCCCAGGGCTCCGCCCAGTTCCTCCCCCGCGGCTTCTCGTTCACGAGAGCCGAGTACGAACTGGACTGGGACCACGTCACGATCACCGACAGCACGAATACGCCGGGTTACGTGACGATGCTCACCGTGGTCGTTCCCGACTCCCTGCTCGGGCACTCGATGATCCGCAAGCTGGGGGCCTCGACGACGCACTGGAGCGTGGGCAACGCGCACACGTTCGTCGTCGCCAGCTCGAGCGGGCAGTAGCCGGAGCGTCGCGCGGTTCAGGCGCGCACGACCTCGCCCAGCAGTCCGATCGCCTGGTCGAGTTGGGCGTCGCTCAGATAGGGCGCCGGCCCCAGTCGGAGCGTGCTGCCCCGCGAGTCGGTCCACACACCGAGCGTGCGCAGTGCCGCGCTGAACTCTCCAGCGCGATCGCCTCGCAGAGCGAGGAACCCGCCGATCTGCTCGAGCGGCGTGCCGCGATCGCGCGCGAGTCGCGCCGGATCGAGGTCGAGCGCATCGAAGCGCTCGGCGAGGCGTGAGACCTGGTGCTGGCTGACCTGTCGCAGCAGGGTGGGGCTCAGCGCCTGTTCCTCGAAGAACGCGAACACGCGTGCGGCGCGGTAGTGACTGCTCGGGTCGTAGGTGGCGCCGGCCCACCTCGCGGCACCCACGCCGTAGGGCGCGCTGCCCGCCGGGCTCTCGGCGAGACGCGCGAACTCGCTGTACCAGCCGGTCACGACAGGCGAGAGGTCCTCCCGCCCGGGAGGCACGCGCAGGAAGCAGTTGCCCTCGCCCAACTGGCAGTACTTGTATCCGCCACCCACCACGAAGGCGCGATCGAGCCCCGCGCGCCCGAGGTCCATCGGCACGACGCCGATCTGGTGATAGGCATCGACGAGCAACTCCGCGCCGTGACGGCCGCACGCGTTCGCCAGCTCGCCCAATCCCGGAACGAGATGCGCGTTGCCGAACAGCACCGAGGAGACGCACACCGCGGCTGTTCGCGAATCGACCGCCAGCGCGGCGCGCGCCGCGAGGTCGGTGGCGGGGCTCGCGGCAAGCTTCACCACTTCGATCCGCCCGGTCTCCGCGAGCCGGTCGAGCTGACGGCGCAGCGTGTGGAACTCCCCATCGCTCGTGAGGATCCGCGGTCTCTCGGCGAGCGGGAGCGCCGAGAGGAAGCGCACCACCAGTTCATGCGTGTTGCCCGCGAGCGCGATCGAGCCGCGCGGATCGCCGAGCAGTCGGGCGAAGCCGAGGCGGACCGCGTCGGCCTGCTCATGCGCGCGACTCCACTTGTCGTCAATGAGTTCGGCGGCATCGAGCCACGCCTGTTGTTGCGCCTCGAAGCCGACATCCGGCCATGCCTGATGCGAGTGCCCGGTCAGCAGCAGGCGCTCGCTGACGCGGAATCGCGTGTAGTGCGCGGCCAGCGAGTTGGGGCTTCCCGCGAGCGAGGCGGCTGTATGCCCGGGCGCGCTCACAGCTCGGCGCGAATCGCCCACAGGTCGGGGAAGGCCGACCGGTCGAGCGTCGTCTTCAAGTAGGCGACGCCATCCGACCCGCCGGTTCCGCGCTTCGTGCCGATCGTGCGCTGCACCATCTTCACGTGCCGGTAGCGCCACTCCTGCACGCCCTCATCGAGATCGACCAAGCGCTCGCACAGCGTTCGAGCCGCAGCGTCGTTGCGATAGACGTCGAGCAGCACCTTCTGGAGGCCTGCGGATTCGGTGATCGGCAGCGAGACATCGCGGCCCAGCGCATCGGCGGGCACCGGGTGCCCCGCTGCGGCGAGGTAGCGCAGGAACGCATCCCACACGGTCGGGGCGGCGAATCGTCGCTCGAGCTCGAGCCTTGCCGGGCTGCCGGGCTCGTAGCGGTCGAGTGCCGCGGGTTGCTTCACGCCGATCGCGAACTCGAATGCGCGGAACTGGTAGGACTGGAAGCCGCTGCCCGATTCGAGCCGGGCGCGGAACGACAGGAACTCGAGCGGCGTCATGGTCTCGAGGATGTCGATCTGCGCCACGTTCACCTTGAGGATCGTGAGCACGCGCTTGAGCGTGTGGAGTGCGCGCGGCGTGTCGTTGGCGCCCAGCAGTTTCTGCAGGTAGTCGAGCTCATGCAGCATCTGCTTGAACCATAGTTCGTAGACCTGATGGATGACGATGAACAGCATCTCGTCATGCTCGGGTCCGTCCGAGAGCGGCTGCTGCAGGCGCAGCAGTTCATCGATCTTGAGGTAGCTCGAATAGGTGACGGGCATCGTGTGCGATCTCCTTGAGGCGCCTGACGCTCAGGTGAAGCGCGGCTGGTAGCGGTTGAGCGAGGCGTAAGGGTCGGGCCAGGGGTGTGGGTGACCGAGTGCGTGCGCGGCGTGGCGCGTCCAGTACGGGTCCCACAGGTGCGCCCGCGCGAGCAGGCAGAGGTCGGCCCGCCCCGCGGCGAGGATGGTGTTGACGTCCGAGTAGGACGAGATATTGCCGACCGCCATGGTGGCGATCCCGACCTCGTGGCGGATGCGGTCGGCGAACGGGGTCTGGAACAACCGGCCGTAGACCGGCTTCTGGTCCGCCACCGTCTGGCCGGCCGAGACATCGACGATGTCGCACCCGTGCGCCTTGAGCATGCGGGCCACCTCGACGGCGTCCTCCGGCTGCATGCCACCCGGCGCCCAGTCGACTGCCGAGATGCGAACCG
>JAYWEM010000142.1:0-18124 GCA_043779265.1 bacterium | reverse complement strand
GGCGTCGTCGTGCGCGCGAAGCCGATCGGCGGGCTGCGGCTGTTCGATGGCCACGAGGTGGACGACAAGATCATCGCCGTGCTCGTGGGCGACCCGGTGCATGAGAACTGGGATGAGATCGAGCACTGCCCGCCCGTCCTGATCGATCGCATCGTCCACTACTTCCTCACTTACAAGGACATGCCGGGCGGCTCGCGTCCCAAGATCGAGATGGCAGGCATCTACGGCGCCAGCGTCGCGCGCGAGGTCATCTCGCGCGCGCAGGTCGACTATCGCGCGCGCTTCGGCAATCTCGAGCGCGGGCTCGACGACGCGATGCGCGCGCTGTACGGCGACGAACCCGAGTGACCACGGTCGACCTCGGCGTGCTGGGCGGCGGCGTGACGGGCCTCGGCCTCGCGCGACTCGCCGCCCGGCACGGACTGAGCGTCGTGCTGGTGGATCGCAGCGATCTGGCCTCGGGCGCGAGCAGCGCCACGAGCCACATGCTGCACGGCGGACTGCGCTACCTGGAGCACGGGCACTTCGCACTCGTGCGCGAGTCGCTGCGAGAGCGCGGCACGTTGCAGCGCATGGCCCCCTCGCTCGCGCAGCCCACCCGATTCCTCGCGCCGGTGCGGCGGGGCGACCGCGTGCGGCCATGGCAACTGCGGGCCGGACTCGCGCTCTATGACCTCCTCGCCGGGCGCGAGCGATTGGCTCCGCATGCGTGGGCGCCCGGTGCTTCGGGCGCCTCGCTCGAGCCGGCGCTCGAACCCGCCGGGCTGCTCGCGACGGGGCTCTACTCGGATGTCGTCGTCGATGACACGCGATTCGCCATCGCGGTCGCCGAGGACGCCGCCGCGCATGGCGCCAGGCTGCTGCCGCACACGACCCTGATCGCCGCACGCCCCACCACCGAACCCAAGGGCGCCACCGCGCTCGAACTGCGCGACGCCGACGGCGCCAGTCAGACCATCGCCGTGCGCGTGCTGGTCAACGCGACCGGCGCGTGGAGCGATGCGACGAGGCGCGATCTGGTGCGCATGCGCACCCCTGGCGCTCCCGACCCCGCGCCGCGGCTCGCGCCCTCGCGCGGCGTGCATCTCGTGTACCCGGCGCTCACGCGTTCGCACGCGATCCTGTCGCTCGCACCCGATGGCCGCGCGTGGTTCGTGGTGCCCTTCGCCGGGCGATCGCTGGTCGGCACCACCGAGACCGCGCTCGCCTCGCCCCCTCCCGATGGCTCATCGGCCCCGAGCATCGACGAGATCCGTTACCTGCACGAGGCCACCAAGCGACTGCTGCCGGGAGCCGGGGGCCAGCGGCCGATCGCAGTCTATTCGGGCATCCGGCCGTTGCTGGCGGCGGGCGGCGAGGTCGGCAGCGCCTCTCGCGAGCACGCCGTGCTCGAGGACGGCGTCTGCCTGACCGTCACGGGCGGCAAGTACACGACGTTCCGGGCGATCGCCGAGGAGGCGCTCGAGGCCGTGCTGGCGCGGCTCGGCCGCGACTTGGAGCGCGTGCATGACCCACGCACGCCGCTGCCGGTGCCGCGAGCGCTCGACGATGACCCGCAGGCGCTCGGCGCCGATGCCGCCGAACGCACATTCGCGCGTCGGCTCGAGGACGTGATGCGGCGGCGATCGCGATTGTGGCTCGGCGACGATCGCGGCCTCGCCTCCGCGCCCGCTGTCGCCGAGGGACTCGCACGCCGCCTCGGTTGGAGCCCCGAACACCAGCGCGAGGAACTCGATCGCCACGAACACTCGGTGCGCAGCGAGCGCGATCTGCTCGCGCGCGCGCTCGGCCCCGCCTGAACCAGGAGACACCTCCATGCGTGCGGATCTCGTCCTCGCCATCGACGCCGGCACCACCGGCACCACCGCGCTGCTGCTGTCGCATGACGGACGCGTGCGCGGCCGCGGTTACTGCGAGCTGCCCCAGCACTTCCCCAAGCCGGGCTGGGTGGAGCACGACCCCGAGGACCTGATCACCACTTCGCAGCGCGCCGTGCATGCGGCGCTGGCCGCGGCACGCGTGAGCGCCGCCCGGATCCGCTGCATCGGTATCACCAATCAGCGCGAGACCTCGCTGCTGTGGGATCGCCGGACGGGCGAGCCGGTGGCACGCGCCATCGTCTGGCAGGATCGCCGCACCAGCGAGCGCTGCGAGGAGTTGCGCAAGCAGGGCCGCGAGCCGTTGCTGCGGCGACTGACCGGCCTGCGTGCCGACCCCTACTTCTCGGCCACCAAGATCGAGTGGACGCTCGATCGCGAACCGCTCGCAAGGCGGCTCGCGCGGCAAGGCCGTCTCGCATTCGGCACCGTGGACAGCTGGCTGCTGTGGCGCCTGAGCGGCGGCGCGGTGCATGCGACCGATCCCACCAACGCATCGCGCACACTGCTGTTCGGCCTCAAGAGCAGGCGCTGGGACCCGGTGCTGATGCGGCTGTTCGGCGTGCCCGCCAGCGCGATGCCCGACGTGCTCGCCTCGAGCGGCTCGTTCGGGGAGACGCGTGGCTTCCGCCCGCTGCCCGACGGCATCCCGATCACCGGCATCGCGGGCGACCAGCAGGCGGCGCTGTTCGGGCAGGGTTGCGTACGGCCGGGGCAATCGAAGAACACCTACGGCACCGGCTGCTTCCTGCTGCTCCACACCGGCAATCGCGCCGTGATGTCGCGCGCCGGCCTGCTGACGACGATCGCCTGCGGCCCGCGTGGCGAGGCCGCCTACGCGCTCGAGGGCAGCGTGTTCGTGGCGGGAGCCGCGATCCAGTGGCTGCGCGATGGGCTCGGCCTGATCGAGAGCGCGAGCGACACCGAGGCGATGGCGAAGTCGGTGCCAGACAGCGCGGGCGTCGTGCTGGTGCCCGCCTTCGCTGGACTCGGCGCCCCCTACTGGCGTCCCGAGGCGAGAGGCGCTCTGCTCGGTCTGACGCGCGGCGTCACGCGGGCGCACGTCGTGCGCGCGACGCTCGAGTCGCTGGCGTTCCAGAGCATGGACCTGGTCGATGCCATGGCGCGCGACGCCGGTGCACCGCTGCGCGTGCTGCAGGTGGATGGCGGCGCGACCAGTAACGACTGGCTCATGCAGACGCAGGCCGACCTGCTCGGCGTACCCGTGCGCCGCCCCAAGGTGGTCGAGACCACGGCGCTCGGCGCCGGGCTGCTGGCCGGCCTGGGCGCGGGCCTGTGGAGATCCACGCGCGACCTCGATGCCGCCCGCCGACTCGACCGCGAGTTCCGCCCGGAACAGAAGCCCGCATGGCGCAAGGCCGAACGCGCGAGGTGGCAGGACGCGGTGCGGCGCGTGCTGGGCTGAGCGGACTCGAAGCTCGGCGGAGCGCAGTGCTCAGGCGTGCTTGAGCGCCAACTTCGCGAAGTAGTTGTGCCACTCCGCGCTCATCGCCTCGAGCGTCTGCGCATGGGCGAGTCGCGCGGGGTCGCGCGGGGTGCGAAGCCTCAGCGCGAGCAGCGAATGGACGCTCCAATCAGCATGCAGGCGCTGGCGCAATGTGATCGAGTCCCCGACCTGCACGTTGCCCTCTTCCAGCACACGCAGGTACCAGCCGGTCCACAATCGCTCGGTGACGCGTCGCAGCAGCGCGGCGTTATTCCAGCGCCGCGAGATCGAGTTGCACGGCGCGCGCGGTGAAGCAATCTGGAGGACGCAGCCTCCCACCTCGAGCACATCGCCGACGCACACGTTCGTCTCATCGAGCGACGACACCGTCAGATTCTCGCCGAGTCCCCCCGGGCCCATCGCCTCGAGGCCCGGCTCGCCGCGCCACGTCTCGTAGTGCGCGGCGGCGTACATGAGCACCGCCATCTCGGGCCCGCCGTGATGCACGCGGTCGGCTTGCTCGTCGCCTTCCATACCGAGCGCGCCCACGCTCACTGCGCCCTCACGCTCGCCCTTGATGAACGCACTCGACCACGAGGCCTCGCCCGTTCGATCCCACGCCGGCATCGCCAGCTGGCGCACCCGGCCGGTGCGCACGGAGACGATCGAGCCGACGGTCTCGCCGCTCACACCACGACCGCGGCATCGAGCCACGCGATCATGTCGCGCAGGACGTCTTCGCGGCCCGTGTCGTTGAACAACTCGTGGTAGGTGTCCTTGAGCGTCACGAATCGCATGCGTCCATGTGGCACCGCGCCGAACAGATCGAGCGAGCCCTTGGGCTCCACGAGTCGATCGGCCATGCCCTGGAGCACGAGCGTCGGCAACTGCAATGACTGCGCCGAGCGGCGGCAGCGCGCCTGCGCCTCGAGGAACGAGAAGTAGAGTCGCGGGCTGATGCGATCGTGCACGTTCGGATCATCGCGATAGCGCTTCACCACCTCGGGGTCGCGCGCGAGTCCTTCGGGGTCGAGGCCGTTCGGGAAGCCCGCCGTCGGTGTCGCGAGGCGGGCCACCTGTGCCATCGCCAGCTTCCACCACGGCGGCATCGGCGTGCGCAGCGCGGGAGCGCTGAGCACGAGCGCCGAGATCGGCTTGGGGTGCGCGAGCGCGTGGTCGAGCGCCATCAGGCCGCCCATGCTGTGCCCGATCAGGACGACCGGTAGCTCGAGCGGTTGCCCCGGCATGCCGCGAGCGGCGGTGAACATGGCGGGCAGCACCTGGTCGCGGACCTTGTCCCACGGCAGATCGCCGCGAGGCCCGGTCGTCTCGCCGTGTCCGGGCAGATCGAGCGCCACCACGGTGAATCGTGCACCAACCAACTTGGAGGCGAGGGCGGCGTAGCGGCCGCTGTGTTCGCCCAGGCCGTGCACGATGGCGACGAGGCCGCGCGGCCGCTCGGCGCACCACACGCGGCCGGGCAGGGCCATCTCACGGTCGACGCGCAGGTCGATGGCAACCGCGGATACCGGGCCCTCGGCGGGGTTCATCGCCGCTCTCGGCCCTCGCCGAGAATATCGTCATCCCCATCGTCGTCATCGTCTTCACCCTCGTCGCCCTCTTCACTGTCGTCGGTCTCGAGCACGATGTCGTCCGGCAGCGAGCGGAACACGAGGTCGGTCGAGGCGAACGAGGAACCGGTGTTCTTCACCAGCGCCACGATCTGGTCGAACATCGACGGCAGGTCATCGGTCGCGAGCGTCGCCAGCGGGTGCACCACGACGGCCCACAACTCGCGGCCGCGCATGGCGTACCGCGCGTCGAGCGCGCGATCGTAGTTGGCCTGCAGCAGGGCGTGCATCAGGTCGGCATCGAGTTCCTCGACGACACCGATCGGCGCCATCAGGCGCATGCGGTCGTTGTCATCGTCACTGAAGACGAAAATCGGGACCTCGTCGCGCTCGCCGCGCCAGAACCCGGGATCGCCTTCGAGCCCGGTCAGATAGGACTCGAGCAGCTTGGTCATCGCAGTAGTGGTCATGGGGTCGGGACTATGGACCATGCGGAAGTCGGATGCACGCCGAACGGCGGCGCGTCGGGGCACGGGTGCCGAATCCCGATTTCCCATCTAGACTGCGGCTCACCCGACCTCCCCACTCTGACGCGGAGCGATCCACTCATGGTCCTCGGTCCCGACGAACCCGCGAAGCCCTCGCGCCTCATCCTGCCCGGCGGCGAACCGCCCGCTGACGAGAAGCCGCGCATCATCCTGCCGCCCGGCATGATGCGTGAGAGCGCCGCCGACCTGCCCCAGTACCCGAGGCTGCGCCGCGTGATGCTGATGCCCGTGCGCGACGGTGGACGCGAGTTGATCGCCGTGCAGGATCCGCTCGGTGTCATCCAGGGCACGCCCGTGCTCGGCATGGAATCGCTCCCGATCCTCCAGCTTCTGGACGGCACGGTGGCGCTCTCCGACATCACCGCCGCGGTGATGCAGGAGAGCAAGGACATGCGCGTCGGCAACATGGTGCGTGACTTCATCGCACAGCTCGACGAGATGCTGATGCTCGAATCGCCGCGATTCGAGAAGGCCTACGAGCAGGTGCGCGCCCAGTACCACGCTCTCGAGATCCGGCCCGCCGCGCACGAAGGGCAGGCCTACCCGGCCGACAAGGCCGAGCTCGAGACGTTCCTCGACGCCCAGTTCGCTCAGGCGGCCGCGAGAGACGGTGCGCCTGGTGCCGCGGCACGCACGATGCCGCGCGCCATCCTCGCGCCGCACCTCGATGTGCGCCGAGAGGGCGCGCTCATGGCGAGCGCGTTCGAGCAGCTCGATGACGCCTCCACCGAGCCGCTGCGGGTGATCGTGTTCGGCACCGGGCATCAGATGGACGGCGATCGCGTGGCGCTGACGCGCAAGCACTTCCAGACGCCGCTCGGCCGCGTGACGACCGACACCGCATTCGTCGACCGCCTGGCCGCCGCGCTGGGCGAGGCCGCCTACCACGGCGAGCTGGCCCACCGCGACGAGCACAGCATCGAGTTCCAGCTGCTCTATCTGCAGCGCCGCCTCGGCAAGCGCCCGTGGACGCTGGTGCCGATCCTGTGCGGCGGCTTCCACACACTGCTCGACGAGCAGCGCACGCCGCGCCAGGACGAGATGGTCGAGGGTTTGATCACCGCCGTGCGCGCCGCCGAGACCGACTTGGGCGGCCACACGCTTTATGTGGCCGGCGTGGACTTCTCGCACGTCGGGCCCCGCTTCGGCGATCCGCCCCTCGATGAAGCCGCCCGAGCAGCCGTTCGGCAGCTCGACGACGCTGCCATCGCTGCCGCGATCGCGGGCGACCCGGACAACTGGTTCGACACCATCGCCTCGGGCGACGATGCCACCCGCATCTGCGGCTTCGCTCCCACCTACTGCATGTTGCGCTGCGCCGAACCCGGCGTCGGTCGTCAGCTCGGCTACACGATGAGCGACGAGAAGGACGGCTCGTTCGTCAGCGTGGCGAGCGCAGTGTGGCCGTGAGCGAGAGGACGATGGCGTTCATCAGCGGATGACGGCGATGCGGGCGCTTCGCCTCTCGCCGCCCGAGACGACGCGCAGCAGATAGACGCCCGCGTGCACGCGGGTCGGGAGTTCCAGCGAAGCGAGCTGCTGTCCGCTCTGCGCCGCTCGTGTCTCGAGCCAGACTCGCCGGCCCGAGAGGTCGAACAGTTCGAACCGTGCGGCGCCCGGGTGGGCGAGCGCGAACGAAAGCGTCAGGTGGCCCGACGAGGGATTCGGCCAGGCGTGGTGGAGCGCGAACTCCGCGCGCGTCTCGCGCACCAGCCACTGATCGCGCGAAGCCAAGTCGGTCATGCGATCGCCGCGAGTCAGTCGATAGCCGAAGCGATGGCCGGCGATGGCAGCAGGATCCTCGAAGGAGAAGGCGCCGCTCGCATCGGGCGAGAGCCGGGCGATCATCTGCCAGGCATCGGTGGGTGTGCGACGCCAGAGCGTGGCGGGCGATGCGAACGCCGTGGCCACTCGCCAGGCGAGCCGCACCGCACCCGGCGCCTGCACGACCGGTAGCGCGATCGCCCAAGGAAGCTCGGTGTTGCCCGCCGGCCAGGTCCAGACCTGCGGACCCATCGCCAGTACGATCCGGTCGCTGGCTGGAGCCAATGCGACCGCGCGGCCATTCCGGACCGGGATCGGATGGCCCGAGACGTCGCGCGCACCCGCGATCGGAGTGGTGAGCGACACCGCCTGCCCGTAGCTCACCGACTGCGTGTAGAAGGAGTGCAGGCCTCCGTCGAGATGCAGTTCACCTCGTCGCTCATCGATGAGCAGCGTGCGCGCGGAAGAGGGCGGAAGCGGCAGCGGGTAGGGCTGCCCATCGCCACTCGATCGCCACCTCGGGACCTCCGCGTCGCTCAATCCGAATCCCGACGTGCGCAGCTCGAGCTTCCAGCATGAGTAGTCACCCATCGTGTGCGAACGGACACCGGCTCGATCCGAGCGAAGCAACCGCTCGTGGCGGGCATCGTACGAGAGCCGTGGGTAGGGATCGAGGATCGAGTCGGCGGGACAGGCAGCAGTCAGCCGACGCCACTCGCCCCCATCGAGCGACCAGTACGCCAGCGACCCATCATCGGCCCACAGGCGACGGCGGAGCGGATCGAAAGCCAGGCCGGAGGGCGCGAATCCGGGCCCCGAACTCCCGAGCCGCGACCAGTGCGGGGTGGGCTCGAGATCGAACGCCCAGACCGCGTCGGGCCCGACGGCGTACCAGCGGCGCTCATCGGGTGAATAGGTGGTGGCCGAGATCCCGGTCGACTCGGGGACGACGCCGGCGATACGCGCACCCGTCCATCGCACGCGCTCGTCTCGCAGGTCGAGTTGCCAGAGCAACGACCAGTCGCGCACACCGAAACCCAGATGCTCGCCGAGCAACCATCCACTCACGTCGTCCTCGAGAACGAAGGGTTCGGTCGGGAAGCTGTAGTCTCTCGCTCGAGGCGAGGGCCCCGAGTCGGCGACGAGTCGCCAGGAAGCAAGCGAGTCGACGTCCGCACGCCGGATGGGGACCGCGGGATCCCCCCAGACCGCCCAGAACCCGGAAGCATTGAGCCCGAAGTTCGCGAACGGCCGCTGCCCGGGCGGATCGGTGAGCGCCACGGCGAGCTGATGTGCGCTGCCCAGCGTATCCAACGAGATCACATCGAGACGGGCGATGGCTGCAGAAGAGCCCGGGACACCTCCATCGGCCGAGGACGCAACGAGCAGTCGACGCCGGTCGGTATCGACGAATGCGTTCACCGCCCACCCGAATGGCTGCAGCTGGTGAAGTGGATACACGACACTCGTGGCCCCCCCGGTCGCGGAGAAGCTCCACAGCGAGGGTGGTGCTCCGCTGGGCGCGGTCACAAACAAGTGGCGCTGGTGCAGTCGATCGAAGTGCCAGGAGCCGGGTAGGAAGAACGTCGTCGAGGGCAGGCTCCCCACTCGCCGCCAGGTTCCGGTGTCCGCCAGGGATCTCCACCAGAGATCCATCACCGTCGAGCCGCTGCCACCGCGCGCGAGCAACCAGAGACGATCATCGCCATCCAGTGTCGCGTCCACGATCTGGCCGAATGGCGTGGAGCCGAGATCCTCGCGAAGGGTCGGCGCCGAAGGACGGATCGCCCAGAGCAAGCCCTGCGATGCGATGGTGGGATCCGGCGTGAAGCAGAGGAATCGCGCTCGCTCGCGATCGACTGCGATCGCGCCGCCGCCGCGAAGCGCGTCCTCAACCAGGGCCTGACGGTGCCAGCCCGAGGAGGCGGTCCACGTCCAGACATCGTCCGTCGGGGAACCGGAGAGTCCCGCGAAGCCACCCATGAGGTCGATCCGAGCGCCGTCCTCCTGGACGAGCTGCTTGCCCGAGTACCGGATCGGGCTCCCTGCAGCGTCCAGTCCACAGCGCTGCAGGGACTCACGCACAGCACGAGTATCAGGAGTGCCGCTGCCGACGCGGTTCGCACGGGAGCATCCGACAAGAGGATCCCTCGATTCGGTGAGCGCCCGGCTCGATCGGAGTCTAGCGGCTCGGGGCGCCCCGCTTCCACCCCGGAATCAGCCGCGGCACCTTCGCTCGGTAGAGCTTCCACTCCTCGCCGAAGTGCTGTTCGAGCAGCGGCTCCTCGATGGCGGTGTGGAACCAGAACGGCAGCACCAGCAGGGCGGTGAAGCCGAGCGTGAGCCCACTGTCGAGCACGAGCGCGGCTCCGATCGCCATGGCGAGCAGCCCGGTGTAGATCGGGTGGCGCGTGATCGCGTACGGGCCCCTCGTCACCAGCGTGTGGTCCTTGCGGATGGCGAACGAGGCAGTGAACTGCCGCCCGAGCGCGAGCTTGCCCCACACCGTGAACACGGTACCCGCCCACACGATCACCAGGCCGAGCGCGGCCATGGGCAGCCTGAGCACGTCGGGGAACAGCCCGACGTCGTGACCGAGCACGAGGCGGGTCAGCGCCCACAGCATGAGCAGATTGAGCTCGATGCTGAACAGAACGAGCCGCTCGCCCCATCGATGCACGAGGTATTGCTGCCCGAGTGTGCGGAACGGGGCATCGAGGAATGCGAGCACCAGGGGCGCGAGCGCCCACAGTGCAGCCCACTGCAATTGTTCGAGGGTCATGCCTGGCTCCCGAGGGCGTGGTTGCGGCCCCTGTGAATCGGCCGCTACCCTTGCGCCATGGCCGCGTGGCTCTTCAAGACGGAACCCGGTGAATACTCCTATGCCGACCTCGCGCGCGACAAGCGCACGGTCTGGGCGGGGGTTTCCAACGCCCTGGCGCTCATTCACCTGCGCAACATCCTCAAGGGCGACACCGTGGTCGTCTATCACACGGCCGGCGAGAAGCGGGCGGTCGGCTTGGCCACGGTGAGCAAGGGCCCGTATGCCGATCCCGAACTGGATGACGCGCGTCGCGTGGTCGTCGATCTGAAGCCGCTGCGCGCTCTCATCCGTGCCGTGCCGCTCTCGGTGTTCAAGAGCGACAGCGTGCTGCGGACGACCGAGTTGGTGCGCATCTCTCGCCTGTCGGTGATGCCGCTGACCGCGGCCCACTTCGAGCGCCTGCTCGCCCTCGCGCAGGGCTGAGCCATGACGCGAGAGCAGGCGCGCAAGCGAGCCGAGGCACTGGCCACGGAGCTGCGCGACCACGACCATCGCTACTACGTCCTCGACCAGCCATCGGTCTCGGATGCCGCCTACGACAGGCTGTTCAAGGAACTGCAGTCGCTCGAGACCGAGTTCCCCGAGCTGCAGACGCCGGACTCCCCCACCCAGCGTGTCTCGGGTGGACTCCGCAAGGGCTTCAAGAAGGCGCGCCACGTGCGGCCCATGCTGTCGCTCGACTCGCTGATGTCCGAAGCGGAGGTCCGCGAGTTCGACGCGCGCGTGCGCAAGGGTCTCGGGGTCGATGAGGGATTGTTCGCCGGCGATGTGGCCTACATGGCGGAGCCCAAGTTCGACGGCCTGAGCCTCGAGTTGGTGTACGAGGACGGGGTTTTCGTGCGCGCGACGACGCGCGGCAACGGCGAGACGGGCGAGGTGGTCACCGAGAACGTGCGCACGATCCGCGCGGTGCCGCTGCGGCTTCGCGCCGACGGCCCGCAGGGCGAGCCCAAGGGCGTGATCGCGGTACGAGGCGAGGCGCTGATGCCGCTGCCCGAGTTCGAGGCGCTCAACAAGCGCCTGATCGAGGCCGACGAGGAGCCGTTCGCGAGCGCTCGCAACTCGGCGGCCGGCACGGTGCGGCAGCTGGACCCGGCGATCACCGCGTCGCGCCGGCTCGATCTCTACGCTTACGACGTGATGGAGGCCGAGGCGCACCCGCTCGCCAGCCAGCAGGAGATGCTTGCGGCCCTTCGCGGCTGGGGCTTCCACGTCGAGAAGGATGTGCGGCTGTGCGCCACGCTCGATGAGGCGGTGCGCTTCCATGCCGAGCTGGGCGAGAAACGCGACGCGCTCATCTATGAGGTGGACGGCATCGTGCTCAAGGTGGACGACCGCGCCGCGCAGCAGCGTCTCGGCATGCGCTCGCGCTCGCCGCGCTGGGCGATGGCGTTCAAGTTCCCGCCGCGCGAGGAGATCACGCAGATCCAGGACATCGTCGTGCAGGTCGGTCGCACCGGGAAGCTGACGCCCGTGGCGCAGCTCAAGCCGGTCGATGTCTCGGGCGTCACGGTCTCGCGTGCGACGCTGCACAATCAGGATGAGCTCGATCGCAAGGACGTCCGCATCGGCGACTGGGTGCGCGTGCGCCGGGCCGGCGACGTGATCCCCGAAGTGATCGAGGTGATCGTCGATCGGCGCCCCAAGGGGACCAAACGCTTCGAGCTGCCGAGCGAGTGCCCGGTGTGCGAGGCGGCGGTCGAGCGATCGGGGGCGGCGCACCTCTGCACCAACGGCCTCGCCTGCCCTGCTCAGCTCGAGGGGCACATCGCGCATTTCGTCTCGCGCGGCGCCATGGACATCACCGGCCTCGGTGGCCGCACGGTGCAGCAGTTGATCGAGAAGAAGCTCGTGCGCGACCTGGCCGACCTCTACCATTTGACGCCGATCGATCTGACCTCGCTCGATGGGTTCGCGGAGAAGTCGATCGAGAACCTGACCGGCGCGCTCGAGGCGAGCAAGCGCCCGCGGCTCGATCGCTTCCTGTTCGCGCTCGGCATCGACCACGTCGGCGACACGGTCGCCCGATTGCTGGCCGAGCACTTCGGCGGCCTCGCGAGTCTGGCCGAGGCGACGAGCGAGGATCTCCAGAGTATCCACGGCATCGGACCCGAAGTGGCCACAAGCGTGTCGAAGTTCTTCTCGAGCGCACGCAACCGCGAGGTGCTCGGGCGACTCGAAGCCTCGGGCGTGCGGCCGCTCGCGGACGCTCGCCCCAAGGGGCCACGCCCGCTCGAAGGCGAGAGTGTCGTGTTCACGGGCGGGCTCGAGACCATGCCGCGTCCCGACGCACAACGCCTCGCCGAGCGAGCCGGCGCCAAGATCGCGGGCGGCATCTCCAAGCAGGTGACGCTCGTCGTCGCAGGCCCCGGCGCCGGCTCCAAGCTGGAGGACGCGCAGCGACTCGGCATCACGGTGATCGACGAGGCCACGTTCCTCGAACGCGTGAAGGGCCTGCGATGACCAACGCGGAGATCGCGCGGACGCTCGAGCGCATCGCCACGCTGCTCGAGATCGACGGCGCCAATCCGTTCCGCGTCCGCGCCTATCGAGAGGGCGCCCGCGTCATCGAGGGCCACGCCGAGAGCGCGGCGACCTTGGCGACCGAGCCCGGAGGGCTCGAAGCGCTGAAAGGCATCGGCAAGGACCTCGCCGCCCGCATCCGCGACCTCACTTCCACCGGCCGCACCGAGATCCTCGAGGAGCTTCGCGCGCGTATCCCCGATGAGGTCGCGAGCTTCACCGAACTGCAGGGGCTGGGACCCAAACGCGTGAAGACGCTGTTCGAGGCCCTTGGCATCCGCGATCGCGCAGCGCTCGAGAAGGCGGCCAACGCCGGCCTGCTGCGCGAACTCCCGGGATTCGGCGAGAAGGTGGAGCAGAACGTGCTCAAGGCGCTTGCGACCGCGGCGGAGACCTCGGGCCGCACGCTGCTCGCCAAGGCCTGGCCGCTCGCGCATGCGATCGCGGAGCGGGTGCGCGCGATTCCGGGGGTCACGTCGGTCGAGCTGGCGGGTTCATTCCGCCGCCGCCGAGAGACGATCGGCGATGTCGATGTGCTCGTGACCGGTGGCGAGCCCGAGGCCGTGATGCAGGCGTTCGTCTCGCATGACTCCGTGGCCGACGTGCTGGGGCGCGGCGAGACCAAGTCCTCGGTGCGGCTCAAGGCCGGGCTGCAGGTCGACCTTCGGCTCGTGCCCGAGGCGAGCGCCGGCGCGGCGCTCCTCTACTTCACGGGCTCCAAGGCGCACAACATCGAGCTGCGCCGGATCGCCCAGGACAAGGGGCTCTCGCTCAACGAGTACGGGCTCACGAAGGGTGAATGCACGCTGGCCTCGCGCACCGAGGAGGAGGTCTATCGCGCACTCGATCTGGCGTGGATCGCGCCCGAGCTGCGCGAGGGCCTCGGCGAGATCGAGCTGGCGCGCATTGGTCGGTTGCCGCGACTGATCGAGCTGGAGGACATCCGCGCCGATCTGCACATGCACTCGACCCGCAGTGACGGCCGCGACACCCTGGATGTCATGGCGCAGGCGGCGCTCGATCGCGGCCTCGAGACGATCGCGTTCACCGAGCACTCCAAGGCGCTCGCGATGGCGCGGGGCTTCGATGAGGCACGCGTTCGCCAATCGGTTGGTGAGATCGCGGAACTGCGCGAGCGATTCCCGTCGCTGCACATCCTGCACGGCATCGAGGTCGACATCCTCGGCGATGGCGCGCTGGATCTGGATGACGAGACGTTGGCGCTGCTCGACTGGGTGATCATCTCGATCCACTCGCGATTCGAGATGACGCCCGAAGCGGCCACAGCTCGGGCACTCGCCGCCGTCTCGCACCCACTCGTCCATGCGTTCGGCCACCCGAGGGGACGCTTGATCGGCTCGCGTGAAGGCGTGCCCTTCGATCTCGAGCAGGTCGCCGATGCGGCTGCCGCGAACGGCGTCGCGATGGAGATCAACGCCTCCCCCGACCGTCTCGACCTGTCCGAGGTCGACGCGAGGCTCGCCAAGTCACGCGGCTGCCGTTTCGTCGTCGACACCGATGCACACGCCACGTCGCACCTGGAGAACATGCGGTTCGGTGTGTTCCAGGCGAGGCGGGCTGGCCTGGCGAGCGCGGACGTGCTCAATGCGCTGCCGAATGCTGAGCTTCGAGCGGCGATCGCGAAGCCCGGACGCTCCGCGACGAGGCTCGGTTCAGCGAAGCGAGCCGAGGCGAATGTGAAGCCTGCCGAGCGCGCGAAAAAGGCTCCGACGAAGGTGAAGAGCACTCGCCGGGCGCCTGCCAGGAAGCCCAGCCGCTAAGTCGCGCAGGCGCGGGGATCTGCGGGGGGATCGACACCGAGCGCCGGGCTCGACGCCGATCGTGACGCCTCGACGACGTCGCCCGCCGGGACCATTCGCACCTCGCTCGGCAATCGGCGCCTTCAGACATCTCGGTCTCATGCCGAGAATGAGAATCGACACCCAACCCCCGGCGCCCCCTCCGCCTCTCTGCTCCTTGCTCTGCGCACTCCCGTGCGAGAGGACGACCGCCCGATGGTCTCCGCGTTTGACGCCGCATCGCCGCCTCTGGATGGGGCGCAACGCGAGCAGCTACGCGCCCGCTCGGACCGCACGCTGGCCACGCGGTCGACTGCGGCGAGCGTCGGCTACTTGGGCCTCATGCTGCTCGTCTCCCTGCTGACTCCGGTCGTCCGCGATGCCCCCGTGATCATGACGACGCTGGCTGCGATGCTGCTCACGGCAGCCGGACTGCGCATCGTCCTCTCGATTCGTTTCGAGCATCTCTACGCCCGCGGCCCCTCCCTCTGGCGTCGCTGGTTCAGCGTGCTGACGCTCGCCTGCGCCGGGACGTGGAGCGCGATGGTGATCCTGGTGGTGACTCAGTACGCGCTCGGCCCTCCCACCTCGTTCGCTCTGATCGCCACCGCCGGCGTCATGGCGGGTGGCGTGCTCTCGCTGTCGCCGTCCAGGGACCTGTTCACGACCTTCCAGGCGTTCGCGGGGTTGCCCGCCGCGATCTTCCTGATGATCCACGCCGACCCCTCCATGCGCGCTTTGGGCGGCATGGTCGGCTTCTTCGCATTCTTCGTCACCATGGTCGGAACGAAGATCTACGGCGACTTCGTCCGCGCCGAGACGAACCTGCTGATCCTGGCGCAGCGCCAGGTCGAGCTGGAGCTGGCTCGCGAGCAGGCGGAGACCGCGAACAAGATGAAGAGCGAGTTCCTCGCCAACACCAGCCACGAGATCCGCACACCGATGAACGGCGTGCTCGGGATGCTCGAACTGCTCAAGGACACCGAACTCGAGCCCGAGCAGCGAGACTTCGTCGAGACGGCGCACCACAGCGCCCAGGCGCTACTCGGCATTCTCAACAACGTCCTCGACCTCTCCAAGATCGAGGCGGGCAAGCTCTCGCTCGAGGCGCTCGACGTGGACCTGCGCGCCGAACTCGAGAGCGTGACCGATCTGTTCGCCGCGCGCGCACAGGCCAAGGGCCTCGATCTGAAACTCCTGCTGCCCCCGGAGTTGCCCTCGTCGGCGATCACCGATCCCGTGCGACTGCGGCAGGTGCTGGTCAACCTGCTGGGCAACGCCGTCAAGTTCACCGAGCGGGGCAGTGTCGAACTCCAGGTCCGGGTCACGGGGCGAGAGGGTGATCGCGCCCGTCTCCGATTCGAGATTCGCGACACCGGCATCGGCATCGCGCCCGAACGACAGGCTGTCGTGTTCGAGAGCTTCGCGCAGGCCGACGGCAGCATGACGCGTCGATTCGGCGGCACCGGTCTCGGGCTGACGATCTCGCGCCAGTTGGTCGAGCTCATGGGCTCGCGCATGGAGCTCGAGAGTCGCCTGGGCGAGGGCAGCCTGTTCGCCTTCTCGCTCGATCTTCCGCTTGGCGATGATGGCCGTTCGACGCTGGTCGGCTCCGCACCGGATCTCCATCGCATCCCGGTCCTCGTTGTCGCTCCCGGCGCGCGCGAGCGTGCTTGGGCATCCTCGTGGCTCAAGGCCTGGGGCGCGACCGTGTCCGAGGCGACGGACGCCACAGCGGCCATCAAGACCCTTCTCGACGAGAGCACCCGCTGCTCGCTCGTCCTGATCGACCGCAGCCTCCCGGGACTCTCGCTGGAGACGCTGTTCGAGCGCATGGAGGGTCGACTCAAGGAACTCCATGCGCACGTCGTCGTGCTCAGCGCAAGTGCGGACCCGATCGAGAAGAAAGCCCTGCTGGCGATGGGGGTGCAGGCCGTGATCGCACGTCCGACTCGCCTCGAGTCGTTCGGCCAGGGCGTGCGTGAGGCGCTCGGGTTCGCGCGCGCGCACACTCCCGATGTGGCGATGGTCGAGTCCGGGACGCCCGCGCTTTCGACCGACCTCAAGGTTCTGCTCGTCGATGACAATGCCGTGAATCGGAAGGTGGCGAGCCGGTTGCTCGAGCGGCACGGCCTGAACGTGGCCACGGCCGTCGATGGCCGCGACGCGGTCACGCAATGGACCGCCGGGGAGTTCGACATCGTCCTCATGGACGTGCAGATGCCGATCCTCGATGGATTCCAGGCGACCGCCGAGATCCGCGAGCTCGAGGTCTCACGAGGCTTCCACACACCGATCATCGCCATGACCGCGCACGCCATGGCGGGTGACCGCGAAGGCTGCCTCGACGCGGGCATGGACGACTATCTGACGAAGCCGGTTCAACCTGCCGCACTTCACGAGATGCTCAACCGCTGGGGCTATGCCCCCGGCCGCGCTCGCGCCGCCTGATCCACGAGGAGGAATCCATGTCGATCGAGTTCGATCACGAACAGTTGGAGGCCATCACCGGCGGAGATGCCGAGTTCGAGCGGGAGATCCTCGAAGAGTTCCTGTCGTCGGCGCCGCAGGACATGGCGAAGTTGCAGCAGGGCGTCGGTTCGGGTGATGCAGCCGCCGTGGGCGCAGCAGCTCATGCGCTCAAGGGAGCCGCTGCCACGATCGGCGGCAAGAGCTTCGCCGCCGCAGCGCTCGATCTCGAGCACGCCGGCAAGCAGGGGACCATGAGCGAAGCGCCGGCGATGCTGACGCGCCTCACGACCGAGTACGAGGGACTCCGCGTGTTCCTCCAGCAGCGCGTGTCGCGAGCGGCCTAGCCCGGGCTAGATCTTCGTGGCGATGCTCTTGCCCTGCAGGAACAGCAGCAGATAATCGCGGCCGCCCGCCTTGCTGTCGGTGCCGCTCATGTTGAAGCCGCCGAACGGATGGCAGCCCACCATGGCACCAGTGCACTTGCGGTTCAGGTAGAGATTGCCGACGAAGAACTCCTCACGAGCGCGCGCGAGCTTGGCCGCGTTCTTCGAGTACACGGCGCCGGTCAATCCGTACTCGGTGTCGTTGGCGATCTCGAGGGCATGGTCGTAGTCACGCGCTCGTATGATCGCGAGCACCGGCCCGAAGATCTCCTCCCTGGCGATGCGCGCCGTGGGAGCGACGTCATCGAACACGGTGGGCTGGATGAACCAGCCGGACTGCCCCTCGATGCGACCGCCGCCCGTGAGGAGCTTGCCCTCCTTCTTGCCGACCTCGATGTAGCCGAGGATCGTCTTCATCGCGCGTTCACTGGCGACCGGCCCGAGCGCCTTGCCATGCTCCGCCGGATCCCCGATGGCGAGGGCGGCCACGTGCGGCATGAGCTTCGCGACGAAGGCGTCGTGCACGGAATCCACGACGATCGCGCGTGAACACGCCGAGCACTTCTGGCCCTGGAATCCGAAGGCGGCCTGCGCCACGCCGAGGGCCGCCGCATCGAGATCGGCCTCGTCGTCGATCACGATGCCATCCTTGCCGCCCATCTCGGCGACGACGCGCTTGAGCCACAGCTGTCCCGGCTGCACCTCGGCCGCGAGGCGATTGATGCCGATGCCGACTTCCTTGGATCCCGTGAACGAGATGAACCGCGTCCTCGGGTGGCGGACGATCGCATCGCCGACGACCGCGCCACCGCCGGTGACGAAGTTGACGACGCCTGCCGGCAGTCCGATTTCTTCGAGCAGCTCGAAGAATGCCCACGCGATGGCCGGCGTATCGCTCGCCGGCTTCATCACGACC
>JAYWEM010000141.1:0-18126 GCA_043779265.1 bacterium | reverse complement strand
ATCTGACGCTCGCGGACCCGCTGTTCGGAGCGGACGCCGCGGATCTCACGCTGCTCGCCGGGAGATCACGGAGGGCACACCGCCCACTGCTCCTGCTGCTGCGCGACGTGAATGAGATGGAAGCCACGTCGGACATGACGCTTGGAGCCGTGGCGCGATACCTCGCGCTCCACGACCTGCTCAGCGCGAAGGCGGCCCATCGCCCGACCACCGAGGTCCTCTACGAATTCGTCACCGAGAGCGGGTTCCTCGCCCGACTCACTTCGGAGGACACCCCTGAGAACCTCGAGCGGGTGCAGAATCTCGATCGGTTGTTCCGGATCGTCACGCGCGTCGGCCCCCTGCTCCGAGTCGATCGCGTGCAACCATTCGTCGAGCATCTCGACCTGCTCATCGAGATGGGCGACGATCCGGCGGCCGCTGAAGTCGAGACCGACGACGATGCCGTGAGCCTGCTCACCGTGCACAACGCCAAGGGGCTCGAGTTCTCCGTCGTGCACATCGTGGATCTGGTCGAGCAGCGTTTCCCGCCCTATCGGCGCGGCGACGAGCTTCCGCTTCCGCCTGAACTGCGAGAGGGAGGTGCCGACGATCCCGAGGACCACGAGCGCGAGGAACGTCGCCTCTTCTACGTGGGCGCGACGCGCGCGCGTGATCGCCTCGTGCTCGGACACGCCAATGACTACGGCGGCCGACGTGCGACCCGACTGAGCCGATTCGTCCGCGAGGCGCTCGACCTCCCGGCTCCGCCCAAGAACGCCAAGGGCGCGACGGCCCTCGAATCGATCGCCCGGCACGCGCCGGTCCCGGATCCGCCCGCGGGCACCACCGCCGCGATCGCGCCCGGCGATCGCCTCGACCTGTCGCATGCGCAGATCGAGTCCTACCTCGCCTGCCCACTCCAGTACCACTACGCGCATCGCGCCCGCGTTCCGCTCGCCTCCGACGCGCACTTCATGTACGGCACCGCGATGCACCATGCGATCCGTGTCTTCCACGACCATCGCATGCGCGGTCATCCGATCTCGGTCGAGGATGTGCTCGCGGCGTTCGACTCAGCCTGGTCGAGTGAGGGCTTCCTCAGCGCCGAGCATGAAGCTCGCCGCAAGAAGGAAGGCCACGAGTCCATTCGGAGATTCGTCCGCGACGAGGATGCCTCGGGGCGACTGCCGCTCGCGATCGAGTCCTCGTTCGAGTTCCGGCAGGGTGAGGATCGGATCACCGGACGCTGGGACCGGATCGACGATCGGAGCGAGGGCGTCGTGCTCGTGGACTACAAGAGTTCCGAGGTCGTCGACGCCGACAAAGCGAAGGAGCGCGCGAGAGAGAGCGCCAAGAACGGCCAACTCGGACTCTACGCACTCGCCTACCTCGAATCCCGCCAGGTGATGCCCGTCACCGTCGAACTCCACTTCATCGGCTCGGGCCTGGTCGGCAGCGCGGCGATCGACGCGGATCATCTCGACCGCGCTCGGAGTCGGATCCAGGAGGCCTCCGCGGGGATCCGAGCCGCTCGCTTCGAAGCCACTCCTTCCTCGCGAACCTGCGAGTTCTGCTCCTACTCGCGGTTCTGTCCCCAACGCGCGCCGCGCTGAGCGGACGAGAGGAACCCATGCCCGATCCCGACCGCGACCCCATCGTCCTGCGCGACGCCGCCGTGGCCATGGCACTCGAGGCCGGTGCCATCGTCCGTGAGGGCCATGGCCGGACGCATCGCCCCGAGCGCAAGGGCCGCATCGACCTGGTGACCGAGTATGACCGGCGCAGCGAGGCCTTGATCCTCTCGCGATTGAACGAGCGATTCCCGGACCACGCCGTGCTCGCCGAGGAGTCCGGCGCCCATCAAGGAGGAGCGGTTCGCTGGCTCGTCGATCCGCTCGATGGCACGACCAACTTCGCACATGGCTATCCGTTCTTCTGCGTCTCGATCGGCGTCGAGGTCGAGGGCGTCCTGACGGCAGCGGCCGTGTACGACCCGATTCGAGAGGAAATGTTCAGCGCGGCGCTGGGCCACGGCGCCACCTGCAACGGCGAGCCGATCCGTGTCTCGGAGGCGGCCGAGCTCGAGGACGCGCTGCTCGTGACCGGATTCCCGTACGACGTGCGCGAACACCCCGAGCGGCATCTCCCCCTGTTCCAGGATTTCCTGACGCGGGCGCAGGGCGTGCGAAGGGACGGATCGGCAGCGCTCAACCTCTGTTATCTGGCGATCGGCCGATTCGATGGTTTCTGGGAGGGCAACCTCTCGCCCTGGGATCTCGCGGCCGGCGTGCTCATCGTGCGGGAGGCGGGAGGACGCGTCACCGAATATGCGGGCGGAGCGTTCCGCCTCGAGGGCCGTCAGATCGTCGCCGGCAACGACCTCCTGCACGCACGACTGCTCGAGGTGCTGGCTCACCACCACACGGCCTGGCTCCGGCCCGCGGAGTGAAGCGCGCGGAGCCTCAGGCCGCGGCCTGCTGCTCCGGACCCAGCCGAGCGCGGATGCGCGACACCAGGTCGCGCATGTCGTAGGGCTTGGTGATGTAGGTGTCGGCGCCGACGTCCATCGCCAGTTGGCGATCCGTCTCGCCCGAACGCGCGCTCAGGATGAAGATGGGGATGCGGCGATAGCGTTCATCGAACTTGAGCGCGCGGCACACCTTGTACCCATCCATGCGCGGCAGCATGAGGTCGAGCACCATCAAGTCGGGGCTCGTCTCCCTTGCCATCGTCAGACCCTGCTCGCCGTCCGAGGCTTCGAGCACCTCGAAGCCCTCCACCTCGAGTCCGAAGCGGAGCACGGTGAGCAGATCGGGTTCGTCGTCGACGATCAGGATGCGTGGTCGGATGGGGTCCATGGGCAGACGGGGTGAAGGGTCGGATTGCCGAGTGGCTCAGGCAGCGTTATCGACGCATCGGATCGGCGTCTGAACATCTGATTCACGCACCCCTCAACCGGCTGGCCCACGAGTCCGTGCAGCCGCAGCCCGCTCGAACTCCGTGGAACGCCGGACCTCCTCGCCCGAACCGAGGTCGCGCACCCGGATCTCGAGTCGGTAGCGTCCGTCCGGCAGGGATTGAACCGGGACCCGCAGGAACTGGCGACGGATGTCGCCCGCGTGCTCGTCCTCGCGCCGGGCGTAGATGGAGGGCGGAGCGGGCCGCGGCTGGAGCAGTCGCTGGATCCACACCCTCGGATCGCGATCCACGGAGCGGATCAGGTACTCGTAGGAGAATCGCGACATCCCATCCGGAGCCGGCCGCAGTCCGGTCACCTCGAAGTAGGCGGTGAGGGGTTCGCCGGAGACCACGCGAGCCGAAGGATTGGGGGCGAGGCGCACGAAGGCGGGCGCAGCTTCCGGCGCACCGCACGTCACGACGAGATCGCTCACGCGCAACCCCGAGTCCGGGGCGGGGACTCGGACGGACAGGCGAGCACTTCCGCGCGCCAAGCCGGCACGCACCGAGAGTCCGACCTGGTAGTCACCCGGTGCGACCTCGGCGAGGAAATCGGCGACTCGCACGCTCGTCGGCTCGCACGCCGATGGCGACAGGCTCGATCCACCGCGCCGCACCACCTGCCGCGCCGTGTCGAGCACGACCCATTCCGCCCACAGCGAGTCCCCGGGCCCGGCATCGGTCTCGAGCCCGGCGAACAGCCGCGCCGAACCGGCCCCCGCGAACACCGCCACCTGTCCCCGCACCGGGAGCGATCGCGTCCCGGGTGGCCGCTTGGGGAACACGGCTCGATTGGACGGCGTTCCGAGGAGATCGCGCCGAGCGAGCGAATCGGGATCCGGCCGCGGATCGAGATCGCGCTCGAGTGAGATCGGGCGTTGGTAGTACTCCGAGAGCAGGCGGTCCTGCAGATTCACCGTGAGCCCCAGTTCGGGATACGACCAGACCAGAAGATTGAGTGGGTAGAGCGCCTGCGAGGCGCTCCCCACGCTCAGCGAGAGGCGCTGACCGACCGGGTTGTAGTCGGCCTTCCGCGGCGGACCGAAGCGGACGTAGACCTCACCGCGCTCGTCCCACTCGCGCCGCCTGGGATCGAAGAACAGGAAGTACGCCTGGGCGACTCGGGCCCAATACTCGAGTTGGGCCTCGTTCACATCGGTCGCCAGGTCCGGATCATGGTCGCGCCAGAAACGCCGTGCGAACTCCGACTGCCCTTCCGTATCGAGCCGATTGAAGAGCATCGTGTCCTGTTCGCTGGCGACCGGGGCGAGGTCCTCGAAGCGGGCGCGGACGATCCGCCGGAGTCGCGGGATGGCCGCGCGGAACAGACGATCGGCCGCTTCCGCCTCGCCCATCCGCCAGCGCGCGGAGGCGAGTGCGATCGAGGCCTCCGGCCGCTGCGGGTCCGCAGCGAGCGCTCGCTCGGCCGCCGAGGCGGCGAGGCGCGTGTGCCCGCGTTCGACCAGGAGCGAACTCAGCATCAACCACGCCTCGACGTGCATCGAGTCGAGTCTGACGGCGACGCTGGCGTGCTCGACGGCGCGCTCGAGCGAGCGCGGCTCGAGGTACTTGAGCCAATCGCGTCTCCACACCTGCGCGAGGCCGAAGCGCGCCTCGGGTTCGGCGGGCGAAAGCGCGACGACGCGCTCGAATCGGCGCATCGCCTGACGCCGGAAGCCGGCCTGGAGGTACGTGCGCGCCAGCAGCAACTGGCGGTCGGCGCGATCGGGATCGAGCAGTGTCGCCCGCTCGAGGTCGGCGATCGCGGTCCGCCTCGCCTCGATGGTTCGGCGCTCCAGCATCCTCAACGCGTGGGTGTGGAGTGCCTCCGCCTCGAGCACGCGCGCGGCATCCGAGCCCGGTGGCGCCGGATCCGTCGCGGCGTGAAGGGGCACCGCGAGAAAGACGGCGAGAGCGGATGCAGCGAGGCTGGGCAGGCGCATGCGAGGAGGGCTGTGACCTCGGACATCGTGAGAGGTGAACGCGCTGGGCCCGGCCGCCAGGCCGGAGTATCGACGCCCGCTCGCAGCGGGGTCAACGCGCTTTCCACATCCCCGAGCGGCCACCTACGATGAGCCGGTGACTCCCGCCCACTCGGCCCCACCCATCGCCGTCGACCTCCGAGCAGCGGTTCGCTGCCTCGAAGCAGGCGCAGCCGTTCTCGACACGCGAGGCGAGTCGGACTTCGAGGCCGGGCACCTCGTGGGCGCCGGGCGGATCGGACGACACGAGTTCGTGCCTCGCCGGGCCGAGCTCCCCGCGCGCGACTCCCAGGTGATCGTCGTGCACGACGATCCGAGCGAAGCGAGCGCCGCAGCGCACGAGCTCCACGCGCTCGGCTATCAGCACGTCCACTGGCTCGATGCGCCGCTCGGCACGATTCCGGGCGGACACGAGGCACGCTCACACGCCGCGCGGCTGTGGCGACCCTCCCCCTTCCTCGAGCGCATCGCTCCGATGCTGACTCCGAAGGGAAGCGTGCTGGACCTGGCGGCGGGCTCCGGCCGCGAATCCGTCTGGATGGCATCTTGTGGCTATGAGGTTCACGCATGGGATCGAGCAGCCGAGGCGCTGGAGCGCGCCGAGGCGCTCGCACGGCGAGAGCAGGTCCAGCTGCACACGCGCATCGTGGATCTCGAGCGCCGCACGCTTCCCTCGCCCGGGAAGCATGACGTGGTGATGGTGTTCCGCTTCCTGCATCGGCTCATCCTGCCGTGGATCGCCGACGCCGTGGCGCCGGGCGGGATGCTGGTCTACGAGACGTACGCCAAGGGGCAGGAGCGCTTCGGTCGACCGAAGCATCCGCGCTTCCTCTTCCAGTCGGGCGAGATCGCACGATCGTTCCCGGACTTGCGCGTGCTGGTCCACGAGGAGCCGAGCCCGGACGAGGGCCCGATCCTCGCTCGCGTCGTCGCCGTGCGAGATCCCTGAGGCGAGCATCGTGCCCGCGGGAATCGATGCGTTGAAACCCACCCGGCACACTCATTAGACTTGCCCTCACCGAACTCGACGCGTGGCTCCTGCTGCGCCCCCCATCGAACCCGACACGAGGGCTCCTCCATGCGCTGCAGCCTCCTGCTCATCCTCCTGCTCGCCACAGCCGTGCCCGCCTCGGCCGAGGCGGAACCGCGAGCCGAGCGCCTGCTCTCGGCCACGGCCGCTTGGCCCGCTGCCTCCGTCCTCGCCGTCTCGACGCCTCGCCAAGGGGACTCGCCCGAACGCCTGGCCGGCCGAATCCTCGCCGTCTACTGCGACGAGAGCTCGGGGGCACTCGCGCTTCGGGTGAGCCTCGTCGCGCCGATCGGCATCCAGGATGGTCGGCGTCACTTCGTCGAACAGGACCTGCGCGTCAGCGTCCTGCTCGATGAGGACGCCGCTCTTCAACGGGAGCTACCGAGTCCATTGAAGGGAGTTTCTCCCTTCGCATGGTCGCGAGCGCTCGAACTGGCCGCGCACACGGCATCGCTCCGCGATCCCGCACGAGGGACGAGCGCGAAGGGGATCGCCCCCGAACAGCGCGCTGTCCATCTCGAGCACGGCTGGCTCGCCGCCGTGCTCCCCTCGGCGGGCGTGCCCGTCGAGCGGCTGCTCGTGATCGTGCACACGCCCGACGGACGCGAACTCGATCGACTCTCGATCGATCGCGCGAAGGCCATGCCCGCCGGGCCCACGCATGTCGCGTTCCTCCATCACGGCAATCAGGGACTCGCTCACACCGATGTGCTGAAGGGCCGTCCGGGCGCCGAGGGCTCGAGTGGTTTCGACGAGGTGCTGCGCATCCACGAGCAGCGCAACATCCCGGGCAATTTCCATCTGAGTGCGCTACTGCAGTCGAGCGCGGAGTGGAGCCGCAACAACGGCGACCCGCTCGACTTCAATGGCTGGCTGCGCGCCGGAGTGGTTGCCGGTTGGGCGGGCATGGTGAGCTCGGCCTACGGCCAGCCGATCATGCCGTTCCTCCAGGGCCCGATGAACGCGTGGGCGATCGACCGCGATCACGACATGGTGGCCTTCCGCTATGGCTATGACCCCGGCGTCGCATGGGTACCCGAGCGCGTGTTCCTGGATCCGGGCACGTTCCCGAATCAGGGCGTGCTCGACTGGTCGGGTGCGCATTGGCAGGCCAACGGCATCCAGGCGGTGGTGCTCGATGACTGGCCGCACTGCGCCGGCCACAGCAAGAACCGCATTCACACATTGCAGGGCAACGGCCTGCGCATCATCCCGCGCGACGGCGACTTCACCGGGAGGATCCTGAGTGGCGATGGAGCCGGCGCACTGGGTCTCCTGACCGATCTCGCCAACAGCGGCGTGGGCCAGTACCGGATCACGGTCTATGCCGACGATTGGGAGATGGCCGCCGAAGTGGCTGGCTGGGAGAGCGTCTTCCCGTTCGGTCTCGACACGTACGACTGGATGATCGGCAAATGCCAGAGCGAGAGTGCCTGGCTCCACACCTGGAAGCTCGACCCCGCGATCGCCAACAGCGACTTCAACGGCGACACGTTCACGCCGACCTATGGAACCTACAGCTCGATCGGCGGTACGCAGGGCTACGGCGGCAACAACAACGCGTGGTACGGCGACTGGGCCGGCTACGTGCCGTTCTCGACCGGCGGCGATGGCAATGGCGGTTGTGGCGGCGGCGGGAACTGCCGCAATCACGGACAGTTGTGGAACGACGCGCACGCCGCGCTACAGGCCGCTCCGGACAACAAGATCCGCGAGACCGGCTGGTACGTGCTGATGACCAACCTGCATGAGACCGGCTGGCACGACCACCTCGGAGGAACGATCTCCGGCTGGGAGCGCCAGTACTCCGCCCACATCAAGAACGCCAGCGTCTACGCCGAGGCTGCGCGCTGGGCGGGCGGCTTGTACACCGAGATGACGGGCGCGTTCCTCGCCGATCTCGACGGCGACGGCATCCAGGAACTGGCGATCCACAATGACCGCGTGTTCGGGATGTTCGAATCCATCGGCGGCCGCTGCACGCATCTCTTCGCCAAGGGCCCGGGGCACGAGTACTCGGTGGTCGGGATCGACAACGCGTATTGGGCGGGCACCGAGGGCGACTACAACGATGTGAACCACATCGCGGCGCTCTCGGATGTCGGACCCAACACGCAGAACGACCTGTACGCGCTGCAAGTGGACATCGCCACCGGCTCCACGGTACAGGCCACGATGTCGCGGGGCCCGACGCGCAAGACCGTTCGGCTCACTGCCGGAGCAAAGCACCTCGACGTGGTCTATCGCGTCGGGACGCAGACGCAGTACATCCAGTCGGGCTTCTCCCCGGACATCGTCGACCTGCTTTACAACGCCGAGATGGAGCGAGTCTGGGGCGGCGGACCGCAGACCTACATGGGTCAGCGCAATCCGAACACGGGCGCGACCGCGGCCTATGTGCTGGGTGCCGGAGGCGCGAGCCACCAGTCGGCCTCGACCTCGACGCTCATGAAGGTCGACGAGATCGTCGGGACGCAGAAGTTCCAGTTCTACCTGTTCGCCGGCGCGACTTCGCCCCCCGATGGCTTCGGTCAGATCGCCGAACTCGAGGCGCTGCGAGCCTCCCTGACCGACCAACTCGCTCCCGAGGCCGTGCGGGGCACCTACTTCCCGTCCACGCGCCAATTGACGCTGACGTTCGACGAGCCGATCCAGAGCGCGACGATCTCCCTTCCCGGGATCCGCATCGATTCGAACAACGACGGCGTCCCCGAGATCACGTTGGATGGTGCGAGTAGCGTGCTGACGTCGGGCAACGCGGCGACCGTGACGCTGTCGATCTCGTCGGCGTCCCACACGGCGATCCAGGCGCTCCCGAACAAGAATGCTCTCGAACTGCTGCTCACCGCCGGTGCAGTGCGGGACGCCGCAGGCAATCTCTGCGCTACGCTGACCCACACCGGTGACGTAAGGGTGTCGTACGGACCGCCCACGCTCATCACCCTCGACGGTCGATTCGACCCGAGCGAGTGGCCGGTCTGCGCGATCGCGGCGGCGGACTCGTTCGACTCCCAGTGGAACGCGGGCCCGGGCGAAATCACCAACGAGATCCACGCGCTCTATGCCACATGGGACAGCACCTACCTCTATCTCGGCCTGCGCGGAGTCGTCACCGGCAACTCGTGGGTCCTCTATCTCGACACCGATCCGAACGGACCGAACGGCCAGACGAACCTGACCGCCATCGACGCCTGGGAGCGCGGCGCGTCGTTCACGGCCCCGGGCTTCCGACCGGACTGGCAGTTGGGCGCCTACCAGCATCAGGGTCCCTTCGACTCGCAGTCCTTCCATCGCATCCTCTCGCCCACCACCTCCGCGAACTACTCGGACTCCACGCTCCGCGCGTTCGACCCGCAACATCAGTACGGGCTCTCCGGTGGGAGCGAGTTGGCTATTCCCTGGAGCGTTCTCTATGGACTGGGCCTCGGCCGAGTGCCCAACGGGGCCTCGCTGGGACTGGCCGCCGCCCTGTGCTGGGACCCGGAGCCGAATGGGCAACTGGGCGGCGATGTGGTGCCGAACAACACGAGTGCGGCCCTCCCGGTGATCGATGGGCGGGTCCTGATTCCGCTCGATGCGAACAGCGACGGCGTCCCCGATCCGATCGACCGCACCCCGCCGGCCCTCGTCTCGGTGACACCAGCCGGCTACGACAGCGTGCTCGTCCTGGGGTTCTCGGAGCGCCTCTCCGCCCAGCGCGCGCAGACGCCGACTCGCTACACGGTGTATGAGTCCGGCAATCCGACCGAGGCCGTGCCGGTCCTGGGCGCCACGCTCCTTGCTGGAGCGCAGAGCGTGCGGCTGCTCGTCGCTGGGCTGCGAGCCGTGCCCTACACGGTCGTCGCCAACGGGATCGCCGACTCAAGTTGCTTCTCGAACATCGCGAGCCAGACGCAGGCCCATTTCCAGGGTCCGCCAGTCGCCATCCCACCCGGGCTCGCGCCGCTCACGCTCGAGCTGTCAGCCCCGTGGCCGAATCCCAGTCGCGATGGCCGCATGCTGCTTCGCTATCGATTGCCCGAGACCGCCACCGAGACTCCGGTCCGGCTCGCACTGTTCGATGCCAGCGGACGGCGCGTTCGCTCGCTGCTCGACGGGCCCCAGCCGGCAGGCGAGTACCGAATCTCGTTCGACGGGATGGATGCGAGCGGCCAGCGTCTTGCCGCGGGTCTCTACTTCGTGCGAGTCTCCCGCGGCGCCATGCAGATGACCCGGCGCGTGGTGGTGATGCGCTAGCCGTCACGCCACTTGGTTCGGATCCCGGTCGTGGCGGCGCGCTGAAGCGAGCGCCTCGCCTCGCGTTCCCGCCGCGAGAGCGGCGTCGGAGGTTGAGCATGAGGCTCCCCCGTAACGCCATGCACGCTCTGCTCGCGATCGGCATCCTGCTGCCCGTGGTCGGCTGCGGCGGTGCTCCCAAGAAGAGCGACGGCCGCATCGTCATCTGGATGCAGATGGACCCCGAGGAACGGCTCCGGTTCGAGAAGAACCTCGAGGCCTATCGCGCCGCCCACCCGGACGCGCAGGTCGAAGCGGTTCCCTACGACACCGAGAACCTGCGTCAGCAGTTCCAGACCGCTGCCGCCGCGGGAAGCGGCCCGGAGATCATCTTCGGGCCCTCCGACCAGGTCGGGCCACTCTCCCTGCTCCAGCTGCTACTGCCGCTCGAGGAGACCATGCCGGCCGGGTTCTTCGATCGATTCATCCCGCAATCACTCGACACGTTGGGCGGGCACCTGTGGGCCGCGCCCGACCAGATCGGCAATCACTTGATGTTGGTCTACAACAAGGCGCTCGTGCCGCAGCCACCGGCCGACCACGCCACCTTCCTCGCCGAGGCCAAGCGGCTGACCGGCAAGGGGCGCTACGGCTTCGCCATGAACATGGGCGAGCCCTACTGGCTGGCGCCGTTCCTCGCCGGCTTCGGCGGCTGGGTCATGGACGAGGCGTCGCATCCGACGCTCGATACGCCCGCGATGCGCGACGCCCTCGGCTATCTCGCCAGTCTGCGCGCCGCGGGGATCATGCCCAAGGAGTCCGACTACCAGGTCGCCGAGACGCTGTTCAAGGAGGGCAAGGCGGCGATGATCGTGAACGGCCCCTGGTCCTGGTCGGGCTATCGCAAGGCCGGCATCGACGTCGGCGTCGCGCCATTGTGGGTGCTGCCGAACGGTCAGCCCGCGCGCCCGATGACCGCGAGCAAGGGGTACTCGATCAATGTCAATGTCCCGGCCGAGGAGAAGCAGCAGGTGATCGAGCTGATCACGTTCCTCACCTCGCCGGAGGCCCAGCTGCGTGATGCCATCGCACTCGGGATCCTGCCGAGCCATCGCGATGCGTGGTCGGATCCCTCCATCCAGGGCGACCCGCTGCTCAAGCTCTCGCAAGTCGGCATCGAGCTCGGGAAGCGCATGCCGGTCGTGCCCGAGATGCGGGTGCTATGGGACACGATGAGGCCCGGGATGCAGCAGGTGATGAACGGATCCCGAACACCGGAGGTCGCGGCGCGCGAGATGCAGGCCTCCGCCGTTCAGCAGATCGCGGGCATGAAGCGCTGACGCCGTGATCCTGCGCGCCCCCCGCCACTTCCCCTACGCCCTGCTCGCGCCCTCCGTGGTCGTGATGCTCGCGGTCGTGTTGTTCCCGCTGGGGTACAACATCTGGCTCTCATTCCGGAACATGAGCCTCTACCACTTTCGCGACCACGTGTTCGTCGGACTCGAGCAGTTCCAGCTGATCCTCTCGGAGCCTCTGTTCTATCAGACGCTCGGCAAGTCCCTCCTGTGGACCGGAGTCAACGTCGTCGGCCACGTGACGATCGGGATCACGCTCGCGATGCTGCTGAACGGCCCCATCAAGGGCAAGGTGCTGCTTCGCATGCTGCTCATCCTGCCGTGGGCGATGCCACAGTACATCTCGGCACTCACGTGGCGCGGGATGTTCAATTACGAATACGGCGCTGTGAATCTGATCCTCGGCCAATGGTTCCATCTACCCGCGATCCCATGGCTCTCCGATCCGTTCTGGGCGTTCGTCGCCCCCGTGATCACGAACCTCTGGCTGGGCTTCCCGTTCATGATGATCGTGGCACTCGGCGGACTCACGTCGATCCCCCAGGAGCTGTACGAGGCGGCCGATCTCGATGGGGCGGATCGATGGACCCGCTTCTGGCACATCACACTGCCGTCGCTGATGCCGGTGATGCTGCCGGCGATCCTGCTCGGCACCATCTGGACGTTCAACAGCACGCTGGTGATCTGGCTGGTCTCGAACGGCGGCCAACCCGCCGACTCGACGCACATCCTCGTCACCTACATCTACAAGGCTGCATTCACCTACTCGCGCTACTCCTACGCTGCCGCGTTCTCGGTGATCGTCTTCCTGATCCTGCTCGGCTTCGTGGTGCACGTCCTGCGCGACGCCACACGCGGCGAGGAGGCGCGATCATGAACGATCCGGACGAGCGCAAGCCGGTCCGGTGGACGCCCGGCACCGTGATGGTGCACGCGTTCCTCTACCTGTTCGCGTTCGCGACCCTCTATCCGATCCTCCAGATCGTGACGATCTCGCTGCGTCCCTCCGACCAGCTCTACTCGACATCCCTGGCGCTGATCCCCGAGGGGGCGACGCTCAAAGCCTACGGCGTGATGCTCACGCAGAAACCGTTCTTGCGCTGGCTCGCCAACTCGGCGATCGTCTCGCTCGCCGTGACGCTGTTCGGCGTCACGCTCGCTTCGACCGCGGCCTATGCATTCTCGAGGTTCCGCTTCCGGGGCTGGCGGGCGGGCCTCTATCTCTTCCTGCTCACCCAGATGTTCCCGGCCACCATGCTGATGCTCCCGATGTACGTGCTGATGCGCACGCTCGGGCTCCTCGACACGTTCGCCGGGCTGGTCGTCGCCTATACCGCGACCGCGCTGCCCTTCTGCGTCTGGACCATGCGCGGCTACTACGACACGATCCCGGTCGAGCTGGAGCAGGCGGCGCTGATCGACGGCTGTACGCCCTGGCAGGCGTTCACGCGCATCACGCTGCCACTCGCGAGTCCAGCGCTCGCCATCACCGCCTTGTTCTCGTTCATGGCGGCATGGTCCGAGTTCCTCGTGGCGCGGATCGTCCTGTCGCGGCAGGAGCTGTTCACGCTACCGCTCGGACTCGAGAGCCTGGCTGGGCAGTTCCAGACCGAGTGGGCCAACTACGCCGCCGGCAGCCTCATGGTGTGCGTGCCGGTGATGGTGCTGTTCGTCCTGTTGAATCGCTCGTTGGTGAGCGGGCTGTCGCTGGGCGGCGTCAAAGGCTGAGCCCCGGACACGCGAAGAGGCCCGGCTCCCTCGCGGGGGACGGGCCTCTCGTGTGTCGATTCCAGCGGGATCAGCGGTAGGACGACTTGATCTGGCCCCAGCTCGAGGAGCGCGCCGGCGTGCTGCCATCGCACACCGTGAAGTACTGCGCGCCTGCATGGGTCGCGAAGTTCACACCACGCGGCTCGCCCAGATTGCAGCTCGCCACGCCGCCCAGCACCTGGTTCGCCAGGTAGTCATGTCCACCACCGTTGATGAACGCGACGATGTTCATGCAGGTCGAGCCGCCCAGGGCCGTCAGCGGGATCCGCAGCTCGATGCCCGTCGTCACGCCAGCACCGCTTGCCGGGTCGCAACCGCCACCCACGCCGCCAGCGTTGCTGTTGTTCAACGTGATCTCGATGTTGTTCGGGTTGGTGCCGCCCGTCATCGGTCCGGGCGTCGCGGCGCCGTTGGTCCCGAGGTAGTAGCCCGCGCCACCGCCCGACGTGAGCAGTTCGGCGTAGTTGGCGAACATGCCATACGTGCCGCCGCCGATATCGCCGC
This sequence comes from bacterium, assembly GCA_043779265.1. Classification (GTDB taxonomy): domain Bacteria; phylum Eisenbacteria; class RBG-16-71-46; order RBG-16-71-46; family RBG-16-71-46; genus CADEFY01. The sequence goes on along the minus strand of JAYWEM010000141.1, from coordinate 4,330 downwards.
CGGTTGCCGTGATGTAGTAGTTCGCCGCGAAGCCGACGTCGAAGGTCAGGCCGTTGCCGCTGCCATCATCGCCCATGCGGTTCAGGCCATCGAAGTCGACGTTCGGGTTGTCGCCGCGCAGCTTGTTCTGGCCGCCAGCACCCGTGTCGAAGAACAACTCGAGCTTGTTGTAGTTGGACTCGAGGTTGCCGCCGAGGAACAGGTGGAGGACGCCGCCCGAGATGTACGCGTAGGCGTTGTCCAGTTCAGAGCCATTGGCCCACTGGATCAAGCCGATGTTGGAATCGCCGAACTGCGTCTGCGTCGTCTGCACGGACTTCGCGGCACCGTAGGCGCCATCGAGCGTGCCATCATTGGAGGCCGTCGCGACGCCGACGAGCGAGGCGAGGAACATCGAACTGACGAGGAGAGTCGTAGCATTCTTCATGGTGTGGGTACTCCTCCGGACGGGGGACTGCATCCCCCAGGCGCTCTCCGCCCGGGGAACAGGGTCTGCAACTCGTTGAAATTAGCACTCTTCCATCTTTGAAATCCACGCCGAATCGTCGGAATCGGCTCCCCGGTGACCCGGAGGGTCGTTCCCCGGATCATCGGGTCAGCACCAACCTGCGCGTGACACGATCGCCGCCCATGGCCAGTTCGACCAGATAGACGCCGCTTCGCAACCGAACCCCATCGCCGCCGCGGCCGTCCCAGGAGAACGTGTGGTCGCCGGGAGCGAGTTCGCCTTCATGGACCTCGGTGACCCGTCGACCGGTCACGTCATAGACGCTCAGCGCCACGCGGCCCGCCCGGTGGAGCGCGAAGGCGAATGTGGCACGCCGGGTGACCGGATTCGGGCTCACCGAACGCAGCGATGCGAACGAGGCATCGCCCCTCGGGACCCCGCCGCCGATCGGCACGGACGTCGGCTCGCTGCAGTAGTCCCACAAGTTCACGAGGCGGACGACCGGATTGGCGACCGAGTGCACGACGTCGTCGAGGTTCAACGAGCGGTTGCCGATCCCGATGCACTCGAGCGATCCATTGCGCCAGTACTTGAACTCGACACGGAACCGCGTGGAGTCGGGGAACGTGACCGAGCGGGTGAACACGGCATCGTCGGCGGGGCCGTCCGGCAACACGCCATCATCGAACATCCGTGCCGCCGCCTCGGGGTAATCGAATCGAAGCGGCGCACGATCGCCCATGACCGCGACCGTGTCGGTCGAAGCGGTGGGCGGATGGAACACGTCCATGTTCACCTTGAAGTGCACGGTGATCGGCTTGTCGGTCACTTCGCAGCGATCGATGCCACGGGCCGGGAGCACGATCGGGTTCGCCGAGCTGAACAGGGCATCGTTCAGGAAGAGCGCGCGATTCCCCTGATCGGTGCACTCGAAGGCACCGTTGAAGTCGACCTTCCACCCCATGTTCTTGGGGCTGCAGGCGGGGAACGTCACCCTCGCCGAGTAGATCCTGTCGTCTGCCACGGCATCCGGCGCGACGCCATTGTCGAGCATCGGCACGCCCGGCTGCGTGAACGCGAGCGGTCCCGCGCTGCCGAGCAGTGTGATCACATCCGAGACGAGCGGGTTCCGACGGCTGGCGTCGACCTTGAAGATCACATCGACAGCTCGCTCGGTGAACTGGCTGGGATCCTGGTTACTCCAGGCCACCGCCTTGGTGAGTGAGGCGGCGCCGCTTCGCAGCGTGTCCACGCGGTTGCCGCCGAAGTCCTCGAACTGGCTGCACCTCGCCACCATCTTCCACTCGAGCACCGCTTCGCCGAGCATGGTGATCGGCGAGCGCGTGAGCACGAACGGGATCGTCCCCGTGTAGACGGAGTCGGCATTGCCGTCATAGAGCAGCGCGTTGTTGCACAGCGTGAAATCGAGCGGCGTGAGGCTGCCTTCGACGGAGAGCGTGTCCGTGGGGGCGAACGTGCCACCGCACATCGGCAGGCTCATATCCGCCTCGACCGCCAGGTTCTGAATGAAGAATCCGCCCACGTTCGTCGTGCCATTGTTCACGATCGTGTTGTTGGCCGCGTCCTTCACATTCTGTGCGGTGATCTGGTGCGCGGCCGCGTTGGCGCTGATGAACGAGTTGAGGGTCAGGTGCACGAGGCTCGGGACCGCGACATCGCGAACGGCGCCGACCACGGTGCGAGGGGATGGCCCGGCGTAGGCGTAGTTGGCGAGCGTCTGCGAGGACGCGAGATCGACGGGCTCATCGAACTGCACGTCGATCTTGTTGGTGAGCAGGCTGAACGTGCGATTCGCCTGCAGCGGGAACCCGACCGCCCTCGCGCTCGAGACCTTGGGCGCGGTGACGTCGATCGCATTCAGGATCGTGTACGGGATCATCGAGGTCATCTGGACGACGGCCGTCGTGTCGAACGTGGTCTGACCGACCCGCGACATCTGCACGTTGTCGCTCGAGAGCGCGTCGAACGGCCCCTTGAGGCCCTCCTGAGTCACCCAGAACTCCATGCGCATCGGTGTGCCGACCGTGACGCCCAGGACGGAGAGCGGGATCTTGAGCTCCTTGAAGTTCACGCTGTCCACGATGCCGAGACCGTTCGAGCCGCCGCCGTAGGATGGGTTGATGTACTGCGAGCGGTTGTGCCAGGCGCTCGCGGAGTCCTTGTAGAACGCCTCGTAGTTGAAGCTGTTGCAGTTGGTCGGGGTGACGTCGTAGATGATGAAGTCCGGCTTGAAGGGCACGTTGGCCCAGCCGATCCGGCGCCCGAAGGGATCCGTGACACCCCCGCCCGCCGTGTTGACGTCGAAAGCCATGCCGAGGTTGATGTCGCAGAAGCACGTGCGTGCGAACTCGATGCCGATGTAGAGGAAGTTCGCGTCATTGGTCACGTAGACGCGGCCGAGGTCCAGTGCCCCGACCAATGGATTGCAGAAGGTCTGCGTGTCATCGCGATCGTCCGACAGCAGGTTCGCGGGGTCGAAGTCATTGATGCCGTCGACGGTGATCGTCTGGGGAATGGCGGCAAGCGCGGGGGCCGAGCAACACGCCATCGCGAGGATGAGGAGCGAGGTGAGCAACCGTCTCACGGGGATCTTCTCCAGTCCGGGCGGCGCGAGAACCTCGAAGCGCGGGAGGGGCCCGGACACGCCCCGCGCCGGGGTGCCGACGGAAGCCCGCCGGGCACTCTCGTATGCAGGAAGTCTAGAGAGGCGGGAGAAGTCATGCAACGATCATCCGGCTCGGTGTGAAAACCGCTTCATACCGGAATCCGAGTCGGAATCGGGCCCGATCGGTGCGCTTCGAGCGCCTTGACCCCCTCCTGTCACGGTCGGCATATTGCGGCTTGAACGGCACCGCTCCGCCTCCCTGCCGATGGACCCGATCTTGACCCCACGACTGCTCTGCATGCTGGCCGCGCTCGCGCTCGCGGCCTCGCCCGCTCTCGCCGTGACCGCTCGCGACCTGTCCTCCCGCATCCGGGCCGATGGTTTCACGTCCGATTTCACGCCCGATGAGACGGTATTCGGGGTCAACGTCAGCCTGGGGGCCCTCGAGGAGGCGCTCGACGACTCCAAGTGGGGCGTCAGCAACGACATCAACCAGATCCGAATCACGTGGGACGCCCAGAACCTCTATCTGGCCGGCGAGGGCGTGATCTGGAACAACAACATGATCCTGCTGCTCGACAGCGTCCCCGGCCGCGGCCTCGAGAGCATGACGGCGCTCAACTCGTGGCGGCGCAACTTCTCTTTCGACACGACCGGCGCTGCGATGGGGCTCGGATTCCAGCCCGACGTGTTCGGCGCGACCTGGGATGGGAACTCGGCGCCCAAGCTGATCACGCATCTCTCCGGCACCCAGGTGGATGACCAGGCGGTCGGGGGCTACTTCCGGGCGGCGGCCTCGTTCCTCCAGGGCAACACTGGGCGTGCGATGGAACTCGTGCTGCCGTGGCGCGCGGTGTTCGCCGGCATCGCCGGCTTCGGTACACGCGACACGGTCATGACGGTCGCAGGCGTCACCGACACATTCCGGCTCTTCCCGCCGGGCGCGAAACTCAAGCTCGTCGGCGTCGTGACCGCGGGGGACGACGGCACCGGCGGCCCGGACTCCGCGCCGGACAACCTGCGCGGGCACACGGACAACAGCGGCGATCTCGTGTTCATCGACAACTACGCGATCATCGACCTCGACCAGCAGGACGACACCGGCGCCGGCTTCGGCGGGCCCGACGGCGTGGCGGACTGGGGCGTGGAGCCCTCCTCTCGGATCACGTTCCGATTCCAACCGCCGATCGCCGCCCTGCGCTTCGCACTCGACCGCGCGTCGGGCATCACGTTCGACCGACCGGCATTCCGCCCCG
>JAYWEM010000140.1:0-18145 GCA_043779265.1 bacterium | reverse complement strand
GCGGAACCTGCCGACCACGATGCTGGATCAGAGCCGCACCTCCCAGAGCCGCGCCCTGGTGCAGCGGCTGACCGCCACCGGCAACTTCGTCGTGACCGCGCCCGCGTCCTCCTACGAGGACGCCCTCGACCGCATCGCGAGCGGCCAGGCAAGCGCCGCGTTCATCATCCCGCCCGACTACGCCCGCGACCTCAAGCGCGGCAGGACCTCCGCGGTGCAGGTGCTCGTCGATGCCAGCGACCCCTCCGCATCGCAGAATGCGATCGCCGCCGCACAGATGGTCGGGCAGAGCCTCAACCTCGAGACGCTCCGCGCACGCACAGGCGGCGGCTTGCGGATGGCGGTGGACATGCGAGTGCGCCCTCTCTATAACCCGGCACTCGAGAGCGCCAAGTTCATCGTGCCGGGCATCATCGGCATGATCCTGAGCAACATCCTCATCATCATCACGGCGCTCACGCTGGTTCGCGAGCGAGAGACCGGAACCCTCGAGCAGCTCATCGTGACGCCACTGGCGCGCGCCGAGATCATGATCGGCAAGATCGCACCCTACGTCGCGGTCGGCTACATCCAGATGACCACGGTACTGATCGTCGGGCACCTCGTGTTCGGCGTTCCCGTGCGCGGATCGCTCCTGACGCTCTACGCCGCGACCTTCCTGTTCGTCGTCGCCAATCTCGGACTCGGCCTGTTCGTCTCGACGATGGGGCGCACGCAGGCGCAGGTCACGCAGAGCGCCTTCCTGATCATGCTGCCCAACGTGCTGCTCTCCGGATTCATGTTCCCGAGAGAGGCGATGCCCGACCTCGCACGGTGGGCCGGCAATCTGCTGCCCCTGACGCACTACCTCACGCTCATCCGCGGCATCGTGCTCAAGGGCGTCGGAGTCCGCGAAGTCTGGCCACAAGCCGTGATCCTGCTCGTCTTCGCCATCGCCTTCTTCGGCTTCTCCACCTTGAGATTCCGCAAGACGCTGGAGTAGCCCCCAGAGCAAAGGGCACCAGGCCCGGGTCGCGGGAGGGTTGGCCCGTTGCAGCGGAGTCGAGAGGTCCGCGGGAGCCAGGGCCCGGGTCGCGGGAGGGTTGGCCCGCGCAAGCGGAGTCGAGAGGTCCGCGGGAGCCAGGGACTGGCGGAGCGGGCCGAACGCCTAGCGAGGCGAGGGCAGGGATGCCCGAGCCGAGCGTCCGCTTGCGCGGGCCAACCCTCCCGCGACCCCGCGATCATGCGAGCCATCAGCTCCCCGAAACCTCGTCCCGATCCGGATCCTCCGCGTGATGCTTGATGATGCGCGCCTCCGCGATGAACACCACCTCTTCCGCGATGTTCGTCGCCAGATCCCCGACCCGCTCCAGATTCCGCCCCACCAACACCAGCGTCATCGAGCGCTCCACCTGGCTCGGGTCCGAGATCATGCGGCTCATCAGCTCAGCGAACAGCTTGCGATTGAGCGTGTCCACCTCGTCATCGCGCCGCACCAGCAGGCGGGCCGCCTCGGCGTCGCGCCGCACGAAGCAGTCGAGTGCCTCGCGCAACATCCCGATCGCGGACTCCGCGAGCGCCGGCAGGTCGGCCAGCGGCGGCAGCAGCGGCTTGCCGATCAGATCCTTGGCGCAGCCCGCGATGTTCACGCCATGGTCGCCGATCCGCTCCAGGTCATTCGAGATCTTGAGCGCCGAGGTGACCAGGCGCAGGTCGCCAGCCAGCGGCTGCTGCAGCGCCAGCAACTCGATGCACCGCTCCTCGATGTCGATCTCCATCCGGTCGATCACCTTGTCGTCGCGGAACACCTCCTCGGCGAGCGCGGCATCACGACGCTCGAGCGCCTCGATGGACTTGCGGATGATGCTCTCCGCGCGGCCGCTCATCAGCAGCAGCCGCTGCTTCAGCTCGTCGATCTGATGTTCGAAGTGGCGTTCCATCGGCGACAGGTTCTCCTCGGGAGCAGGGGCGACGCGTCGGGGGCAGCGTGGCAGGGCCGCTCGGGCCCGGCGATCAGCCGAATCGGCCGGTGATGTAGTCCTCGGTCAGTTCCTGCTTCGGGCTCGTGAACACCTTGCGCGTGTCATCCATCTCGATCAGCTCGCCCTGCAGCATGAATGCCGTGTGATCGGAGATGCGCGCGGCCTGCTGCATGTTGTGCGTGACGACGACGATCGTGTAACGGCCCTTCAGTTCGAGCACCAGCTCCTCGATGCGCGCGGTCGCCGTCGGGTCGAGCGCTGAGGCGGGTTCGTCCATCAGGATCACCTCGGGCTCGACCGCGAGGCAGCGGGCGATGCACAGTCGCTGCTGCTGCCCGCCCGAGAGCTGCATCGCCGAGCGGTCGAGGCGGTCCTTGACCTCCTCCCACAGCGCGGCGCGGCGCAGGCTGTCCTCGACGCGCGCACCCAACTCGCCGCGATCGTTGAGGCCCAGCATGCGCAACCCGAACGCCGCGTTCTCGAAGATCGACTTGGGGAACGGGTTCGGGCGCTGGAACACCATGCCGACGCGGCGGCGCAACTCGACGACATCGGTCCCAGCCGCATAGACCGGGCGGCCGGACACGTCGACCTCACCCGAAACACGCACGCCCGGAATGAGGTCATTCATGCGATTGAACGATCGCAGCAGCGTGCTCTTGCCGCACCCGGAGGGCCCGATGATGGCCGTGACCCGGTTGCTCTGGACCTGGAACGAAACGCCCTTCAGCGCGTGATGCGCGCCGTAGTGGAGATGGAAGGCACGGGTCTCGAGGCGCACCACGACCGGGGCGGCCTCGGCACCCGGCTCGCTCGGGCGCGCCGACACGACGGGTCGCGACACCAGCGAGGGCCTCGCATCGTGGATGTCGGCAGCCACGTCAGCTCCTTCCCATCAGACGGGCGCGCAGTCGCGCCCGCAACACGATGGCCGTCAAGTTGAGCAGGAAGGTCAGCACCAACAGCACGAGCACGGTGCCATAGAGGATGGGGCGTGTCGCCTCGACATCGGGCGACTGCGTCGCGAGGACGAAGACGTGATAGCCGAGCTCCATGAACTGATCGGTCGGCATGTTCGGCAGATAGGGCAGGAAGTACGCGGCGCCGGTGAACAGAATCGGCGCGACCTCCCCGGCGCCGCGCGACACGGCGAGGATGGCGCCCGTGAGGATGCCCGGTAGGGCCTGCGGCAGCAGAACGTGGCGCACCGTCTGCCAACGCGTCGCGCCGAGCGCCAGCGACGCCTCGCGCATCTCACGCGGAACCGTCTTGAGCGCTTCCTCGGTGGTCACGATGACGACCGGCAGGTTGAGGATCGCCAGCGTCAGCGCGGCCCAGATCAATGCGGGCTGACCCCACACGACATCCAGACCCATCGCCCGATCCATCGAGCTGCCCACGAACTGGATGAAGAATCCGAGCCCGAAGAGACCGAACACGATGCTCGGCACGCCAGCGAGGTTGTTCACTGCGAAGCGGACGGACTGCGTCGTCCAGGCGTACGGGTCGGCGTACTCGTGCAGGTAGACCGCCGCACCGACCCCGAATGGGATCAGCGCGAGGATCATGAGCAGAACCAGCAGCACGGTGCCGTAGATCGCGGGGAAGATGCCGCCCTCGGTCATGCCGTTGCGCGGAGAGCCGACGAGGAAGTCCCACGTCACCGTCTGCCAGCCGTTCAGGATGATGTTGCCGATGATGATCGCCACCATCACCGCGATGATCACCGCCGCAAGTCCGCTCAGGGCAGTCAGCGACACGCCTTGCATGTCGAAGCCCCGGGTCCGGGGCAGGGGTCGGGCGCCGCGCAGCGTGTCGATGCTCATGCGCCCGCAAGCCGCCGACGCAGCCGCTCCACGAACACGCCGGCGGCCACGTTGATGATGAACGTGATGCTGAAGAGCACCGCGCCCAGGAAGAACAGCACGCCGTAGTGCGGACTGCCCACCACGACCTCCGCCAGTTCGGCGGCGATGCTCGCGGACAGCGTGCGCACGGAGTCGAACGGATCACCCGAGATGATCGCCGCATTCCCCGAGGCCATCAGAACGATCATGGTCTCCCCCACCGCGCGCGCCAGGCCGAGCAGGAACGCCGCGCCGACGCCGGCCGAGGCGGCCGGGAGCGCGACATTCCAGGCCGTCTGCCAGCGCGTCGCCCCGAGCCCGAGCGCGGCTTCGCGATAGGAGCGTGGAACCGCGCGCAGCGCGTCCTCGGCCACCGTGTAGATCGTCGGGATGACGCCGAGGCCCAGCGCGATCCCGGCGTTGACCGCGTTGAGCCGGATGGTCGAGCCCGTGAGGCCCTGCAGCCACGAGGCCAGCACCATCAGCGCGAAGAAGCCCATCACCACCGATGGGATTCCGGCGAGGATCTCGATCACCGGCTTGAGCAGTTCGCGGATGCGGGGCGTCGCGAACTCGGCGCTGAACAGTGCCGCGAGCACGCCGAGCGGCGTGGCGAACAACATCGCGACCAGCACCACCTTCAGCGTGCCCACGAGCAGCGGGACGATGCCGTACTTGGGCACGTCGCCGACCGGCTGCCAGAGCGGGGTCGAGAAGAACCCCGCGACACTCGCCTCGCGCTGCGTCTCGCGATCGAACAACACGGGCGCCGCCTCGCGGAACACGAAGACGATGATGAGGAGGAGCGAGGCCACGGCGAGGAACGCGCACGTCCGCAGCAACAACTCGAGCGCACCCTCTCGGATGCGCTGGATCCGCCGGTGACGCAGTGGGTCGACTCCGGGGCGAGAGAAGCTCATGCGCACATCCTTCAGAACCGGCTCTGGACCTGGAAGGTCCACAGGTTGTCGGCGGGATCCCGGAACGAGCCCCCCGACGGCTTCTCGGTGCGGACCGCATCATAGGCGATGGTGAGGCGGGTGTGGCTGTCGCAGACGAGGTTGAGACCGAAGCTCCATCTCGAGAACTGGTCGTGCCCGGCCGCGAGGTCGGGGTCATACCGATCGTGACGAACCACGCCCTCGGTGCGTTCGCTCAGGCGCTGCACGCACATCGCATAGCCGCCTCGGAAGCGCGTCGCGAGGTGCGTTGGATCGGCGCCTGCGCGCAGCCGGCGAGCCTGCTGCCCCGGCGAGATGTCGACCGTCTCCACCAGCCCGCGCACCGAGTCGGGGTTCGTCTCGACTCCGGAGTAGAACTCCAACATCCACTGACCCTTCCCGAGCCCGGGCAGCGAGTACGACGCCTGCGCGTCCGCGCCGAGACGCTTGCGATCGGTCCACACATCGGGTCCCGTCAGGGGGATCACGTCGCGGCCGATCGCGTACGAAGCGGCGACATCCAGACCGCCGACCGACCAGCGCGCACGGCCGAGGACATCCTTTGCGCGAGTCGGATCCGTCGTGGGGAAGTCCGGGTCCTGGACCCCGCCGCCATTCAGGAGCGCGACCACCGTGCGGAGCCTCGGTGTCCATTGACCCTCCAGCTTGATTCCCCGATCCCGCTCGCCGCTGAACAGGACGTTCTCGGCGCGCGAGCGCTCGGGGAGTTCGCGGCGCGAGGAGCTGCGTTCGATCTCGAACCCGAACGGCACGTCGAACTGCCCGACGGTCAGCTGATGCGCCTGGCGACCCGTCCACCCTTCCTTGATCGTCACATAGGCGTCGAGGAGGCGAACCATCCGATCCTGGCTGCCGTCCACCGAGAGCACCACGCGCGTGCGCGGTGAGGGGTCCGCTGTCAGCTTGACCCGGCCACGGCGCACGTAGAACCGAGAGACATTCGCCACGCTCGCGGTCGGCGGAGAACCGCTGACGCGAACCGTATCGGAGCTGGCCTCGCCCCACTCGAACCGCGCCTGCACATAACCGGACAGCCCGTACGACGGTCGCGGCGCGGCATCCGTTCGACGGTCGCGCACCCGCTCGGCAAGCGAGTCGAGCATCGCGCGAACCTCGCTCCTTGTGATGAGCTCCGAGGCCGCCGTCGAATCCGTGGCCCCGGCGGCCGCGCCCGCGGGGACCAGGCTCGCGAGTGTGGCGATCAGTGCAAGCGACAGCAACCGAATGCCCGCCGAGCTCATCGGATCGGGAAGTAGCCGACCTCGCGCACCACGCGCTGGCCCTCGGCGGAGAGGCAGAAGTCGATGAAGGCCTGGACCTCGCCTTCGGCCGCGGCCCGCAGGTAGAAGTAGAGCGGCCGCGTCAGCGGGTAACTGCCGTTCGCGATCGTGGAGTCGCTCGGCAGCGAACCCGCCGAGGCCGCGTCCGCCTTGAGCGCGACCATGCGGACGCCCTTGGCGTAGGCATCGCCGCCGTAGCCGATGCCCCGCACATCCTGCGTGATCGCATTCACGACAGCGGCCGTGCCGGGAAGCGTCTGCACGTCCGCTGCGAAGTCGCCGCCATCGAGCACATGCTCTTTGAAGTAGGCGTAGGTGCCCGAGTTGTTCTCGCGGCTGTACGGGATGATGGGCGCATCGGGTCCGCCGAGCGCGCTCCAGTTGCGCACCGAACCGTCGTACACGGCTCGCACCTGTGCCAGCGTCAACTCGCGCACCGCGCAGTCCTCGTGCACGTAGATCGTGACGCCGTCGCGTGCCACGACGATCTCGATCGGCTCCTGTCCGTACTTCTCGGCGAGCAGGCGGCGCTCGTCGGGCTTCATCGGACGAGACGATTGGCAGATCTGCGTCGTCCCGTTGATGAGCGAAGCGATACCGGTGCCCGAGCCGCCGCCGGTGACTTGGATGACCTCACCCGGGTGCGACGCCATGTAGGTCTCGGCCCAGCGTTGGCCGAGGATCACCATCGTGTCGGAGCCCTTCAGCGTGACCGCGCTGCGCCGCGACCCGCCGCATTGCACGAGCGTGAGCGCCAGCGTGATCCCGAGCAACCCCACCGTGATTCGATTCCCTCGAGTCATGGATCCCTCCCGTTCTTGGGCCATGATGCCGCACACGAGGTTACCGGAGCATCGCCGGGAGGTTTCCATCCTGTGACAAACGCCGGCCATTCCCTCGCGGGAGGTCAGCGAGCCGCAGGTGGGGACTCCAGCGGGATCTGGAATCGGAACGTCGAGCCGGCGCCCGGGGCACTGACGAGCGAGAGATCGCCGCCGTGCAGCTGAATCGCGTGCTTCACGATCGAGAGCCCGAGCCCGGTACCGCCCTTGGAGCGCGAGCGGGCCTTGTCCACGCGATAGAAACGCTCGAAGACGCGCGGCTGATCCTCGGCCGGGATCCCGGGGCCCGAGTCCTTCACCTCGAACCACGCCTTCGACTCATTCGTGCCGAGCCTCACCGACACGCTCCCCTTCTCGGTGTACTTGATCGCGTTGTCGAGCAGGTTCGCGACCGCTTGCTCGAGCTGCATGCGGTCGCCATCCAGCCAGACTGAACCGCCGGGAGCCAGTTCGAGCAACAGGCCACTCGACTTCGCCGCCCCCTGTAGCACCGCGACCTGGCGCTCGACCGCATCGCGAAGGTCGAAGCGCTCGCGCCGCGGCGTCGCATCCGGTCGCTCGAGATCGGCCAGCACCAGCAGGTCCTCGACGAGCGCCTGGAGCCGCGCCGCCTGATCGCGGATCACGCGCACGAACCCCTCGCGATGCTCGGCATCCTCGAGGCCGCCCTCGAGCAGCGTCTCAGCATAACCGCGCAGCGAGGTCAGTGGCGTCCGCAGTTCGTGCGAGACATTGGCGACGAAGTCCTGGCGCTGTCGCTGCAGCAGCTCGGCCTCCGTCAGGTCATGCAGCACGAGGAGCACCGGGACCGGGGGCCCGCCGCCGAGCGGCGTGGCGGTGACGCGCAACGTCCGCGCCCGCGGCGACCACAGCCGCACTTCGCGCTCCACGGCCTGGCCGTCGCGGCGTGCCTCTTCGAGGAACACGTCCAGATCGGGCACGCGCGCGAACTCCTGGAACAGCATGCCGGGCTCGGCCGGCCTCGATGCGTCGAGGAGCAGGGCGAGCCGGCGATTCACGTGCACGACGCGCCCCGCGCCATCGATGAGCGCGACACCGTCGTGCATGTGCGCCAGGATCCGCTCGCGACCGTCGCGCTCGCGCTCCAGCGCTTCGAGTCGCGCACTCATCTCGCGCTCCATCTCGTTCAGGGCGCGCCCGAGTTGCCCGAGCTCGTCAGCGGGCGCCTCGACCGCGCGCGGCGACAGCCCCTCTCGACCGATGCCGCGCGCCACGCGCTCGAGTGCCTGAACGCGCCGCGCGAGGCGACCCGAGAGCGAGAGCACGACGAGCAGTCCGGCGACGACCACCCCCAGCGCGGCCACCAGCGAGTCCAGCAGATAGGGCGCGAGGGCCGGCCGCGGCTGGGCGGGGTCGGGCCACTGGGCCAACCAGCGCCACTCCGCCCGCAGCGCCAGCAGCGTGAGCGCCGCGGCAACGGCGACGACCACGATGCCGTGCGAGAGCGTCAGTCGGGCACGCAGCGAGAGAGCCATGCTTCAGCCCTGCGCTGCCACGGGGGGAACGAACTTGTAGCCTGCCCCGGTCACGGTCTCGATCAGCGGATGCGTTTCGCCGAGCTTCATGCGCAAGCGGCGCACATGCACATCCACCGTGCGCGTCTCGCCGAGGAAGTCATAGCCCCACACCTTGCGCAGCAACTCCTCTCTCGACAGCACGCGGCCCGGATGACGGACGAGGAAGCTCAACAGGTCGAACTCGAGCGGCGTGAGCGAGAGCCTTTGGCCCTCGAACGACGCCTCGCGCGAGCCGGGATCCACGCTCAGCGAGCCCTGCACGACCGCGACATCGGATCGGCCGGCCCCGGCACGGCGGAGCAGGGCCTGGAGGCGAGCGACCAACTCGCGAGGGCTGAATGGTTTGGTCAGGTAGTCGTCGGCGCCGTGTTCGAAGCCGAGTAACAGGTCCATCTCGGTCGCGCGCGCGGTGAGCACGATCACCGGCAGATCGCGCGTCAGTGGCTCGGATCGCACCTCGCGCAGGATCTCGAGCCCACTGCGTCCCGGCAGCATGAGGTCCAGCACGAGCGCATCCGGCCGCTCGGCGAACACCTGCCGCAGCCCCTGTTCGCCATCGCCCGCCTCGGCCACCTGGAATCCGGCACGCGTGAGGTTGTAGCGAAGGAGGTCGCGGATCTCCTTCTCGTCTTCGATCACCAGCACGGTCTCGGCCACGGCACCCTCCCGAGTCGCATGCTACGGGGGCCCTCGTGACGAACCAAGCGCCGCACACGGAATCGGGACTCGCCTCGACGCCCCGGGCCGCGTAGATTCGTCGCTCGCTCGGGAGCCCTGACATGACCGCCGACCCCGCCACGCCACCGCTGACCATCGACCGCCTCGGCCCGTTCGACGTGCCGGAGGCGATCTGCTTCCTCGATGACGACCCGGTGGTCAACGTGTACCTGCTCGCGCTCATCCTGCGCGACGCGCTCGCGAAGCCGCGAGACGAGTGGTACGGGGCGAGGCGGGCGGGTCGACTCACGGCGCTCGTCCATCTGGGAGCGGGCTCGGGCGCCGTGCTCCCGTTCGGCGATGACGAAGAGGGCTTGCGCGCACTCGGCGTCACGGCGACCACGCGGCTCGACCTGCTGCCGCCTCGCTTCCAGGTGATCGGGCCCGAGCAGGCGGTCGGCTGGCTGCGGGAGGGCTTCCCGGGCGCCTCCCTCCCGCCGCGGCTCGAACGTCGCCAGCGCTATCTGTCGCTGTCGCGAGAGGCGAGGCAGGCCATGGAGCCGCTTCCCGAGCTGCGGACCGCGAGGCGCGAGGACTACGCACTCCTCTATGCGAGCGGAGCGGCGTTGCGAGCGGAGGAGTTGCTCGAGGATCCGCGCGAGATCGATGCGGTGGCCTATGCCCGCCGCGTCGAGGAGGACTGCCGCGATGGGTTCACCTACGTCTGGCGCGACGCTCGCGGTCTCGTGTTCCGCGCCAGCGTGAGCGCGCTCACCGCGGATGCCGCCCAGGTGAGCGGCGTGTGGACGGCCCCCGAGCATCGCGGCCACGGCATTGCGACGCGCGCGTTGGGCGAGCTGTGTGGACGATTGCTGCTGCGCTCGCGCGAGGTGTGTCTGTTCGTCAACGACTTCAATGCGCCGGCGCTCGCGGCGTATCGCCGACTCGGATTCCGCGATCGGATGGCCTGGGCCTCGGCGTTCTTCACACGCCAACGACCCGCGGCGCCGATCAGCCCTGCTTGATCCGCGACGCGACGCCCTCGAGGCCATCCTCGATGATCTCGACCTCGGGCGCGTGCGCCATGAGCGCGCGGCGGATCATCGGGCTCGCGTAGTCGCGCGCCAGCCAGAAGAGCCGCACGTCGCGCCACGCCGGTTCGGTGCGCTTGAGCTGGAGCGGAAGCGCGAGGTCGAGCGAGAACACATCGCCCACGACCGCCTGCGGCATCTCCTCGCGCAGGATCTCCTCGTAGAACGGCCGCCGCGTCTCGATCTCGATGTCGCCCATCTTGAGCAGGTGGCTCGCGTCGGGCTCCAACATGAACTTGCGCGCACCGCCCCTCAGCCACAGCGACCCCTCGGGTCGCTCCGGGTGCACGGTGTTGGGCACCTTGGCGTGCGTGAACCAGCGCACGAGCTTGTCGGTTCCCGAGTTGGAGACCAGCACGATCTCGACGCCACCGGCCAGGAGCGTGCGCCCGGCATCGGCCGCGGCGGCCAGGATCGCCGGTCCACGAGCGGCCTCGACCTTCTGGACGCCCTCTTTGTGGGTCCATCCGCCGAAGCTGTCGAGCGAGTCGTGCCCATGCTCGCGGATCGCCGCGAGCAGTGCGTCGACGACCGGATCCTCCTCGGCATGGAGGTGCAGGTAGTGGAGCAACCCGCTGTGCTCGGCGAAGGGGTCCTCGTCGGCGAAGGTCGTCAGGCGACCGCCGGGGGCCCAGCCGTATCGGCCGGGGTTGGCCCGAACTTCGCGACGCATGTAGGCGAGCCCGGCCTTCGCGTCGCTGCGAAGTGCGGGGTCGATCCAATCCACGAGACTGCCGTCGAGAATCTCGCCTTGGGCCACCGCCTCATCGCGCGGGTGGGTCCAGACGCCATCGAAATCGCTGAGGAGTCGCATCCCCCGAGAGGACCACGCAGCGGGCGATCGAGGCAAGCTCGCTTGACGATGCGGGCAACGCTCGGGGACCTTGTGCACTCGCAGCGTCCAGGATGGATGCTCCCCGATTCGGCTCCAGGAAGGAGAACCCGTGATGCGCTCTGCGCTCCTCGCGGCTGTGCTCGGCGTGCTGCTCGCGCCCGCCCCAGCCTCCGCGTTCGTGTTCGGTCAGACGACCGGCGCGACCCCGCTCCCCATGAACGGCCATCTCGCCGGCGGCTATGTCGTGCTCTCCCAGGACGCGCTCGGCGCCATGGGCCAGCTGCGGTTGAGCCTCTATCCCGAGATCGACTTCGGGTTCCAGGGCGGATTGGTCCGCAATGATGTCGGTTCGGCCTCGCGCACGTCGCTGCGCCTCGGCGTCGACTTCAAGGGGCGGGTGATGTCGGCGAACGAGTCCTCGCCCTTCGATGTCTCGTTGGGAGCGGCGCTCGGCGTGGATACCGCCGAGGACTTCACCAGTGTCGCCGTGGGTCCTGTGGTGGTGGTGAGCCGCAACATCGAGCTGGCAAGCGGGCAGAAGCTGATGCCCTACGTCGGGCTCGGGCTGCTCATGAGCCGATTCGATGTGAACGACGAGGACCGCAACGACGTCTCGGTCCCGGTGAGGATCGGGGCGGACTGGGCGATGAACCCGGGGCTGCGCCTCGTGGGCGAGGTTCAGCTCAATCTCGGTGACGCGTTCCGAGACGATCTCGCGCTGATGCTGGGGGTCAATCTTCCGTTCTAGCAAGGCGTTGCACCGACGGCCGCAACGGCGCTCCGGACAGCCTGTGGATAGAGGCCGGTAACGCCATGTCGTGCAGCGGGTTGACAAGGGTCTTGTGGGCCCACCCCGCCGATGCTAGCTTCCTCAGCCCCTCGAGGAGCCCCGATCCACGGGCCCCTGGCCACCCCCCCGGAGCTGGCCTCCATCACGAAGGGCTGCAACAACTTGTAGGACTCCCCCCGGGGCCCTCCAAGGACCGCCTCTCCCCTGCATCTCGCTTCCGATCGCTCCACTGTGGAGAACGTGTTGGGAAGTCAACCGAACGGAGCCAGTTAATCGCTGCAGCGCTTCACGTTACAACCTCTCCACTGGATGTGGAGAAGTGTGGTGGGAGATTTCCACAGCAGCCCCCCCCCACTGGGCCCGCGGCCTCGATAGAGCAACGCTCTCGGCACCTCGAACCCTGTGGAGAAGTGTGAACCTTCTTGGGCAAGGATCGCGACCATGGCCGTCCAGCCAGTCCCCGCGGAGGAGACGTCCCGTCTCTGGGAGCAGGTTCTCCTCTGCGTGCAGTCCCGTCTCAGCAGTGCGCAGGCATTCGACACCTGGTTCACGCCGATCGTGGCCCGCGAGATGGGTCCGCGTTTGGTAGACCTCGAGGTGCCGAACGCCTTCTTCGTCGATTGGATCCACGAGCACCACCTGACCACCCTGCGGCACGCGCTCGCCGACGTGCTCGGGGTCTGCCCCGACATCCGCTTCTCGCCGCGCGAGCCCGTCGCGCTGCCGCCCCCGACTCAGGCGGTGGACGCACGGCCCGTGGTTCGCACCGCCGCCCCACCGGGAGTCACGCCCCCGGTGAAGGGGCCGGCGGTCGCGGCGGGCGAACCTCCGCGCGATACGACCCGGCACTGGTTCGACAGCCAGCTGAACCCGCGCCTGGTGTTCGACACGTTCGTCGTCGGTGGCAGCAGCCGCTTCACGCATGCCGCCTGCCAGGCGGTCTCATGCACACCCGGAATGGTCTACAACCCGCTCTTCATCTTCGGCGGCTCAGGGCTGGGCAAGACGCACCTGCTGCACGCCATCGGCCACACCGTGAAGGAGAACCGCCCGGACACGCGGGTGCACTACGTCCCGGCGGAGCGCTTCACCAACGAGATGATCTACGCGATCCAGCACGGACAGACGCTCGCGTTCCGAAACAAGTACCGCAACGTCGACGTGCTGCTGATCGATGACATCCAGTTCCTGGCGGGCAAGGAGAGCACGCAGGAGGAGTTCTTCTACACGTTCAATGCCCTGCGGGATGCCCACAAGCAGGTCGTGGTGACGGCCGACAAGGCCCCCAAGGACCTCGAGGGGCTCGAGGAGCGCCTCATCTCGCGCTTCAACCAGGGATTGATCGCGGACATCAAGCTGCCCGACCTCGAGACGCGCATCGCCATCCTGCGCAAGCGCTGCGAGCAGGAGGGAGCGACGGCCCAGGTCATCGACGATGTGCTCCTGATGATGGCCGATCGCATCCGGGGCAACGTGCGCGAGTTGGAGGGCTGCCTCGTGCGGCTGCTCGCCGTCTCGTCGCTGACGCACCAGAACATCGACCTGCGGCTCGCCGAGGAGGTGCTGACCGACTACGTGCACGCCGAGCCCGACTCGACGACGCCGGAGCGCATCGTCTCCCTGGTGGCCGAGCGATTCGGCATCCGGCCCGAGATCCTGATGGGCCCGCGGCGCACCCAGACCGTGGCCCAGCCGAGGCAAGTGGCGATGTACCTCATGCGCCAGCTCACCGAGCTCTCGTTCGCCGAGATCGGACGGGTGTTCGGAGGGCGCGACCACTCGACCGTGTTGTACGCGTGCAATCAGGTCGGTCGGCGCATGCACCAGGAGGACTCATTCCGGCAGCGAGTGGACGGTTTGATCGCCACTCTCGCATCCGCTTGAACGGTGGACGGACTGTGGAGGAATGGGGAGTGTTGGATCGGTCGTCGCGGCGCTGGGGAGCGGTGTTCATGGACCACCCAACGCTCCACAGCCGGAATGGCCACTTCAAAATGTTGTGGCACAACAAGATGAACCCCATCTATCCACGCTCCTCCACACCCCCAACGGTGCCTACTACTACTAGCTCTTAATTATCTATCCGAGAACGAATTAGAAGGCTCCCTGAGGACGGTGAAGAACCTTGCCACCGATGGGGGTGGAACCTAGAATGCAGCGGCCTTCCGAACGAGCCCCCCGAGGGACCCGGAGTGGCCTCGGAAGCCGCAGCCGGACATGCAGTTCCCAAGTGTCAGGGAGTGACGTCATGGACCTCACCATCCAGCAGGGCGACCTCGCGTTCGCGGTCGGCCGCGCCCTCGGATCGGTTCAGCAGAAAAGCACTCAGCCCCTCCTGAATTGCGTATTGCTCGAGGCCGAAGCCGACAGCCTGCGTGTGACGGGCACCGACCTCGACGTGACGACCTCGGTCCGAGTCCCAGCCCAAGTGCGGACTCCCGGCCGGATCGCCGTTGTGGCGCGGCATTTCAACGATGTGCTGCGCAAGATGCCGAAAGGCGCCATCACCCTCGCGCACGATGGTCGGCAGCTGGAGGCGCGCTACGGTGACGGCAAGGGCTGGTCGCGCTTCCCGACGCCCATGGCGGAGGACTTCCCGCGTGTCCCCGAACTCAAGGGCGAGGCGATCATCTCGCTCGAGGGCGACGCGATCGCCCGCCTGATCGAGCGGACCGCCTATGCGGTGTCCGACGAAGCGGCGCGGCCGCAGTTGCAGGGCGTGTTGATCCAGGGCGGCGGCAAGAGCCTCACGTTCGTCGCCACCGATGGTCATCGTCTCGCGCGGGCCACCCGCAAGGGCGCGTTCGGCGAAGTGACCAAGGACGGCGTGATCGTCCCCGGACGCGTGCTGTATCTGGTGAGCCGCTTCGCGCAGGAGGCCACGAGCCCAGTCGATATCCGGATCGCCGATGGCAAGAACCACATCGGGTTCTCGACGCGCGTCGGCGAGTACCAGGTGCAGGTCTCGGCCCGTCTCATCGAGGGGCCGTATCCGAACTACGAGCAGGTCATCCCGAAGGACAATCCGCGCTCACTCATCCTGATGCGCACGGATGTCGTCGATGCGGTCGATCTGGTCGCCTCACACGCCGACAGCAACACCAACCAGGTGCGCTTCTCGCTTCGGGGTGGCCGCTTCGCCGTCTCCTCGGCGACGGCGGACTACGGCGCTGGCGAACAGACGGTCGAAGCCGAGTACGCCGGGGAGGACATGGAGATCGGGTACAACGCCCGCTACCTCCTTCAGATCCTCCGCAGCCTTCCGACCGAGAAGATCACGGTGCGCTTCAAGACCGCGCTCTCGGCGGGAGTGATCGAACCCGTCGGTGCGCTGTCGCAGGCCGAGGAGGATCTCCTCTGCCTGATCATGCCGCTCCGTCTGCCCGACGCGGTCGGGTGAGCATGGAATCACTCGCGGCGATCCTTCCGTCCCTCATGAAGCAGATGGGGTTGGAGGAGACTGCGAAGGGGTGGAGAGCCCTCGAATGGTGGCCCGAAGTCGCGGGGGAGCGGATCGCGAGCCATAGCCGCGCGACCTCGTTCCGCGACGGCACACTGACAGTGGAGGTCGAGGGATCGGCCTGGATGCACGAACTCGGCTTTCTCAAGCGAGAACTCGTGCGACGACTTGACCAACATGCGGGAGGGGGCGTCATCCGCGACGTCCGACTGGTGTTGGCCCGCGGAAGGAGCCAGCGGTGAGTGAGAACGAAGGAGAGGCCACGTTGACCGAGGACCGCAAGGGTCATCACTACGACGCGACGAGCATCACCGTACTCGAGGGTCTCGAGGCCGTGCGCAAGCGCCCCGCCATGTACATCGGCGACATCAGCGCGCGCGGTCTGCACCACCTGATCTGGGAGGTGGTGGACAACTCGGTGGACGAGGCGCTGGCCGGCTACTGCGACGACATCACCGTCACCGTCGAGCAAGACGGTAGCGTGAGCGTCAGCGACAACGGTCGCGGTATCCCGACCGACCTGCACGCGACCACCCAGAAGCCCGCACTCGAAGTCGTGCTGACCACGCTGCATGCCGGCGGCAAGTTCGACAGCGAGAGCTACAAGGTCTCGGGTGGACTGCACGGCGTCGGCGTCTCGGTCGTCAACGCCCTCAGTGAGTGGTGCCGCGTCGAGGTGCTGCGCGACGGCAAGCTCCATTCGCAGGAGTACCGCCGCGGCACGCCGCAGGCCCCGATGGCAACGGAGGCCGCCGACAAGAAGCTCAAGGGCTCGGGCACGACGGTCCGGTTCAAGCCGGATAGCACGATCTTCGAGTCCACCGAGTACGTCTACGAGACGATCGCGTCGCGCCTTCGCGAACTCGCGTTCCTCAACAGCGGCCTCACGATCCACCTGCGCGACACGCGAACCGACAAGAGCATCGACTATCAGTTCAAGGGCGGCATCAGCGAGTACGTCAAGTACCTGAATGCGAACAAGGACACGCTGCACAGCAAGCCGGTGTTCTTCTCGCGCGAGCGTGACAATGTCTCAGTCGAGGTCGCCTTGCAGTACAACGGCAGCTACGCGGAAACGCTGCTGTCGTTCGTGAACAACATCAACACCATCGAAGGCGGCACGCACGTCGGTGGCTTCCGCGCGGCGCTGACCCGCACGCTCACGAACTACGCCGCCAAAGAGGGCCTGACCAAGAACGTCAAGGCCGAGGTGACGGGTGAGGATGTGCGCGAGGGCCTGACCGCGGTCGTCTCGATCAAGATGCAGAACCCGCAGTTCGAGGGGCAGACCAAGACCAAGCTCGGCAACAGCGAGATCAAGGGCGCGGTCGAGAGCGTCACGGGCGAGGGGCTCCGCGAGTTCTTCGAGGAGAATCCGGCGGTCGCACGCAAGATCGTGGACAAGATGGTGCAGGCGGCGCGTGCCCGCGAGGCCGCTCGCAAAGCGCGCGATCTCGCCCGCCGCAAGACGATCCTCGATGGCGGCTCGCTGCCCGGCAAGCTCGCCGACTGCGCGTTCGACGATCCGAAGGATTGCGAGATCTTCATCGTCGAGGGTGACTCGGCCGGTGGTTCGGCCAAGCAGGGCCGCGATCGGCGCTTCCAGGCGATCCTGCCGATTCGCGGCAAGATCCTGAACGTCGAGAAGGCCCGGATCGACAAGATCCTCGCGAACGAGGAGATCCGCAACATCATCACGGCGCTCGGTGCCGGCGTGAAGGACGAGTTCGACATCACCCGTCTGCGCTATCACAAGATCATCCTGATGGCTGACGCCGACATCGATGGTGCGCACATCCGCACGCTGTTGCTCACGTTCCTCTTCCGCGAGTTGCGCCCGCTCGTCGAGGCGCTGCACGTCTACATCGCGCAGCCGCCGCTCTACCTCGTCAAGGCGGGCAAGGAGGAGATCTACTGCTACGACGACCGCGAGCGCGATGAGGCCATTGCACGGATCGGCAAGAAGAACGTGATGGTCCAGCGCTACAAGGGCCTTGGCGAGATGAACCCGGACCAATTGTGGCGCACCACCATGAACCCGGAGACTCGCACGCTCGTGCGCGTGACGCTCGACGATGCCGTCGAGGCCGATCGCATCTTCACCATCCTGATGGGCGAGCACGTCGAACCGCGCCGCGCCTTCATCGAGGAGAATGCCCTCGCCGTGAAGAACCTCGACGTCTGATGGCGCGATTCCCTGCGATCATGCTCGCCCTGTCGTTCCTCCTCGCCGGTTCGCCGGCGCAGGCGGAGTGGCCGCGTCCGGAACTGCGTCTCGCGGCGGGATCAGCGGGATCGGTCACGGGCGAGCCGGGCGGTGGGGGAGTGTCGCTCGCGGCCGGGCTGAACTACTCGGTGACCGAGCGTTTCGGCTTCGGCTTCCGCCTGTTCGCGGACGACCTGGGAACCGACGAGACGCGACTGCTCGACCCCAATGACGGCACCGACCTCGGCGCCGTGGTTCAGGGGCACCGCTGGACGTATGGGGCGGCATGGAGCGGCAGCGCCGAGGTCACCCACTGGGGCCGGCTCGGGCTCGATGCCCTGGGTGAGTTCGGCTATTGGCGCGAGGAGGCCGACGTGCGCGGACGCACGCAATCGGCCTCGAGCGCCGTGGGTTTCACGCTCGGGGGAGCGGCCGTGTGGCCGCTGACCGGCGCACACGGCCTCGCGGCCGTCGCGCGCTACCACCGGGTGATGTCGGCGCGCGACATCGAGTTCTCGCGCGTCGATCGCTACACGACCTTGACGCTCCAATGGCGCTGGGACCTGGCTCCGCAGCGCTGACCGATCATCGCGTCTGGCTCGAGGGACCGGCAGGATGCCGTCCCGACGAGGGCCGTGACGTCACCACGAGGATGAGGCCATGGCACTGAACGACC